>NZ_QZMV01000006.1:0-415026 GCF_003957705.1 Bradyrhizobium sp. LVM 105 | reverse complement strand
CATCAATCGACTTGACCAACGGCCAACCTGTCAGTGATGTGTCCGAACAGGTGTCAGCCATGTCCCCGGACTAAACACTTCGCGGGCGATGACAGCGCGTGTTGGGTTTGCTTCGTTCCTGCACACCTCCTAAATGATTGCGACAAAGCAATCAGGAGGAAGCCATGGCCCAAGATCAACACAGTGCCAAACGCATTGTTCTCGCCGCGCGTCCCGTCGGCGAACCCAAGCCGTCCGATTTCCGTTTGGAGGAATTCGCCATTCCGACACCGGGCGCGGGTGAAGTCCTGCTGCGCACGATCTGGCTGTCGCTGGATCCTTATATGCGCGGGCGCATGAGCGAGGGGCCGTCCTACGCTGCGCCGGTGCCGGTCGGCGGCGTGATGGAAGGCGAGGCGGTCAGCGAGGTCGCGGCGTCCAACAATCCTGATTTCGCGGTCGGCGACATCGTGCGCATTCGTTCCGGCTGGCAGACCCACGCGATCTCGAACGGCAAGGGCCTGATCAAGGTCGATCCCAAGCTCGGCCCGATCTCGACCTCGATCGGCGTGCTCGGCATGCCCGGCATGACCGCGTATACGGGCCTGCTCGACATCGGCAAGCCGCAAGCAGGCGAGACCGTCGTCGTTGCCGGCGCCTCCGGCGCGGTCGGCTCGGCCGTCGGCCAGATCGCCAGGATCAAGGGCGCACGCGCGGTCGGCATCGCCGGCGGCAAGGACAAGTGCGACTACGTCGTCAAGGAACTCGGCTTCGATGCCTGCATCGATCACCGCGATCCTGATTTCGCCGCCAGGCTGAAGGACGCCTGCCCTGATGGCATCGACGTCTATTTCGAGAATGTCGGCGGCGCCGTGTTCGAGGCGGTGTTCCCGCTGCTCAACCCGTTTGCCCGCGTGCCGGTCTGCGGCCTGATCGCCCACTACAACGACACCGAGGCCAAGCCGCCCAAATGGGCCGCCAGCATGATGCGCGCGACGCTGACCAAGCGGCTGACCTTCCGCGGCTTCATCGTGTCCGACTTCGCCGCGCGGCACGGCGACTTCCTGCGCGACATGTCCGCCTGGGTCCGCGACGGCAAGGTCAAATACAAGGAGTTCGTCACCGAGGGCCTGGAGAGCGCGCCCGGCGCCTTCATCGGGCTGCTGAAGGGCGCCAATTTCGGCAAGCAGCTGGTCCGGATCGGGCCGGACAAGGCCTGAGGCGAGTGCTTCCGAACCCACGTTGGCCGCCCCTGCGCCTAGGGCCGGGCGGCCGACGACGGCTGCAAAATCCGATTGGCAAACGCGGGAATGCTACTACCATAGGGTTAGCAGTTGGATCCTGCGATATGAGGTTGCGGGCATGCGGCGGCGCGATGTGCTTGTCGGCGGACTTGTCTGGGGGCAATTGCTGGCGGCTCGGAGGGTCCTGGCGCAGCCTGCGGCCTCCACGCGCGGGGCTGTGGTGGTCGGGGTCAACAAGACCGGCAATCTGCCCGTGCTGAGAGCGGCCGTCTCGGGCGCAAGGTCGATCGCACAGTGGCTTGCGACGGAAGATTTCGAGGTCAAGCTGATCACGGATGAGGTCGCGCCCGTCACCGGCGCAGCGGTCAAGGCGGCCGTGACGGAGTTCGTCAATCGCGGCACGCTGACACAGCTCGTGATCTACTTTTCCGGTCATGGAATTGCGTTTGGCAACAACGAGTTCTGGTTGTTGAGCGGAGCTCCGGACGATGTCAACGAGGCGGTCAGCCTCACGGAATGCGTGGCGCTTGCCGGGCGTAGCGCCGTATCAAACGTCGTGATCATCTGCGATGCCTGCCGGTCCAATTCGGACTTCGACAGCTCGCTGCTGCATGGAACGGTGATTTTCCCGTTGGGAAGCTACATTCCCGGACGTCCCTCTCCGGAAGTCGATCGTTTCTTCAGCACCCGCCCCGGCGCGCCGTCCTATGAATTGCGTCAGAAGGCGGCCGATGAGTTCCAGGGTGTCTTCACCGAGACATTTCTCGATGCCTTCCGTAAGCCTCGACCCGATATGGTGTCGACGGTCGGGGGCATGAGCGTGGTCTCGAACCGGAAGCTCAAAACGTTCCTGCTCGACGAGGTGCCGCAGCGGTTACGCGTACACAATGCGAGTCTCGCGCAATATCCCGATGCGCGTATCGAATCCCCCGACAGTGCCTACCTGGGACGCGTGCGCGGATCGGTAACGGCGGCAGTCGACCAGCCGCGAGATGTGACGCTGGTCGACGTTGCCGCCCATCAGTTCAATCGCACCGCGGTTGGAGCGCTTGCGTCGCTGCGAAATATCGATTCTGTCAGAGAGCTGGAGGTCGCTTCGAACACCGGCTTCAACGCGGCCCAGCAATCCTTGATTGTGGCGAAGCAGCCGGCCACGACCTTCAATGCACCGACCGGATTCTCGGTGACCGGCGTCCAATTGCGCGAGGCATGGCTGGCTGGCGGCAGGCAGGCGGAGATCATTGCACCCGGCAACGGTACCGACCAGTCCGGCCTCGTGAACATTCCCGTCCAGGATGGTTCTCCAATGACGGCCGCGCTGGTGTTTGCGGACGGTAGCGGGACCGTGCTTGCCGCATTACCCGGCTTCATAGGGTCGCTCACCGTCCGCAATGGCGGTGTGGCGGACGTCACGTATGCCCCGTCGCCGTCAAGCCGGCGATGGGGCGAGTACAAGGAGGCCGGACCCCGCCTCGATCAGCTGCGGGCGCTTATGGCGACGTCGGCCCAGTTCGGCGTGCTCCGCATCGAAGGCGACCGGCAAACGCGCTCGGCGGCGGCCTCGAGACTTGCCGATCAGATTCGTGTGCTGAAGGGAATTGATCCGACGCTCGGAATTTACGCCGCCTATGCTTACGCTGATGCCAATCTGCCGCAGCAGGTCGCCTCGGTGCGGTCTTTCATGGCAGGTGACCTCGAAGGCGAGCTGTTCGATCTTGCGCTGTTGGCCGACGTACTGTCGGACAGCAGGATATCCGAGCGCGCCGTGCCATTCTGCCCGATGTTCTCGCAGGGCTGGCAGCTCATCCGCACTCGCAATGTGGTGCTTCGGGACCAGGTCCTGCGGGCCAGGGACAGCCTGCGGTCGTCGCTCTGGACCACCTTCGGTCCCCCTGGAATGAAATTGATGCTGGAAGCCCTGGCCACCGCCAGCCGATGATCGTGCGCGGCCGAAGACGGGTTCGGGGCGGGAAAGGAAAGCGATGCGTCGTCGTGAAGTTCTTGCAGGTGCGGCTGGCCTGATGTCGCTGATCGCGACGGGAGGCCGAGCGGATCCGTTTCCTGTACGTCTCGTGCTGGTACATGGTCGCTCGCAACAGGGGCTGGATCCTGTCGAGTTGCAATCGATCTGGATGGAGACGCTGAAACGCGGCGCGGCCAAGATCAATCGTACCGTCCCGGACAATCTTGAAGTAGCATTTCCCTACTACGGCGATCGTCTGGACGAACTTGCGCGCGAGGCGCAGGTGCCTCTGACCGACGACATCCAGGCGCGCGGCAGCGCGGTCGATGACGATTTCCTAAAGTTTCAGGCTTCCGTCGCGGAGTCTATCCGCAGCAAGGCCGGCATCACAGATGCCCAGGTGCAGCAGGAGTTCGGCAACAACCCGACGGCACGAGGTCCGCAGAATTGGGCATGGGTGCAGGCGATCATCCGCACCATCGATCGCTTCGGCGGCGGGCTGAGCCAGTCCGGGATCGAGCGCCTGATGCGCGACGTATTTCTCTATACGACGCGGTCAGGCGTCCGCGACCAGATCGACCGCATCGTCGGCGCCGGCTTCGATGAGCGGCCCTGCGTGGTGGTCGGGCATTCGCTGGGGTCGGTCGTAGCCTACAACGTTATGCGGACCGACCGGCGTACGCTGAACGTGCGTGCGTATGTCACGGTGGGCTCGCCGCTGGGTATCAGGGCCATCCGCGACCAACTCCGGCCGATCGGTTTTCCGGCGCCAGCCAAAGCCTGGTACAATGCGTTCGACCCCAAGGACGTGGTCGCGCTCTATCCGCTCGATGGCGCGAACTTCCCGGTCACGCCTGCCATCGAGAACTATGCGAACGTCCGCAACGGGACAGACAACCGCCACGGCATCGTGGGCTACCTCGACCATCCCGTGGTTGCGCGGCACGTTCTCGACGCACTGGGCTCCTGAACTCGCGTAAAACCCGACCGCAGGGCCTCTCATTGGTTAACAAAGAGTCACCAAATGGTCACACCTGCCCGCAAAAGCCGCAGGTGTGACCGGCTGTTCATTGACGGGCCCGCGAAGGCATTGAATCATCGCGCATATTTTGGGTGTTGCGATGTTAGAGATCAGTGTTTTCTGCGTCATCCTGCTGGCTGCCGGCTATTGGACGACCATGTTCATCATGGGCCGTCGCGACGACGTCATCCATGGCAAGTTCGTCCGTGTCGACGAGGAGGGCGATTTGAGCCGTCCCGCGATGCCGGCGCCGCCATTCCCGAAGCGCCCGGTCAAGGCCGCGCAACCTGCCAGGCAGCCATCCGCCAAGGATCTCGCGGCCAAGCCGGTGAACAGCGAGGCGCTACAATCCTTGCTCGCCGCGATCCAGCAGGATCTCAAGAGCATCGCCTAGATCACCACGTTCAGACGCTACCGCGTTCGACCATGGATAATTCGACGGCGAGCCGCTGCTCGGCTGCCGGCGGGCCGGATAGCCGCGCCAGAAGCAATTCCCCCGCAATCCGCCCCAGGGCCGCTGCATCGAACGAGATGGTGGTGAGGCCGGGCGTGATCTGATCGGCGACGTCGTTGTCGCCGAAGCCGAGCACGGCCAGATCGCGCGGTACCGAAAGGCCGCGGGCGCGCGCCTCGATCAGTGCGCCGGTCGCGAGCAGGTCATTGGCGCAGAACACGGCATCGACCTCGCCGCCGCGATCGAGCAGGGCGGTGAAAGCGGCGCGGCCGTCAACGAGGCCCGTGATCTCGCCGACACCGATCTCGTGGACGATCTCGAGACCGAGCTTTGCCGCCGCCGCACGAAAACCGTCGCGGCGGAGGGCGCCACGGCCGCTGCTGCGGCCGATGAAGGCGACGCGGCGATGTCCGGCCTCGGCGAGCCTCTGCGCCGCCATCGCGCCGGCATCCGCATTGGGCAGGCCGACCAGCATATCGATGGGATCGCGCGGAAACGCCCAGGTCTCGATCACGGGAATGCCGAGCTCGGCCAGCGCGGCCCGGTTCTCCTCGAGCTCGATTACGCCAGTGAACATCACCGCGGCGGGACGGATGCCGCGCAGCGACTGGATCATCGCGACCTCCTTGGCATAGGAGTAGGAGGTCTGGCCGACCAGCACCTCAAAACCTTCCGGCTCGAGCGTCGCGGCAAAGCTGCGTACCGCGAGGCCGAACTGCTGGCTGAGGATGTTGGAGACGAAGGCGATGACCACGTTCGACCGGCCCGAGCGCAGCGCGCGGGCGTGCGGGTTGGAGGCGTAGCCGGTCGCCTCGATCACCGAGAGGATTCGCTCGCGGGTCTTCCGATTGACCTTCTCGGGGTGGCGCAGCACCCGCGACACCGTGATCGGCGCGACGCCCGCGCGCGCCGCGACTTCCTCGATACGCGGCGGCCGTCCGGTCGCATTGCTGCGGCCGGGCGGCGCCGGAATGCGCACCACGTCATCATAGCCTGGCTTTGCCGGATCGGTCATCGAATCCCGAAGTTGGTCGCGGTCGATATCGTCTCCAAAGTTCAGTGCGCAGGCAACTCCTCGCGCGACAGCGCACGGCCGACCTGGACCAGGCAGTCGCCGCTCTGGCTGTCGGTGTGCAGGCGCTGCGAGATCACGATGCCGTCGGCGGGGAAGCGCAGCGCCTCTTCGGCAAGCTCCGGGCGCTCGAAGTCGTGGTACCAGCCGGCGACGTCGCCCGCCTTGACCTGTGCACCGACGGTGACAGCTGGCTCGAACCAGCCGCGGCGCGTCGCGAACACCGCCTGGGCATGGCTTTGCAGGGCCAGCAACTCTGTGGCGCGCTCGACCGGCGCATGCGGTCCCAGCACAGGAGCCTGGACGAGGCCGAGCGCGAGCAGCAGCCGGTCGACGGCGCGCGCGGTGAGAGCCATGGTCTGCGGCGTCACGGTGCCGCCGCCGCCGAATTCGCCGGAGAGGCCGATCGCGCCTGCGCGTGCGGCCGCCGCCATGGAGGTCGGCGCCGAGGCGCCGTTCTCGGCGACGAAGGCGAACGGCATCCCTAACCCCTCCATCAGACGTAGCGCGTGGCCGAACATCTCGGGCGGTCCCTGCCGCTCGATCAGCGCGCAAGGCACGTGCGCCATGGACGTGCCGCCGGAGTGGAGGTCGAAGACGACGTCGTGTCGCGGAAACAGCTCGTGCTCGAGGAAATGCGCCAGACGAAATGTCGGCGTGCCCGCTTCATCGCCGGGAAAGGCGCGGTTGAGATTGCCTTCGTCAAGCGGCGAGCGGCGGCGCGCCGCCATCACGGCGGGCCAATTGGCGAACGGCAGGATGGTGATCTCGCCCTTGATGGCGCTCGCATCCAACCGGCGATACAGCCGCGTCAGCGCGATCTCACCCTCATATTCGTCGCCGTGGTTGCCGGCCATCAACAGCAGCTTCGGCCCGGCGCCGTTCTTGATCCGGAAGATCGGGATCTTGAGCTGGAAGTAGGGGGAGCGGTCGATCGAGAAGGGAATGCCGAGATGGCCGGACCATTTCTGGTCCTTCTCGAAGTCGATCTCGTGGAAAAGTCCGGTATGCATGGCTCGCCTCGAGGCCGCGCCGCCACCGGCGTCGGCCGCAGGTTGAAGGAAAGGGCAGCGCCTTAGAGCAAGGCGACCGCGGTCATCTCGACGCGCAGGTCGGGATCGGCGAGGCGGGCTTCGACGCAGGCGCGCGCCGGCGGATTGGCCGGATCGATCCAGGCGTCGTAGACCGAGTTCATGGTGTCGAAATCGGTGATGTGCGGCAGGAAGACGTTGACCGCAATGAGCCTGGACCGATCCGAGCCGGCTTCCTTGAGCAGAGCGTCGATTTTCGCGAGCACCTGCTCGGTCTGCGACACGATGCCGGCCTTGCGGTCATCGGCCACCTGGCCTGCGATGTGCACCACGCCGCCGGCGGCGACGGCCTGGCTCATGCGCGAGCCGACGACGTAACGTTTGATCATCTGAATACTCCTCGTCAGGGTTGGCTCTCGCATGATGCGAGAGCCGGTCCGAAATTCACAGCGTCGGCAGGGTCTGCTCTTCCTTGAACCATTTGAGCTGAAGCGCGCCGAGCTTGCCGTTGAGCTTGTTGAAGAAGATGTCGGTGTTGATCCAGTTGAGCAGGTTCTGCTCGCCCTGGCGCACGCCGACATGAGCCGGCGACTGGCGGATCACGAACTTCAGCTCGACCTCCTTGGTCGGGTTCTGGTCCTGTACCTTCAGCGCGATGGCGCTGTTCTCGGCAAACGTGTCGGCCTGTCCGGCCAGATAGGCCGCAATCGCCGCCGGCGTGTCCTCGAAGCGCACCAGCTTTACCTTCGGCGCGTTGTCGGTGAGCCAGACGTCGAGCGTTGAGCCCTTGGCCACTGCCACGCTGCGGCCGTCGAGATTGTCGGGCTTCTTGCCGGTCGAGGCGGGCAGCGACTTGGCGCCGTACACGCCGAGATTGACCACCGCGTAGGGCTGCGAGAACATCACCTGCTGGGCGCGCTCCGGCGTTGCGCCGAGACCGGCGATCAGCATGTCGATCTTGTCCGACAACAGGCTCGGGATGCGTGCGGCACCCGTCACCGGAACGAGCTCGAGCTTCAGGCCCATGTCGGCAGCGATCAGCTTGGCGAGATCGGCGTCGAGGCCGGCGATCTCGCCCTTGTCGTCCTTGAATCCCCAGGGCGCGGCGTCGGTCAGGATGCCGACGCGCAGCTTGCCCGAACCGAGCACGTCCTGAAGTTTGTCGGCGCTGGCGAGACTTGGCGCTGCGAGAACGGCAAGCGCCGCGGCTGCGATGGTGAAGAGGGATTTCAATTTTCTCATGACTCTCTCCTTGAAGGGTGGAAGGTTCTCACTTGGCGGATGCGATGAAGCTTGCGAGCTCGGGCGTCTCGGGGCTGGCGAACATTCTTGCCGGCGGTCCCTGTTCCCAGACGCGGCCCTGGTGCATGAACACGATGCGGTTGGCGACGTTGCGGGCAAAGCCCATCTCGTGCGTGACCAGGATCATGGTCATGCCTTGCTTCGCCATCGCCTCCATCACCTTCAGGACTTCGCCGACGAGCTCGGGATCGAGCGCCGAGGTCACCTCGTCGAACAGCATGAGGTGGGGCGCCATCGCCAGGCACCGGGCGATGGCGACGCGCTGCTGCTGGCCGCCGGACAGCTGCTCCGGCCATGCGTCGATCTTGTCGGCGAGGCCGACGCGGGTGAGCACATCCTCGGCCAGCGCACGTGCTTTCGCCTTCTCGATGCGGCCGGTGAGTAGCGGAGCCAGCGTGATGTTGCGCTCGACCTTGAGATGCGGAAACAGGTTGAAGGCCTGGAACACGATGCCGACGCGCTGTCGGAATTTCTTCAGGTCCGGCATCTTGGCGTGGACCTTCTGACCTTCCACCCGGATCTCGCCGGAATCGACGCTCTCGAGCGCATTGATGCAGCGGAGCAGCGTCGATTTGCCTGAGCCGGAGCGGCCGATGATCGTGACGATCTCACCTTCCTCGACATCGAGCGAGACGCCCTTGAGCACCTCGACCTTGCCGAATGTCTTGTGCACGTTGCGGATTTCAACGAGAGCCATCGAGGCGGGCCTCCAAGGAGCGGGACCAGAGCGTGAGCGGCAGGCACAGCGCGAAATAGATCGCGGCGACCAGCGCGTAGGTGAGCAGTGGCTGGAACGTCGCCGCGCTCACCACTTGTCCGGCGCGTGCGAGTTCGACGAAGCCGAGGATCGAGGCGAGCGAGGTACCCTTGATCAGCTGCACCAGGAAGCCCACGGTCGGCGGCAGCGAAAGCCGCAGCGCCTGCGGCGCGACGATGTGGTGGAATTGCTGCCAGGCGGAGAGGCCGAGGCAAGCGCCGGCCTCCCATTGCGCCTGCTTTACGGCCTCCAGCCCGCCCCGCCAGATCTCGCCGAGGAAGGCGGCGGTGTAGAGCGTGTAGGCGACGGTCACGGCGACGAGTGCCGGCACCTGGATGCCGAGGAAAACCGGCATGCCGAAATAGAAGAAGAACAGCAGGCCGAGCAGCGGCACGCTCTGGATCACCTGGATGAGCGCGGCCATCGTCCAGCGCAGACCGGCAAAGCGGCTGATGCGGCCCATGGCGAGCCCGAGCGCAAGCGGCGCACCGAACAGAAGCGCGAGCACGACGAGCGCAACGGTCCAGCGCAGCGCGATGAACAGCGAGGCGAAATCGATGAGGGAGAAGGATCGCATCGCTTGTCCCTCAGCGCCGCCGCGGCCAGCGGAAGGCAGCCAGACCGATGACGGCGAACAGCGCCTTGAACGACATCGCCATGACGAAATAGACCGCGCAGATCACCGCATAGACCTCGAAGCTGCGATAAGTACGGCTCTCGATGAAGCCGGCGACGTGAAACAGCTCGTCGGCCGCGACCTGCGAGGCGAGCGAGGTGCCCAGCAGCAGCAGCACGAACTGGCTGGTCATGGCCGGATAAGCGTTGCGCAGCGCCGGCGGCAGGATGATGTGGCGGAACACCTGCCAGCCCGACAGCCCGATGCACTGGCCGGCCTCGACCTGGCTGCGCGGAATGGAATCGAGACCGGCGCGGATGATCTCGACCGAGTAGGCGCCGAAATACAGCGACAGCGCCACGGCGGCGGCCTCGAAGGCTGGCAGCTTCAACCCGAAGTTCGGCAGCACGAAGAACACGATGAAGATCTGGATCAGGGAGGGCGTGTTGCGGAACAGCTCGATGTATCCGCGCACCATCCAGCGCAGCGGCGTGATGCCGCCCTTCAGCGCGACCGCGCCGGCGATGCCGATCACGAGGCCGGCCAGCGCCGAGATCACGGTCAGCTCCAGCGTGACGATGGCGCCCTCGATGAGCTGGTTCTGATAGCGCCACAGCGGCAGGAAGTTCATCGCGCTGCTCTCAGCCGAACTGGGTGGGAAGGGCGCGCGTTACGACCCCATCGGCGTCGAGGCCGAGGATGACGCGCCAGCGGTCGAGGCAGGTGCAGGGATGCGAGATGCCCAGGGCGATGATGTCGCCGACTGCAAGCGCGGCTTCGGGTGTGACCGACAGGAACGCGTGCTGGTCGTTGAGACGGGTCACGGCGAGCGCAGCGGCGAGCCCGTGCAGTTCGACGCCATCGCGGAATACGCGCAAGGGCACGGGCAGTCCCTGGTCGAACGAGGCGTCGCGCATGCCGAAGCCGGCGATCGCAAGTCCGTCTTCGGGACGCGACAGCACCTCGGCCCAGAGCGTCAGCGCGGGACGAAAGCTCTGCGCGGCGGAGTGGAGCAGGCCGTCGATGAGGAGGCCTCCGCGCCGGTCGACTTCCGCGAAGGCGCGCGCATAGATGCCGTGGTCGGAGAAGAACAGCGCGCCCGAGCGCAGGATCACACTCGCGTTGCCATCGGCCTGCGCCGCCGGCGTCAGTGTCCGCGCGACGATATCGAAATAGGCGGAGCCGCCTGCGCTCAGGATCAGCGGTCGCTGCGGGGCGGCGGCGCGCACCCGCGCCAACGCCTCGATGGTGCGCTCCAGCAGCGTCGCGATGGCGCGCATCGTCGCCTCGGGGTCGGACGTTGCGGCCGCGCCCTCATAGGTCGCGACGCCGCCGAGCACGAGCCGGTCGGCTGCGAGCACGGCCGCTATCGTCGCCTCGATTGCGGCGCGATCGCGTGCGCCGGCGCGGCCAGCACCGAGCTCGACCAGCACCGACAATTCCCTGCGGCCTGCGATCCGCGCGGCTTCAGCGAGCGCTGCGACCGCGGCCGGTGAATCCGCGAAGGCGTGAAATTCGACGTCGGGATAGGCGCTGAGCAGCGTCCCGAGCCGTCGACCGGCCGCGAGCCCGCCGATCTCGTTGGCCAGCAGCAGGCGTCGCTCGCCGCTTGCGAGCAGCACGGCGGCCTGCTGGGCATTGGCGACCGTCGTGCCCCAGGCGCCGGCTGCGCGCAGCGAGCTCGCGAGCTCCGGCGACATCGGCGTCTTGGCATGGGGAGCAACGCTGATGCCGGCGCTCGCGCACCATCTCAGGAAGAGGTCGCGGTTGGCCGCGAACGCGGCCTCGTCCAGGGTGAGGGCGGGGAGGGCCAGATCACCGCGCGATGGTGACCAGCGCTGGCGGCCAATGTCCTCGGTGGCTGCGCCATCGACCAGAGGGATGCCCCGCGTCGTCGTCGAAAGGCGTTGGCTATCCCACCGGGACAAGAACTGCATCGTCGCTCCCTCGGCGGCCCTTCGCCGCCGGGATGAAAGATATGTCCGTATGACAACGTTGTCATTAGCCAAATCTGATCATTCTTGGGACAAATCCGGTGCATTGAGGTATTTAGATAAAGATTCGTGCCTGCGAATTGGGCTAGTGCTCGCCGCCCATCTGGGCGAGGAGCTCTTCGACGTCGACATCGACCTGGCCCGCGGCCCTGACGTGGCGAACCTCGAAACTGTCGGGGCGGAAGCGATATTCGACCAAGCCGACTTCCTTGATCGCGATCCTGTCCTGCCGCCGATCGTTGATGATGAAGCCGGCTGACGGCGCCCAGACATGGCGGGTGTGGCGCCAGGTGAAGTCGCGCCGCTGGTGCACATGGCCGCTGGCGACGAGGCGCAGATCGATCGTCCCGAGCATCTCGATCAGCCGTGCCCGTGCCGGCTGCGGCACGTAGCGGATCGAGGTCCCCGGCGTTTCGGCATCGTCGGGCAGGTCGAGAAACAGCGGCTTGTGCAGGAACAGCGCGACCGGCCTGCCGTTCGTGCGAGCGAGCTGGGCGCTCAGCCAGTCGAATTGCTCCGCCTCGAAAGCGAGCCCTGAATTCATCACCAGCGAATTGAGGCCGATGAAGCGCCAGCCCGCGGCCTCGAACGCCCAATGGTCCTCGCCGACGATGTCGCAGAACTGCCGGCAATGCGCCTCGCTGACCGGCGGCTTCGGCGCCGGCCCGATCGCGGTCGGATTATCGCCGATGTCGTGATTGCCGGGGATGTAACGGCACGCGACGGGAAGGGCGTCGTGCAGGCCTTTCGCGAAGACCATATCGTCGCGGCCGGTCGGTCCGTCGAAGGCGACGTCGCCGGTGTTGACGACGAGATCGGGCCTCTCGGCGTCGATACGCTCGCAAACCCGATGGAAGTTGGCGATCAGGCCGGGGAAGCGGCGGCCGAGATGGGTGTCGGAAATCTGCGTCAGGCGAAATTCGGACATGCGATCAACTTACCCGTTGTCGCGCGTCGGAACGATGACGGCGCCGGCATGGATCGCAACGAACAAAGTTTAAAGCACGCGGTAGCGGATCGTGTAGCCGTCCTGCGGCGCGACGGGACCTGCGAGCGGCGAGGCGATGCGGTCGGCGAGGTGCCAGGGGCCGAACTCCAGGGAGCGATGCGGTTCGGCGGGCAGGCGGAGACGGAACTCGAACGTGCCCTTGCCCGGCAGGTTCACGACCAGCATGCGATCCGCGGTGCGGTGGTTGAGCGCGACCGCGCCGCGCAGCAGGGCGCGGCCGTCGGCGAGGTCGCGCACGCCGCCGATCAGCGCCAGCGTCTGGTTGCGGTCGGTGTGCAGCTCGATCTGGCTGTCGGTGGCCGCCGTCAGCATCTCCCGGGGCATGCGGATCTCGAACTCGACCGCCGGCTTGGACGGATTGAGGCCGAGATAGGCAAGCGCGGCGTGGCGCATGTCGTAGGCGGCAAAGGCGAACAGAGCGAGCGCGGCGAGCGCCGCAAGGCCATGGCGGGCCACGTCCCGCCAGCTCCGGTAGTTCAAGCGGAAGTACACCGTCATCGCCAGCGCGACTGCGAGCGCCATCGCGATGCCCGACAGCGCCGACATCAGGATACCGAGCTGGCCGTCGGCGGATTCGGTCCATAGTCTGGACAGGGTGGTCATGGCGCCATCTCGCCTTGGGGCCCCGAGAGGGCCGAAATCGCTTCAACTTTCGGTGGTTGGTCGCAAGATCGGGAAGGCCGGTTCAACTCGCTGATTGTCAGCGTCGGAAGTCGCGGCTAATGACGTCCGCGACGGTTTCGCCTTCCGGGAAAGTTCCGATGTCCGTTCGAATGGTCTTGCTGCCGGTCTTCGTCCAGATCGGGCTCACCTTCGCCCTGCTGATCGGCATGGTGGTCGCGCGCCGCAAGACGCTGGTCTCGGGCGAGACCAAGATCCGCGACATTGCGCTCGGCGAGCCGAACTGGCCCAAGGGCGCCACCCAGATCGCCAATTGCTACCGCAACCAGTTTGAGCTGCCGGTGCTGTTCTACGTCCTGATCGCGCTGGCATTGCCGTTGCGCCGCGCCGATCTCTTCATCGTGCTGATGTCCTGGGTGTTCGTGGTGACGCGTTTCGCCCATGCCGGGGTGTTCGTCTCCTCGAACGATCTCGGCCGGCGCTCCACGGTCTGGCTCGCCGGCGTGCTGGTGCTGCTCGCCATGTGGATCTACTTCGCGCTGAAGCTCTTGTTGCTGATCTAGGCGCTCGCCTGCCAATGCTGATCTGAAAGATCCAGAATGACCCCCGCTGCCCGGCTGTCCGCAGCCATCGAACTGATCGACATCATCGAGAAAGACCGCGTGCCTGCGGCCAAGGCGCTGAAGGAGTGGGGCACCGCGCACCGCTTCGCCGGTTCCGGCGACCGCGCCGCCATCGCCGGCCTGGTCTGGGACGTGCTGCGCCGCTACGCCTCGAGCGCGTATCTGATGGATTCCGATACCGCGCGGGCGCGGCTGATCGGCATGCTCCGGCTCGAGCGCGACATGGACGCGGCCACGATGGGCGCGCTGTTCGACGGCAGCCGCTTTGCGCCTGCGCCGCTGACGGAGGCCGAAGCGGCCGCGCTTGCCTCGCGGTCCCTTGAGGGAGCGCCGGCCGCAATCGCCGGCGACTATCCCGAATGGCTGGATCCGCACCTTGCAAAGGTGTTCGGCGAGGACCGCGCGGCGGAGGCGGCCGCGATGGCCAGCCGGGCCCCGCTCGACCTTCGCGTCAACACGCTAAAATCCAATCGCGACAAGGTGCTGCGCAATCTTTCTCATCTTCATGCGAAACCGACGCCGTGGTCCGCAACCGGCTTGCGCATCGAGCTTTCGGCCGATGCGCGCAACCCCGGGATCCAGGCGGAAGAGGATTTCATCAAGGGCGCCGTTGAAGTGCAGGATGAGGGATCGCAGCTTGCGGCCCAACTCACCGCGGCAAAACCCGGCGAGCAGGTGATCGACCTCTGCGCCGGCGCCGGCGGCAAGACGCTTGCGCTCGCCGCCCTGATGCAGGGCAAGGGCCGGTTGATCGCGACCGACCGCGACAAGCGCCAGCTCGCGCCGATCCACGAGCGGCTGTCGCGCGCCGGCGTTCACAATGCCGACGTCCGAACGCCCAAGGGCGAGGCCGATTCCCTCGCCGACATCCGCGCCTCGGCTGATCTGGTCGTGATCGATGCGCCCTGCACGGGAACCGGAACTTGGCGCCGCAACCCCGACGCCAAATGGCGCATGCGCCCCGGTGCGCTGGAGATCCGCCTGCGCGACCAGGCCGAGGTGCTGGCGCGTGCGGTTCCGCTGGTGAAGCCGGGCGGCCGCATCGCCTACATCACCTGCTCGGTGCTGGCGGAAGAGAACGGCGAGCAGGTGAGGGCGTTCACCGCGCGCCATG
The DNA here is from genome assembly GCF_003957705.1 of Bradyrhizobium sp. LVM 105. Classification (NCBI taxonomy): domain Bacteria; kingdom Pseudomonadati; phylum Pseudomonadota; class Alphaproteobacteria; order Hyphomicrobiales; family Nitrobacteraceae; genus Bradyrhizobium; species Bradyrhizobium sp. LVM 105. The sequence goes on along the minus strand of NZ_QZMV01000006.1, from coordinate 400,226 downwards.
GCGAGTTCGCGATCGTGCCGCCCGAGCAGACCGCAAGCGTGCTCTGGGACAAGGCGGACGATTTTGCGCAAGCCGCGCGACGCTTGGACGAAGGCTGGCTGATGACGCCGCGGCGAACCGGCACGGACGGGTTTTTCGTGTCGGTGCTGAGGAAAACGGCCTGATCAACCGTCATTCCGGGGCTCGCGAAGCGAGAGCCCGGAATCCATCGGGCCGCATAGATCGCCGCGCGATGGATTCCGGGCTCGCCCTGCGGGCGCCCCGGAATGACGGGGGAAAACAAAGGCCCCGCGAACCGGATCCCGGTCGCGGGGCCTTTTAACTCTGGCGTTCTGCCGGTACGTCCGTGGTCAGAACGCTGCGCGGGCGTTAGCCGACGCGGAGATTATCAGCCGACGACTTGCCGCTGCGGCGGTCGGCGACGATGTCGAACGAGACCTTCTGACCCTCGTTGAGGGAGGAGAGGCCAGCGCGCTCGACGGCGCTGATGTGCACGAACACGTCCTTCTGGCCGTCGTCCGGCTGAATGAAACCATAACCCTTTTGGGTGTTGAACCACTTCACGGTGCCCATAGCCATGGGAATTTCCTTTAGTTAGTTAGAGAGAGTACGCACGTGGACCGGAACGCAGCGTTGCGCCCATAGCCCTGTTCAGTCGATGTTTGGAGAAGTCATCTGAAGCGTGCGCGCCCGTTAGCAACGAGGCGAAGCGGCCCAGTCGTTCGGCCAAGTATCGATGATCACAATATAGCGAGAATTTAGGGCCAGTTCAAGGCACCACCCGCGGCTCGGAACGTCGCAGGACTTTGCTATTTTGCGGTGCAAATTAACCGCCGGGCGCAACTCAGTCCACGATGAAGAGCGTCGCTCCGGTGGCGGTCGAGGACCGGTGCGCGGCGTCGCCGAAATCCGAGACCTGGTAGCTCATCCCCGCCGTCAGCTTGAACCTGCGCCCGTCGCGCAACTCGGAGTCGAGCTCGCCCTTCAGCACGTAGAGCACGTGGCCGCGGTCGCACCAATGGTCGGCCAGATAGCCCGGCGAATATTCCACCATGCGCACCCGGAGGTCGCCGATATTGAGCGTGCGCCACTTGGCCTCTCCCGTCTCGCCAGGATGCGTGGTCGCCTCGACCTTGCTCCAGTCGGTGACGGTGAAGGGGGAGGTGGGGAGTTTCATGGAAGAGTCCTCTGTCAGGCGCAAGCAGCGTGCTCTCGCCTCACCCTCGCTGTCATCGCCCGACTTGATCGGGCGATCCAGTATTCCAGAGGCCGCCGTGATTGAGCCGAGAGGCCGCGGCGTACTGGATTCCCCGCCTTCGCGGGGAATGACAGCGGTGAGGGGCGGCATCGTTCACCCCACCAAAACGTTCGGTCAATATTACTTACCTATATCCGTTTGTCCATGCCCAAAGAAGCATGTGGGCGCGCCGCCGCTGCGGTTGCGGCGCGCCCGCTGCCAGCGTATCTGCTGGCCATGACAGCAGCACAGAACGACCGCTCCGCGTCGACGCCCTCCGTGGCCTCGGCGCATGACAAGATTCTCATTGTCGACTTCGGCAGCCAGGTGACGCAGCTGATCGCGCGCCGCGTGCGCGAGGACGGCGTCTATTGCGAGATCGTCCCGTTCAACAAGGCCGAAAGCGCCTTCAACGAGATGAAGCCGAAGGCGGTGATCCTCTCCGGCGGTCCTGAATCGGTGCACGAGGCCGGCTCGCCCCGCGCCCCGCAACTGATCTTCGATTCCGGCGTCCCGGTGATGGGCATCTGCTACGGCCAGATGACCATGGCGGCCCAGCTCGGCGGCGAGGTGGAGGGCGGCCATCACCGCGAGTTCGGCCGCGCCGACGTCGAGGTCAAGGCCGACAGCCAGCTGTTTGCGGACGTCTGGTCGTCAGGCAGCAAGAACCAGGTCTGGATGAGCCACGGCGACCGCATCACCAGGATGCCGCCCGGCTTCTCCGTCGCCGGCACCTCGCCGAACGCGCCGTTCGCGATCATCCAGGACGAGACGCGCAAATATTACGGCCTGATGTTCCACCCCGAAGTGGTGCACACGCCCGACGGCGCAAAACTCATCCGCAACTTCGTGCGCAAGATCGCCGGCCTCACCGGCGACTGGACCATGCGCGCCTTCCGCGAGGAGGAGATTGCGAAGATCCGCCAGCAGGTCGGCAAGGGCAAGGTGATCTGCGGCCTCTCCGGTGGCGTCGATTCCGCCGTCGCCGCCGTCCTGATCCACGAGGCGATCGGCGACCAGCTCACCTGCGTCTTCGTCGACCACGGCCTCCTGCGTCTCGACGAAGCCAAGACCGTGGTCGACCTGTTCCGCCACCACTACAACATCCCGCTCGTGCACGTGGATGCCTCCAAGCAATTTCTCGGCGAGCTCGAGGGCGTCACCGATCCCGAAACCAAGCGCAAGACCATCGGCCGCCTCTTCATCGAGGTGTTCGAGGCCGAGGCCAAGAAGATCGGCGGCGCCGACTTCCTGGCGCAAGGCACGCTCTATCCCGACGTGATCGAGAGCGTCTCCTTCACCGGCGGACCCTCCGTCACCATCAAGTCGCACCACAATGTCGGCGGACTCCCTGCGCGCATGAACATGAAGCTCGTCGAGCCCTTGCGCGAGCTGTTCAAGGACGAGGTGCGCAAGCTCGGCCGTGAGCTCGGCCTTCCCGAAATCTTCGTCGGCCGCCACCCGTTCCCGGGCCCCGGCCTCGCCATCCGCTGCCCCGGCGAGATCACCAAGGACAAGCTCGACATCCTGCGGAAAGCGGACGCCGTCTACATCGACCAGATCCGCAAGCACGGCCTCTACGACGAGATCTGGCAGGCCTTCGCCGTGCTGCTCCCGGTGAAGACCGTCGGCGTCATGGGCGACGGCCGCACGTATGATTATGTTGTGGGCCTGCGCGCCGTCACCTCCACCGACGGCATGACCGCGGACTTCTACCAGTTCGACATGAAGTTCCTGGGCGAGACCGCGACGCGCATCATCAACGAGGTGAAGGGCGTGAACCGGGTGGTGTATGATGTGACCAGCAAGCCGCCTGGGACGATTGAGTGGGAATGATTTTATGCTGTTTCGTCGCCACGGCGGCCACTCCGTATGTTCTGAAATTGAGACCGAATTTTTTGGGAAGGTGCCGGCACCGCGGTGTGCAGGGTCACTGCCCTCCCGTCGGTGCCGGACGTAGCCACTGCAAAAGCAGCCGGCTTGTTTACATGTTCAGCATACGGCCGCCGTCCACGACGATCTCGCTGCCGACCGTCCAAGCCGAATCGTCAGACGCGAGATAAACCACCGCCTTGGCGACTTCCGCCGCGCTGCCGAAGCGGCCGGCCGGGATCCCTGCGATGATGTCTTTGTTGATCTGCTCGCGATAAGCATCGGGAACGCCAAGCTTGTCGTAGAGCGGTGTGTCGATCGGACCGGGGCTGACCGCGTTGAATCGGATGCCACGCTGCAGGAGTTCCGCGGACAGCGTCTTCGACAGGTTGAGGAAGGCCGCCTTGGTCGCTCCGTAAACCGACGAGGTGGCGGCGCCGACATGCGCGCTGATCGAGGTGTTGAGTACAACCGAGGCCGGATTGGCGAAGATGGGCAGCAGTGCCTGAATCAGGAAGTACGGCCCCTTCACGTTGATCGCGAAGATCCGGTCGAAAACTTCCGGGGTCCACGCTTCGATTGGCTGCCAGATCGAGATGCCGGCGTTGAGGAAGGCGACGTCCAACTGGCCGTAATGCTCCTTCACCGCAGCGGCGAGCGCCTGCTGCTCTTCGACGCTCGCGCTGTCGGCCTTGATGACGGGAACTTCGGAGCCCAGGATCGACTTGGCCTGTGCGATTGTCTCAGGGTTGTTGCCCGTTACGATGACGCGCGCGCCCTCGTTCAGGAACTGTTTGGCGGCTTCGAGGCCGATCCCCGTTGTGCCGCCGGTGATGAGGGTGCGCTTTCCATTAAGTCGCGTCATGTGTATCGCCCTTATATTTGAATTCATTGCTATGACCCAAAGTGTCGGCCATGGTCGCGCCAAGTCCTGTTGGGTATCTGGTAAATAGGCGCCACGCAGGCTTCGAGCGCGCCGGATCCGCTCAATATCTTGCCCAATTATCTCAATGTGCTCCCGGCAACCACACCACACAGGCACTGCTCGTTGATGAAGTGGATCATCGAGCAACGCAGAATCATCTGGATGAGTTGATTGCTGCCGGGTCATTGACCGTTCGCGGCCTAGCTAGCGAGACATAGGCAGTCTGCAGCCCCAAGCCGTTCCAGCCGTGGAAGCTGGATCGCGCGCCTTGTCGAGCCTCAGTTCGGCGGTGCCATAGCGCGCCTCTGTCGGCCAAAGGTCGTAGAACGTCGAGGCGGCAAGGGCGGGCGTGCCAGGTCTGGAGGTGGCGCATGAACTCGTCGGTTGACCAACTTCCGATTCCAATCTCACGGTCGGAGGTGATGTTGCACACCCTTTCCTCTGTGGGATCGCTCGTCGGGCGGACGGTTTCCATGTGGCCCGGCGTATGGCATTCAGCGCAATGGACAGGGCTTTCGATCGGATAGCGCCTCGGTGCCATTCCGCAGACCGGTTGGGGGCCTTAACAGGCTAAGGCTGCGCGGCAGGGCGTGCCACCGGATGTTGGCGGCGATGCCACAGCTCAGCCCGGTGCGACTGTTGCAATGATGGCTCATGGCCACCGCCTGGGCGATGACGGGCACGTCCGATGGACCGGTCGGTTTGGGTCGTCAGGCGACGTGCGAGACGACGTCGAAAGCGCGCGTCTCGGACCGCCCGGCTAGGAACGGCAGGGTCAACGGCCGATTGGCCGCCATGTGCGGCGAATTGCGGTGCGCGGCGAGGGCATCCTCGTCCTCGTAGATTTCGACGAGAGTGTAGCCGTCCGGCGCGACCCGCGACCGAAAAAGCGCGTAAAGGCTGTTACCCGGTTCGTTGGCACGCACCGCCGCCGCCTGGATGGCGAAGGCGCGCTCGAACTCTTGGCCGCTGCCCGCCTTAACTGTGAGTTCGATCATTATTCCGATCATCATTTGCCCCAACCTGAAAGGGTATGGCATACTCGGCACCCTGTCGTGGTGCCGGGGATGTCGCTAGCCGCCTACACCTGCTTGATGAACTCCTGCGTGGTGATGGCGTTGGCATAGAAGGGTGCGATTTCGGCGAGGAAATCTTCCTGCTGCTTCTTCGTGTAGCCCGCCGAGGCATCCCAGACGACGTTGGTGTGATAGCCGAGGTCGTGCGCGTTGCGCATCGAGGATTCGACGCACTGGCCCAGCGAGAAGCCGGCAAGATAGATGTCGAAGATTTCGTTGTTGCGCAGATAGCCGTCGATCGTGGTGCCGACAAAGACGCTGCCGCGCGCTCGCGCACGACATGTTCGCCCGCGGCCGGTTCGAAGCCGGGGAAGAAATCGGCCTGCTCGCCCAGGAACGAGCTATAGGTGCGCATCATGCTGCGCAGCCCGTACTTACCATCGCCCAGCACCTTGTATTCCGGCTCGAACTTCAGCGAGGCGTGGAGGACATGCATACCGCGTCGGCGGGCCTCAGCGAGGATGATCTTCGAATTGGCGATCGCGGTGTCGACCTGCTCCCTAGCGCGCCATGCTGCCGAAGGTGGTCGCGGAACAGCTCGGGATAGGTGTCGACGACGGCGTTCCTGACGCTCGACCGATCGGCGAGCGCCGCACGCCATGCGTTCACGCGCGGCAGGCCGTCGAAGATCGCGGTCGCTGCCGCTGGGTCGATGATCCCGAAATAGCGGAAGAGCGGGGCATAGACGGCATCGACCATGCCGAAATTGAGGCCGGCAAAATACGGCCCTTCGCCCAGTTCCGCCTCCAGTTTGCGCAGCTTGTCGCGGAACGCGGTGCGCCGAGCGTCAGCGGTTGGAGCGTCCACGGCGTGGAGGAACTGCCAACCGTCGGCCATGGTCTGGGTTGCGAACTCGATCCAAGCGCGGTGCCGAGCGCGGACGAGAGGATCCTCAGGGTACATCGAGGCACCGTCTTGCGTTTCGTTCAGATATTCGCAGATCACCATGCTCTCGAAGAGAACCGCATCCTCTCCGTTGGGCTGTCGCACCTTCAACACCGGGACCTTGCCGGTCGGCGATAGCGCCAGAAACCAGTCAGGCTTAGCCGACAGGTCGACGTTTATACGCTCGAACGGCACTCCCTTTTCCAACAGCGTTATCGCGGCGCGCTGGACGAACGGGCAGAGCGGGTGACTTATGAGGGTTAGGTTTGTGTCGGTCATGGGCTGGCCCTTTGTCGAAATGATCAATCCAGGCGCCGCTGCCGCAGTGCCGGTCCGATATCAGACAAATAATTCCCGAACGCTCCGCCCGCCCGCCCGCTACTCTCAATATATTGCCCAATTGTCTCAAGGGGCTTGCTCGGAGGTTGAATGGTGTCATAATAAGACCATGACCGATCATCTTCAGCCCCATCTCAACCTTGCCCTGCGCCACGCGCGATCGGGGATGACTGTGACGCCGATCCCCCGTCTCGAGATCGGAGTAGGTCAGACGACGTCCGGCACATCGCCCTGCCTATACCGCTCGATGATTTGCTTCATCTTGCAAGGTTCAAAGGACGTAACTATCCATGACAACCTGCATTGCTACGGTGCTGAGCAGTATCTGGTCAGCGCTTTGGACTTGCCGCTGAGCGGCCAAATCTACGACGCTGGCCATGGCCGACCGTATGTCGCAGTTTCGCTCGTTCTCGATCCTGCATTGCTTGCGCAAATTGCTTCCACCATGCCGCCAATACGCGACACTGACGCACCGGGCAGCGGTATCGCGATCAACCCAATGACGCCCCAAATTCGCGAAACATTGCTACGACTGCTTGCGCTGCTCGACACGCCGAGCGACATCCCCGTCTTGGCTCCAATGGCTGAACGCGAATTGCTCTATCGTCTCTTGCAGGGACCGCAGGGACGCCTGCTGCGTCATATTGCTCGGCCTGAAGGAGCGCTTGGTCGGATCCGGCGTGCAGTTGAGTGGATCCGAGACCACCATAACACTCGGTTGCGGATCGAAGACCTGTGCGATGCAAGTGGCATGAGCCGCGCCAGCTTGCACCGCCACTTTGTCGCACTGACTGGACTTAGCCCGATCCAGTACCAGAAACAGATCCGGCTGCAGGAGGCGCGGCAGTTGCTGCTTGCCGGTGGGAACAGCGCCTCCGACGTGGCATTCGCGGTCGGCTATGAAAGTGCCTCGCAGTTCAGTCGAGAATATCTTCGGCAGTTTGGAGCACCGCCCGTTCGCGACCTGCGTCGGCTTAGACAGTCGATCGAGAACCCCGCAATTCACTGATCGTTGCGTCGCCGCCAGACCACGTGCGCTGACACCTTGTCGCGCATTCTGCCCGAATTGCGAGCTACCTAGTTTGCGCGTACATCAACTTGAACGCCGCGCCCGGGAAAAGCCCCGATCTGTCGCCATGAAGCGCTGGATCATGGGAATATCAATTTGGACGGCTCGGACACCCCTTGGCCGGTTTCGTGAGCAAGTGCCTCGGCGTAGGCGACTAGGTCGCGATGGACAGTGGCGGGCAGCTCTAGGGTCACTCTCACCGACTTCTCATCTTGAATTGCGCCGAGCTTCAGCTTCGTCATCTCACGGTCCGTAGGGTTCGAGGATCAGGTCGCGCGTGACGATCACGCGCACGGGAAAGCCCGGACGGATGGTGAGCGTCGGCGCGATGTTGAGCTGGCGGCGGACGATCTGCTGGCCTGCGTCGTTGATCGTGTCCTGACCGCCGTTGCGGATCGCCTGGATCAGCCGATCGTTGTCGTTGGGGTTGATCCAGATCGTAGGCCCAATCGTCGGCCTGTTGCTCAATAGCGCCGACAAGGGCGCATGGCCGGCACTTCTGGCTGCGACCGGCAAGGTGGAGCCCGGAGGCTATTACGGTCCTACCGGCTTTGGCGGAATCCGCGGAGTAGCCGGCGAAGCAAAGCGCGCGCCGCACGCCGAAGATCCCGCGCTCGCGAAGCGGCTCTGGGACGTCTCCATCGCCATGACCGGCATCGATCCAGGCTTGCCGGCCGCCTGACGTCACTCACCAGATCAACGCTGCGAAGCCGTGGCTTCCAGGCGCTGCGATGCGCCTCATGCATCGTCACGCTACATCCGCGTGATCTTCGATGCGGCATCCGCGCTCAAAGATGGCGCAGTTTGCGCAAGTCTTGGCGCCGTCTGTCAATGCCGCAGGTCCGGCGCCGACCTATCTTCCTCACACAAGCAAGGAAGGTGACATATGTTCGATCGCAACAAAAAATCCGCTCTCGTCACGGGAGCATCATCCGGCATGGGCAAGGAGATCGCAAAGCGGCTGATCGCCGACGGCTACCAGGTTTACGTGGCTGCCCGGCGTGTGGCCGAGATGGATGACCTGAAGGCGCTCGGGGCGCATCCGCTCCGCATGGACATCGCCAGCGAGGCCGATATCGTTGCGGCGGTCGATACGATGATGGCGCAGACGGGCGGCGTGGACGTGCTGGTCAACAATGCCGGCTTCGGCCTTTATGGGCCGATGGAGGAGATCAGCATGGAGGAGGCGCGATACCAGTTCGAGGTGAATGTCTTCGGCCCCGGTCGGCTGACGCAGCTGTTGCTGCCGGCGATGCGCGCAAAAAAGGCCGGCCGGATCATCAACATCACGTCGATGGGTGGCAAGATCTACACGCCGCTGGGCAGTTGGTATCATGCCACTAAACATGCGCTGGAGGGCTGGTCCGATTGCCTGCGTCTCGAACTCGCCCCACTGGGCATCGATGTGGTCGTCATCGAACCCGGCTTGATCGAAACGGGATTTGGCGACGTGGTGGCGGACAGCCTGCTCAAGCGTTCCGGCACCGGGCCGTATGCGGAGCTGACCCGAGCGGTCGCGGCCGGAACCCGCGACACCTATGGCAAGGGACGCACCAGCCACCCGCGCGTGATTGCGGATGTGGTCGGCATGGCGGTCGCCGCTGCTCGTCCGCGCACCCGCTACGTCAGAGGGAAGTTCGGCGCGCTGCTGATCGCGATGCGCACATGGCTGGGTGACCGCATGTTCGATCGCATCATCCTCAGCCAGCTCCCGAAGGGAGCGTGAGCGTCATGGCCCGCTCCCGCTGACCGGTGCAAGGTGCCGCATGGATTATGGCGTGCGGTGGAGGCGATCGGCATCCCTCCCTCGGCGCTGCTGCGCCAGGCGCGGCTGCCGGTCACGCTCCCCCAGACCGGGCAAGTCATCACGACTGCGCAGTATTTCGCGCTGATGCGGGCGCTGGAGACGCTGTCCGACGATCCCGCGGTTGGCCTCAAGATCGTGCGCAGCGCCGACACGGCCGTCCATCCGCCTTCCACGCTCGCCGCCTTTTATGCCCGCGATCTGCGCGACGGGCTCGAACGGCTGGCACGGTTCAAGCGGCTTTGCACGCCGGAGACCCTGCAGGTCACCGACGGTCTGGATGGGGGACGGCGCAGCTGCACCGTGGGAATGTCATGGTTTCACGCCAGCGAGGCCGAGCCGTCGGTGAGTGTGGACGCGACCTTTGCCACGCTGATGGAGCTGGCACGCCGCGGCACGGGCACTGACGTACGACCCTTGCGCGTAGACCTCGCCCGGCCCGGCGCACGAAGCGCTGCCCACGAAAGCTATTTCGCCGCGCCGGTCCGGCTCGGCGCGCCGCGCGACCTTCTCGTGCTCGACGCCGCCGATCTCGATCGACCGTTTCCAGGCTACAACCCCGAGCTGCTCGCCATGCTGACGCCGGCGTTGGGCACCGCGCTTGAGGAGATGCAAGCGCGGTCTCTAAGCGAACAGGTGATCCTCGAACTCAAGCGCAGCCTGCCGAGCGGTCGACCAGACGTAAGCGAGGTCGCCCGCAGGATGGGCATGAGCGAGCGGACGTTGCAACGTCGGATCACTGAGGAAGGCCACAGCTTTCGCGAGCTGCTGGTCGAGGCCCGCCGGGAGCTTGGTCGCCGTCTTCTCAGCGACGAAGCTTTGGAACTTGATGAGATCGCGTTCCTTCTGGGTTACCAGGACGCGACCTCGTTTCATCGCGCCTTTCGCGAGTGGGAAGGCGTCACGCCCGCACGTTGGCGGCAGCTCCGCTCCAATGACGCCACCTACACGGCGCACTGATCTTGAGCAAAGAACGCCAACAGTGCGGCTTTGACGGTAGTGTTGGCGTCCATCTTCGTGGGGTGGCGCCGTAGCGGGGCGCCTGCGCCAGCCCGAAGCTCATCGGACCGCTTCGACAGTAACGCGATGGACCTTGAATTGTGTTACATATACCCGTATGTAACCTCCATGACCCACATCAGCATCCGCGATCTGCAGAAGATTTCCGGCGAGGCGATCGGGGCGCTGCCAGGGCCGACGCCGGTGAAGTCGGGCGAGCGGACGGTGGGACTGCTGATCCCGCTGAAATCGGCCGATCCCGATCGCTTGGCCGCCGTGTTGAGGCGAGCCGAGAAGCTGGCGAAGGGGCGCGACGCAGCTGCGGACGACGCGGCGCTGGCTGGTTTCGGCGACGTCGATCCGGTCGATTGGTCGGTCGCCGCCGTGAAAGCCCTGACCGGCAAGCCGAAGTGAAACTGCCGTCGACGACGATCGTCATCGACGCGGCCATCCTGATTGCCGCGGTTCGGGGCCGAAGCTCCGGCGCGATGCTGAAAGCCGCCGAGGGCGCGGTCCTGGTCACGACGGACCGTCTGGTTCAGGAAGCACGCCGACGGATCGAGCTCGGATTGAAGCGGCCGGAGCTGCTCGATGTGCTCGACGATCTGGCGGAATTGCTTACGGTTGTCCCCGTCGCCGCCCTGGAGCCTGTTCGCGTTCGCTGCGAGGAAGCCCTTCGCGATGCGGTGCCGAGCCGCAATGGTTCAGTGCGCGACGCGCACGTGCTGGCGCTGGCCTGGAGTGTCGAGGCCGATGTCTGGACGACGGACCGCGATTTTGCGGGAACTGGCGTTGCGACGTGGTCGACGCCGAACCTCATGCGAGCACTTGCCGAAGCCGGCGCGCGCTAGGGGCATGCAAATCATCGCGCAGCCGCCCGGCGCAAACGCTGGATCTCCAAACCGCAGTGCGGTGCTAAGACCTCGCAGTGTCCGAGCATTCAATCGATGAAACGCATTGCCTCGTCCACGTGGGCTGGAGCAGCGAGTTCGAGAAAGATGGCAGGCGTATCGATGTGCCTTTCACCAACGCCTATCTGCTTGAGCAGAATGACGGGCTGCTGAAGTTTTCGGCTGGATTACGGGTGATGAAGTCCAACTGCTCAAGGACCATGGCCTCTTGTGAGGCTTGCCCCGACGGCAGCGCGTCCGCGAGCTTGCACTGATTGGAGAAGCTCGGCGCCGGCCCTTCTGCGGGGCGGTAGGACATTTAGGCGTCTTGAGACCGTATTGTGCCAACGATATCGTCCAAGGACAGTGCCCGCAGGATGCTTAAAACCCTCGATATATGATGATCGAGGCAGCTGGAACCAGCGCACGTTGAAAGCGTTTGCTGCGGGCCGCAGTTGATGTGGGGGCGGAGCTATGTCCGACTTACTGCCCAGCGCGTTGGATCTTGCGCGCTTTCAGTTCGCCTTCACGGTGGTCTGGCATTTCCTGTTTCCCGCCTTCACCATCGGACTGGCGAGCTATCTCGCCGTGCTCGAAGGCTTATGGCTGTGGACGGACCGGGGCGCCTATCTCGATACCTATCGCTATTGGCTGAAGATTTTCGCCGTCGCCTTCGCCATGGGCGTCGTGTCCGGCTTGGTCATGTCATACCAGTTCGGCACGAACTGGTCGGTGTTCGCCGACAGGACGTCGCCGGTGCTCGGACCGCTCCTTGGCTACGAAGTGCTGACGGCATTCTTTCTCGAGGCCGGCTTCCTTGGGGTCATGCTGTTTGGCCTTGGCCGCGTTGGTCCCCGCCTGCATTTCGTCGCGACGTGCTTCGTGGCGGGCGGCACGTTGCTGTCGGCCTTCTGGATTTTGGCGGCGAATTCCTGGATGCAAACGCCGGCGGGACATGCAACCGGGCCGGACGGCCAGTTCATTCCGGAAAGCTGGCTCGGGATCATCTTCAATCCGTCGTTCCCCTACCGTTTCGCCCATACGGTGACGGCGGCTTACCTGACGACCGCGATGATCGTGGGCGCGGTGGGGGCCTGGCATCTCCTGCGGGACAGGATGAACGAACGCGCCCGCATCATGTTTTCGATGGCCATGTGGATGGCCGCAATCGTGGCGCCGATGCAGCTCCTGATCGGCGATCTGCACGGCGTGAATTCGTATCACCACCAGCCCACCAAGGTCGCCGCCATGGAAGGTCATTTCGAGACCGAGCGCCGCGCGCCTTCCATCCTGTTCGGAATGCCGGATGCCGATGCCGGCGTGACGCGCGGCCAGATTGCCATTCCCGGCTTCGCGAGTCTTTACCTCACGCACAGCCTTGATGGAGAGGTCAAAGGGCTGAAGGCGTTTCCGAAGGACACTTGGCCCACCAATATTCCGCTCGTCTTCTGGGCGTTCCGCATCATGGTCGGTTTGGGCATTCTGATGATCGCGCTCGGTGTGGTCTCGCTCATCCTGCGTTGGCGCGACAGTCTGTATGACTCGCCATGGCTGCACCGCTTTGCCGTGGCTATGGGACCGTCCGGGCTCGTCGCGGTTACCGCCGGATGGACTGTGACGGAGGCTGGCCGCCAGCCTTTCACGGTTTATGGACTGCTGCGGACGGCCGACAGCGTCGCGCCGATCGCCGCGCCGGCGGTGGCCGCATCGCTCGCTGCATTCGTCGTGGTGTATTTCGTCGTGTTCGGCGCGGGCATCGCTTATCTGTTTCACCTCTTCCGCCAGGCGCCCGAAGCCGGCGAGCACGGACCGCCGCAAGGCCAGCCGGTGCGCACGGCCGGCATCACGCCGGCGCCGGGGCTCGTCAATCGCGAGACGCACGGAGCAGAACCGAGGCAGGCGAGGATCAGGCCATGAGCATCGACCTCACACTGATTTGGGCGCTGCTGATCGCCACGGCCGTGCTGCTCTACGTGGTGATGGACGGCTTCGACCTTGGCGTGGGCATCCTGTTTCCGGCCGAGGTGGCGAGAGCCGACCGCGATGTCATGGTCAACTCCGTGGCACCGGTCTGGGATGGCAACGAAACCTGGCTCGTCCTGGGCGGTGGCGGATTGTTCGCCGTGTTTCCGCTGGCCTACGCGACGATCTTTCCCGCGCTTTACATGCCGCTCATTCTGATGCTGCTCGCGTTGGTGTTTCGCGGCGTCGCCTTCGAGATGCGGTTTCGGGCGCGGACATCCGCCGGTGAGATCTGGTGGGACCGCGCATTTTCGTGGGGCAGCTTTGTCGCGGCCTTCCTGCAGGGCGTCTGCCTCGGCGCCATCGTGCAGGGCATCCGCGTGGAAGGGCGGGCCTACGCCGGCGGTTGGTGGGATTGGCTGACTCCCTTCTCGGTGCTGACCGGAGTTGCCCTGGTTGTCGGCTACGGCCTGCTCGGCGCGTGCTGGCTGATCTGGAAGACGGACGGCGCCCTTCAGGCACGCTGCCGGAACTATGCACGCGTTCTCGGGTTTGCGACGCTCGGCTTCATCGCGGTCATATCCGTGATGATGGTCATCCAAAGCGCGGCGTTTCGCGAGCGATGGCTGACGCTGCCGAACATGCTTTACGCAGTGCCTGTGCCGATCCTCCTGGCTCTGCTGGCATGGCGCTTTCACCGCGCGCTGGGCAGGGCCGAGGATGTGGCGCCGTTCCTGTGCGCGCTCGGCTTCTTCCTGCTGTCCTATATCGGGCTGGGGATCAGCATGTGGCCGATGATCGTGCCGCCTTCCGTCACGATCTGGCAGGCAGCCACGCATCCCAGCAGCCGGTTGTTCCTGCTCGTCGGGGCAGCGGTGCTGGTGCCGGTGATCCTTGTCTACACGGGCTACGTCTATTGGATATTTCGCGGCAAGGTGCGGCACGGCGAGGGGTATCACTGATGCCGCGTGTGTCTCGGGCCTGGCGGCAGTTGCTGTGGTTCGTTGCGCTGTGGACCGCGGGTGTGGCCACGCTCTTCGTGATCGCATTGCCGATCCGATGGTTGCTGAAGACAGGATGAGGGCGTTCTCCTCGCCGTCGGCGTGTATGCGCCGAACGTGCCCGGCACTTTCAAAAACGCACTCGACAACTTCGCGACCGCTGCCGAGGCCGTCGACGTCCTCTCACGTGAACCATTTGCCACTGTCGCGCCGCCGCTGGGCCGCTCTCGCGCCCGTGCCTCGTCGCATCGGCGCGCCGCCGCCGTCCTGACCCGCGCGTAGGCACCCGGCGCAAACGTCGGATCTCCATCACGGCCTCTCGTGATACGACAACCGCATCGTTCCCCTCCGGAGCCCGCCTTCATGTCCGTCGCGACCGCCCCCAGCCAGCTGCCCGTCACCGCCCTCGAATCCGACCCCGAAACCCTCGGCTGGATGCGCGGCTTCCCGCCGTCGCCCGATCGCCTCATCACCTTCCAGGACGGCTCCTTCCGAACCTTCCCCGAGCTGCGCTGGGCCTGGAGCAACATCCGCCAGCTGGTGCCTACCGTGAATGTCTGGCGCGGGGCAGGGCCAGCGTCTCCGCTGCCGCGCGCGGATCACGACATCGGCGCGGTCGCCTCGACCACGATGGACGGGCGGCCCATGACCTTCGCAAAGATGCTGGAGGAGACCTACACCGACGGCATCGCCGTGCTGCATCGGGGCAGGCTGATCTACGAGCGCTACTTTGGCGCCTTGAAGCCGCACAAGCCGCATATCGGCATGTCGGTGACGAAGTCGTTCACCGGCGTGCTCGCCGGCATTCTGGTCGCCGAGGGCAGGATCGATCCGCAGGCGCCCGTCACGGATTATGTGCCGGAGCTGAAACCAAGCGCGTTCGGCGATGCGCGCGTGCACGAGGTCATGGATATGACCACGGGGCTGCTCTACACCGAGGTCTATACCGACAAGAATTCGGACGTGTGGGGCCTGCGGCGCGCCAACGGCATGGCGCCGATCCCGGCGGGCTACGACGGTCCCACCACCATCTTCGATTTCCTCATCGCGCAGAAGAAGCAGGGCGAGCACGGCAAGGCCTTCGCCTACAAGACCGTGAACACCGACGTGCTCGCGTGGATCTGCCGGCGCGCCAGCGGCTTGACGCTGTCGGAGCTGCTCTCCGAGCGGATCTGGCAGCCGATGGGCGCGGAGGAGGATGCGCATTATCACGTCGACCGCATCGGCACCGAGAGCGGCGGCGGCGGCCTCTCCACCACACTGCGCGATCTCGCCCGCTTCGGCGAGACCATGCGCAATCACGGCCGCTTCAACGGCCGCCAGATCGTGCCGTCGCAAGTGGTCGAGGACATCGCGCGCGGCGGCGACCCCGAAAAATTCAAGCCGGCCGGCTATACCACGCTGCCGGGCGCGTCCTACCGCAATCAATGGTGGGTCACGCACAACGAGCACGGCGCCTACATGGCGCGCGGCGTCTACGGCCAGGGCATCTACATCGACCCCAAAGCCGAGATGGTGATCGCGCGCTACGCCTCGCATCCCGTCGCCGGCAACGCCGCCAACGATCCCGTGACGCTGCCGGCCTACATGGCGCTGGCAAAGGCGCTGATGGCGGGCGGGTAGGCGATAGGGGCGCACGCCCACGCCTCACACTCGCTGTCATCGCCCGACTTGATCGGGCGATCCAGTATTCCAGAAGCGATCGATTAATCGAGAGGCCGCGGCGTGCTGGGTCGCCCGGTCAAGCCGGGCGACGACGAGCTTGCCAAAGCCGCAACATCGGTCGAGCAGGTCGTGCCAGTCACCGGCTAAGCCGCCTCGTCGTCCGCCTCCTGCCAATGCGGATAGGTGACGTAAGCGGTGACGGCGCCTTGCTCGTGCGAGCGGATGGTGACCGTCTCGCCCTTCGGCATGTAGACGATCTCGTGGGGACCTGCGGTGACGGTGCTGCCTTGGCTCATGACCGACAGTTTGCCCTCGAGGACGATCATGACGTCGTCGACCTTGATCGTCTCTTCGAGAGTCTGGTTCGGTGCGTAGCGGCCGAAGCCGATGGTGACTGGGCCTCCGTGGCGCTGGTCGATCACATTGCCGGCGAAGATCTCGCCGTCCTGTCCCGGCGAGCGTTCGAGCGAGGCGTCGGAGATGGCGAATTTGCGAACTTTCATGAATTCCTACCGTGTAATCCAGCCCGGCGGGTGGGTGGGAACCCATAGACGTTTGAGCAGGTGTTTGGTTCGCATCGCCTCGCGAGGCGGTTTGACGCAGCGCGGCGGCTCAATATAAGTATTGACTTATATTAGTGTGGCTCGATATTCCTGCTTGAATGAAACGACAGGAAGGCATGCCATGCAGATCGATGTCGCGAGAGTTCTGGGCCTTGTCACGCGTTCGGTGACGAATTTCGAGAAGGACGGAAAACCTGCAAGTGCCGTGACGCTGACGCGGCTCTACGACACCAGCGTCGACGATCTCTGGGACGCCGTGACCAGCAAAGAGCGCATTCCACGCTGGTTCGCGGCGGTCGAGGGCGACCTCCAGCTCGGCGGGCGGTACCAGGTCAAGGGCAATGCGGGCGGCACCATCACGGCATGCACGCCGCCGACCCATTTCGCCGCCACCTGGGAATTCGGCGGCGCGACGAGTTGGATCGACGTCAAGCTGTCGGCAGAACGAAGTCAGGCGCGCTTGACGCTTGAGCACACCGCGATCATCGAGGATCATTGGAATCAGTTCGGTCCAGGTGCGGTGGGCATCGGTTGGGACCTCGCTCTCGCGGGGCTCGAGCGCTATCTTGCGACCGGCGCATCGGTCGACCACGAGACGGCCGAGGCCTGGATGGTCTCGCCCGAGGGCAAGGACTTCATGACGACCAGCGGCGAGCATTGGCGTGCAGCGCATGTCGTAAGCGGGGTCGACCCGGACGAGGCGAAGCAGCGCTCGGACCGCACCATCGCCTTCTATCGCGGCGAGATGCCGCCGGACATCGCCCATCCCGGCACGGGAAGCTGATGCACGTCTTCGAGGTCCTCGCCGATCCCGTGCGCCGTCGCATCATCGAGCTGCTCGCGCCCGGGGAGATGGCGTCCGGCGAGGTCGTCGCTGCGATCGGCGCCGAGTTCGGCATCACCCAGGCGGCCGTCTCGCAGCATCTCAAGGTGCTGCGCGAGAGCGGCTTTGCGACCGTTCGCGCGGAGGCGCAGAGGCGCCTCTATTCGGTCGACATTGCCGGGCTTCGCGCGGTGGATGCGTGGATCGGTCAGTTCCGGAACTTCTGGGAGCCGAAGCTGGACGCGCTGGCAACCGAGATCGCGCGCGGCAAACGTGAGCGTCGCAACGCGCCGCTCACCAAAAAGAGCGGGAAAAGAGCTTGAGGTGATCGCGAACTGGGAGTGAGGAGCGAGGTTACGCGGGCTGCGGAGCCGGCTCGCAATACTCGATCAGCAACTCGGTGAGGACCCGTATCTTGCGTGCGGGATGCTGGCCCGGCGGGCGGATCACGTATGCACCCGCCGGAGCCGGGGGATATCGTGTCATGACCGGCACAAGCGCGCCCGAGGTTACGTATTCATGGGTGAGCCTGTCGGGAAGATAGGCGATCCCAAGTCCTGCCAGCGCAGCGAAAACCAGAGCTGTGCCGTTGTCGGCCTTGAAGCGACCCTGCGGACGCACCGCGAGGATCTTGTCGCCATCCATGAGTTGCCACACTTCGGTTCCCTGCATGAGGGCTTCATGGGCGAGGAGTGCCTCTGGCGATTCAGGCGACCCATGGGCCTTGATGTAGTCCGGGCTCGCGACAAGCTTCCCATAGACAGGTCCGACGCGTCTTGCGATCAGATTGGAGTCCTGAAGATGGCCAACTCGTATCGCGCAATCATATCCTTCCGCGATGAGATCGACGAAGCGATCGCTGTAGCAGGTTTGGATCTGAAGATGGGGATGGCGCCGGGCCATCTCCGCAAGGATGGGAGCGAAGTGGATCGGGCCGAAAGAAAGCGGCACTGCAACTCGCAAGCGGCCGCGCAAGTCTCCGGCGGGTAGCACTGCCTCCCGCGCTGCGTCGATCTCGGCGCTGACTCTGGCGGCATGGTCTCGGAAAGTGACGCCGGCTTCAGTGAGCGCAGCCCCGCGGGTCGTTCTTGCAAGCAGTTGGACGCCAAGTTCCGCTTCAAGCCGCAGCAGCCGACGACTGACGATCGATTTGGCGACGCCCAGCCGGGCCGCGGCGGACGAAATTCCCCCAGCGTCGGCAATTTCGACGAACGTCCGTATTTCTTCGATATCCAACTCAGCGTTCCTCATTCCGCGACACGGTGTCCCTCACCGCGACACTACCGTATCGCGTTTGGGAACACCAATCTTGGCGTCGGTTACGTCGCTGCTGGCGTACGTCTTTCTAAAAACCAGTGCCGCTCACAACGGCAGTAAAGGATGCAACGATGACTTTTCGTAACGGCCTTGCTTCGCTTCTTCGTCCCGAAGACTCCGTGCTCGTTCTGATCGACCACCAGCCTTACCAGCTTGCGAACGTGAACAGCCATGAACCGCAGATGGTGATCAACAACACCGCCGGTCTGGCCAAGGCCGCCAAAGCCTTCGGCGTCCCCACGATCCTCACCACGGTGATCGCTGAACGGGGTGGTCTCCTTTTCCCTCAGATCACGGACGTTTTCCCCGGCCAGGAAGTCATCGACCGGACGTTCATCAACACCTGGGAGGATCGAAAGGTGGTGGACGCAGTCAAGGCAACGGGCCGCAAGCAGCTCATCATTGCTGGCCTGTGGACCGAAATTTGCGTTGCGATGCCGGCGATTCAGGCTCGTGGCGAAGGCTGGGATGTAACGGTGATCACCGACGCCTCTGGCGCCGTTTCGGTGGAGGCCCACCAGGTCGCAATCCAGCGCATGATCGCGGCGGGCGTGAATATGATGACCTGGCTGGCGCTCGCGGCCGAATGGCAGCGCGACTGGGCTCGGGCCGATCAAGCTGCCGCGCTGACGAAGGTGATCACCCAACATGCCGGCGGTAGCGGCATCGCGTATCTGTGGGAGCAGCAGCTGCTCAACACGCCTGTCCCCGCCGGCGCCCGATGATCTGAGCGTGTGAGGGTTCAACTGCATCGCTCCGAAAGAGCGGGTGCATCTCGAAGCTCGTCACGCCCTCTCAACGAACACGCCATGGATTTGCCAGCGGCTTGCGCGGGGAGCGCAGGCCGCTGGCGTAGTCCATCCGCCTGGCCTCTGGCGCTGGTGGATGGCTTCGCTGCCCTCTCAAGGTCGCGACATCTTCTCGTACTTCTTCACCAGCCGCTCCCGCTTCAGCCGCGACAGCCGCTGGAGCCAGAACATGCCGTCGAGCTGGTCGATCTCGTGCTGGTGGCACACCGCGCGCAGGCCGTAGGATTCCTCGTGTTGCATATTGCCATCGAGATCCTGATAGCTGATCCGCACCCGCGCATGGCGCTGCACCTCGTCGTTGACCCCGGGCATCGAGACGCTGCCCTCGCGGTGCAGGATCATCTCGGGGGAGGCCCATGTGATTTCCGGATTGACGTAAGTGCGCGCGCCGTCCTTGGCGTCGAGCTCCAGCACCACGAGCCGCAAGGGCACGCCGATATGCGGCGCGGTGATGCCGATGCCGGGCGCGGCGCGCATGGTCTCCAAGAGGTCGGCTGCCAGCTCGCGCAGTCCATCATCGAAGGCGGTGACGGGGCGGGCCGGGAGCGCGAGCCGGCGGTCGGGATAGCGCACGATCGGTCGGATGGTCATGCAGGCTCCTACCACTCGCTCACGGATCATTGAAGCATCCGAGGTTGACGACCTACCTACTGGAAGGTAGCTAGACGTCATGACCATTGTTTCCTCGACCGCCGACGACATTCTTGCCTGCGCCCGCACGCTGATCATCGCGGGTGGCTATAACGGCTTCAGTTACGCCGACATCGCCGATGTCGTGGGCATCCGCAAGCCGAGCATCCATCACCATTTCGCCAGCAAGGTCGACCTGGTCCGCACCCTCGTGTCGCGCTATCGCGAGGAGGCCCAGGCGGGGTTGTCGGCGCTCGAACGCAATGTCGCCGACCCCGCCGACCAGCTCAGAAACTACGTGGGGTATTGGGAGGCATGCATCAAGGACGCAACGGCTCCCTTCTGCGTGTGTGCGCTCCTGGCCAGCGAGCTTCCGATCCTGCCTGAGGAGGTGGCGCTCGAAGTCCGCGCGCACTTCCGCTTCCTGGCATCCTGGCTGACATTGGTCATGGAACGCGGCAAGCGGCAAGGACGGCTCCATCTCGCCAGCACGGCACGGGTCGAGGCGGAGGGATTCATGGCGACGGTTCACGGCGCGATGCTGTCGGCGCGCGCTTATGGCGATCCAAAGATGTTCGGAACCATCATCCGGCCGCTGCTGGACCGGCTTTCAACCAGGCACTGACGAGGTCGACACAGGCCAGTGCCGGTCAGGACGGCACAACGCTTCCGCGTCGTACGCAAACTACCAACTAGTAGGTAAGGAGAAGGAAATGAAGAATCGTGAGATCGCTTTGGAGGCGGCCGACCAGGCGCAATGGCTGAAGCAATACTACTTCCTGCGTGCCGCGTTTTCCGTCGCCTGGGTCATCGCGGCCTTCGTGATCGCGCCATCGTCCGCGGTGATCGCAGCGGCGCTGCTTGTCGTCTATCCGGCCTGGGACGCTGCCGCCAACTATCTCGACGCGCTCTCCAGCGGCGGCTTGAACCAGAACCGCACGCAGGGCCTGAACGTGCTGGTCAGTCTGGCGACCACCATCGCGGTCATCCTGGCCCTGCAGGTGAGCATGAACTGGGTGCTCGGAATCTTCGGGGCCTGGGCGATCCTGTCCGGACTGCTCCAACTCGGCACGGCCGTGCGCCGTTGGAAGCGTTTCGGCGCGCAATGGGCCATGGTGCTCAGTGGTGGCCAGTCGGCGCTGGCGGGCGGCTTCTTCATCTTTCAGGCCTCGATGCCAGCGGTGCCATCGATCGCGAATGTGGCGGGCTACGCTGCGGTCGGCGCGCTCTACTTCCTCGTCTCGGCGGTCTGGCTCACCGTCAGCACGTGGCGCCGCAGCGCGGCCATGTGAGGCGTTGCTCCAGACGCTTCACGCGTCCGGATAGGGCGTGCCGTCCTTGTGCAGGAAGCGGCCGTCGGATGCCGGGCTCATCATGTCGATGTCGGAGCAGGTGATGAGGTCGGCTTGCGAGCGCGAGCCGACCTCGAGATAGACAGCCGTCGCGTTCGACCTGTTGATCATATGATGGCCGTTGCCGCTTGCCTTGGGGAAGGCCGCGCAGTCGCCGGCGCGCAGCAGGGTTTCGCCGCCATCCTCGATCAGCGTCACCTCGCCTTCGAGGATATAGACGAACTCGTCCTCGTGCGAATGCCAGTGCCGCTGGCTCGACCAGCCGCCCGGCGGCAGGCGCATCAGGTTGACCCCGAAATCCGACAAGCCCGCGGCATCGCCGAGCCGCTGCCGGATGCGCTCGGCACAGGGAGCATCGAATGGGGCGGGGTAGCCGGAGCCCTTGCGGGCCGGCACGCCGGCAATGTCGATCTTTGGCATGGAGGGGTCTCTTGCAATTTCAGGCACTGATGATGGGGCGGATGGTCATGATGTAATTGGCGTCGGCAACTAAGCCCACACCGGCGGCGACCCGATTGAATCACCCCGCAACGCGGCAGTTCGAAACTTGACCGAACCCGACGGCCGTCGTGCGCACAAGGCCGTGAACCAGGGCGTTGTGCCCGGCGATGCCGGCGGGATGATGCCACGACGCCGCTGTTTTGCCCGACGAGTCAACTCGCGGGCTCGCCTCGCAAGCCGCCGGCGGCCCATTTCGCCCGCTCATTAAGTCCTTGATCCCGCAGAGGCCGGCTACTGTGCATGGGGTTGTTTTCGCGATTCGTGTTGGCGGGCTGCGCAAAAACTTGCGTGATGCTGTCGGCCGGTGCAGTTCCCATTCGTCTTCCACCCGGACAAGACCTGACGGGAGACCACCATGAACTCTGCCAATTATCGCTGGGTGATCGTCGCCGCCGGCGGCCTGCTCGGCTGCGTCGCGATCGGCGGCATGTTTTCGCTGCCGGTGTTCCTGCAGCCGATCGCCAAGGACACCGGCTGGTCGGTGACCGGCATCTCCAGCGCGATGACGATCGGCTTTCTGGCGATGGCCTTCACCAGCATGGCCTGGGGCACGCTGTCGGACCGGTTCGGGCCGCTGCCGGTGGTGCTGACGGGATCGACCGTGCTGACGCTCAGCCTGTTCGCCGCGAGCCACGCGACCTCGCTGCTGGTGTTCCAGATCGTGTTCGGCCTTCTGACCGGCGCGTCCTGCGCGGCGATCTTCGCGCCGATGATGGCGACCGTCACCGGCTGGTTCGACACAAATCGCAGCCTCGCGGTGTCGCTGGTGTCGGCCGGCATGGGCATGGCGCCGATGACGATGTCGCCGTTCGCGGCCTGGCTCATCTCCAGCCACGATTGGCGGACCTCGATGCAGATCGTGGCGCTGGTGGTCGGCGCGATCATGATCCCGGTCTCGTTCCTAGTGCGCCGTCCGCCGGCGCTCGCGCAGGCCGTGGCCGCTCCGATCGGCGAGGGGGCTGCGCAGAGCGAGCTATCGGTGAGCGAGGCGCTGCGCTCGCCGCAATTCATGATCCTGCTCGCGACCAATTTCTTCTGCTGCGCCACCCATTCCGGCCCGATCATCCACACCGTCAGCTATGCCGTGAGCTGCGGCATTCCGCTGATCGCGGCGGTGACGATCTACAGCATCGAGGGGCTTGCCGGCCTCGGCGGCCGCATCGCCTTCGGCCTGATGGGCGACCGGTTCGGCGCCAAGCGTGTGCTGGTGTCGGGCCTGCTGCTCCAGGCGTTCGGCGCGCTGGCCTACGTCTTCGCGAATCAGCTCGCGACCTTCTACGCGGTCGGCGCGATCTTCGGCTTCATCTATGCCGGCACCATGCCGCTCTACGCCGTGCTCATCCGCGAGAACTTTCCGCTCAAGATGATGGGCACGGTGATCGGCGGCACGGCGATGGCCGGCAGCCTCGGCATGGCCACCGGCCCGCTCGCCGGCGGCCTGATCTACGACGCGTTCTCCAGCTACGCCTGGCTCTATATCGCCTCCTGGGCGATGGGCCTCGGCGCGTTCCTGATGGCGATGACGTTCAGGCCCTTCGCAAAGCCGCAAGGGCAGGTGGCGCCGGCAGCGGCGTGAGTTCCGGATCGAGGCGTGGCGTCAGAGCTGCGCCTCGATCGCGGCCTTGTCGATCACCGACCAGACCTGCCGGATCTTTCCGTCGCGAAGCTCGTAGAACACGTTCTCGCAGAAGGACACGCGCTTTCCATTGACCGCAAGACCCAGAAATGCCCCGGCTGGCGTGCAATCAAACTTCAGTCGGGCGGCGATGCGGGGAGGATCGGAGATCAGCATCTCGACGTGGAACTGCAGGTCTGGGATCTCCCGAACGTCCCGTTCCAGCATCGCGCGATAGCCGGCCAGCCCAAGGGGCCGCGCGTTGTGGACGACCTCCTCATGCACGAATTGTCCGAGGGCCGGCCAGTCCCGCCGATTGAGACAGCCGATGTAGTCGCGATAGATGGCGGCAAGCTCGTCCCTGGTCATGGCAGGTTCCTTCGGCTCAGGTGCGCCGCTGCACGTGCTCGATCAGCGCGCGCAGCTTCGGCGCGACGTTGCGGCGGCTCGGGTAGTAGAGATAGAAGCCGGCGAAGAACGGGCAATAGTCTTCCAGGATCGGCGCCAGCTCACCGCGTTCGATCGCGGGACGGAAGCTCGCCTCCATTCCGAACGTGATGCCGGCGCCCGCCACCGCGAGCTTGATCATCAGTGCCATGTCGTTGGTCGTGATGTCAGGAGCGACCGCGACGCTGAACTCCCTGCCGTCTTCCGCAAATTCCCAGCGATAGGGAGCGACGGTCGGCGCAGGACGCCAGCCGATGCAGCGAAACGATGCAAGCTCGGACGGGTGCGCCGGCACGCCGAAACGGTCGCGAAAGGTAGGAGCGCAGACCGCAAGCTGGCGCTCCTTGCCGGCGATCGGCACCGCGATCATGTCCTGCTCGATGACTTCACCGAGCCGGACTCCGGCGTCGAAGCCCGCAGCGACGATGTCGAATTCCGCGTCGGTCACGGTGACGTCGAGCTGGACCTCCGGATTGGCCTCAGCGAAGGCCGCAAGAAACGGCCCCGAGAGAAAATGCTCGGCGATCGAGGAGACCGCAAGGCGCAGCACCCCGCGCGGCCGCCCTCGCAGCGCTTCAGTGTTGCCGAGCGCGGCGCGCATGTCGGCGAGGGCGGGGGCGACCTCCGCGTGCAGCCGCTCACCGGCCTCGGTGAGGCCGACGCTGCGCGTGGTGCGCTGGACCAGTGCGATTCCGAGATTTTCCTCCAGCCGTTGGATGGTCTGGCTCACGGCCGAGCGGGTCACGCCGAGCCGGTCGGCCGCGGCACGAAAACTCCGCTCCTCGGCGACCAGCGCAAAGACGGCGAGAGCGTTGAGATCGGGTTCCATTGGTTAGATATGCTTGCCGTGCTGGTTAGAGATCGTCGTCTTATCACGACAGCGGCCCGGGTCCATCTTCCACGCCATCAATCCGAACGCGAGGAAGGACCTCATGCCAATCGACAAAGTCATTCTCATCACCGGCGCCTCAAGTGGGATCGGCGCGGGCATCGCGCGCGAATTGGCGAGAGGCGGCGCAAAGCTCCTGCTTGGGGCGCGTCGCGTCGATCGTCTCAAGGATCTCGCGGCCGAGCTGAAGGCGGCGGGCGGGACGGCGCTCGCGCATCCGCTCGACGTGACCGATCGTGCGAGCGTTGCAGCCTTTGCAGACGCCGCGCGCGGGGTGTGGGGCCGCGTCGACGTGATCGTCAACAATGCCGGCGTGATGCCGCTGTCGCTGATGGCCTCTCTCAAGGTCGAGGAATGGGACCGGATGGTCGACGTCAACATCAAGGGCGTGCTCTACGGCATAGCGGCCGTGCTGCCGGAAATGGTCGCGCGCGGCTCCGGCCATGTGATCAACATCGCTTCGATCGGGGCACTGAGCGTATCGCCGACCGCGGCGGTCTACTGCGCGACCAAGCATGCAGTGCGGGCGATCTCGGACGGCCTGCGTCAGGAGCACGACAACATCCGCGTCACCTGCATCCATCCCGGCGTGGTGGAGAGCGAGCTCGCGGGCACCATCACCGATCCCGCAGCGGCCGAAGCGATGAAGACCTATCGCGCCATCGCGCTTCAGCCGGATGCGATCGCACGCGCGGTGCGCTTTGCGATCGAGCAGCCCGATGACGTCGACGTCAACGAGATTGTCGTGCGCCCGACGCGGACGACGTGATCCCCTCTCGCGGCGTCACAGCCGCTTTTCGAAGAACAGGTCCGGATAGGGATCGTCGTTAAAGCGGGGGATCTCGCGCCAGCCCGTGCTGCGATAGAGCTGACCGGCTTCGGGCAGCGCGCTGTTGGTGTCGAGCCGCAGCAGCGCGATGCCGAGCTCGCGCGCGGCATCCTCGGCCGCTTCCATCAGCCGCCGGCCGAGCCGCAAGCCGCGTGCGGAGGGAGCGACCCACAGACGCTTGATCTCGGCGTAGCCGTGATCGGTTCCCTTCAAGCCGACGCAGCCGATCGGCAGCGTGTCCGACATCGCGACGATGAAGGTGCCGCGCGGGCGGCGCATGTCCTTGGCGTCAGGATCGCGCGACTGCGAGACGTCGAAGCCTCGGCTGAAGCGGCGGCCGAGCTCGGCATAATACTCGCCGAGGCAGTGGCGCGCTTCCTCGGATCGTGGATCCATCTCGTCCAACGCGATCCGCTCGCGCGTCAGGGTAGAGGCGATCAGGTCCATCGCCACCAGCAGCGCCTCGCGTTGTGAATGCCGCGCGAGGAAGCCTTCGGCCTGCGCGTTCGACAGCGCCTCATAGGCGGCGAACTCGCGCCGGCCTGAACGCGTCAAGGTCGCGACGCGCCGGCGCGCATCGTCGTGGTGCGCGTCGGTCTCGACCAGCCCTTCTTCCTCGAGGCTGCGCAGCAGGCGGCTCATCAATCCGGAATCGAGACCGAGATAATCGCGGATCTCCGCCACGTCCGAACGTCCGGCCCCGATCGCGTTGAGCACGCGCGCCGCACCGAGCGGGCGGCCGCGGCCCAGGAAGGAGGTATCGAGCGCGCCGACCGCCGAAGTGACGGCGCGGTTGAAGCGGCGAACGCGCGAGATCGGGTCCAGCATGATATCTGACTATAGTCAGAGATATTGGCTTGTCAATCGCGGGGGGAGATCTGGCAGCCGGCCGCCGCGATGAAGCGTGGAGGAAGCCGCTGGTCCGTACCGCCTCGTTGCGCGCGCCATGACGAGGTCGATCCGGCCGCGCCTTTCTTTGTGAGTTGTGCCGAAGCCGCGAGCCGCTACGATGTGCCGACTGCCGTGGAACACGGCAGCGAGCATAGGTGGGAGGCGGCATGAGTGGGCAGGAACGCAAGACGAAAGGTTCGGACCTGTTTGTCGCCGCGCTGGAGAACGAGGGCGTCGATCGCATCTTCGGTGTCCCCGGCGAGGAGAATCTCGATCTGGTGGAATCGCTTCGCACCTCCAAAATCGAGCTGGTTCTGACCCGCCACGAGCAGGCCGCCGCCTTCATGGCCGCCACCCATGGCCGGCTGACCGGCAAGCCCGGTGTCTGTCTGTCGACGCTCGGCCCGGGTGCGCTCAACCTGTCCACCGGTGCGGCCTATGCGCATCTCGGCGCGATGCCGATGATCCTGATTACCGGCCAGAAGCCGATCATGAGCAGCCGGCAGGCGCGCTTTCAGATCGTGGACGTGGTCGCGACCATGAAGCCGCTGACGAAGCTGTCGCGGCAGATCGTCAGCGCCTCCAGCATTCCGACGGTGGTGCGCGACGCCTTTCGCGTCGCGATGGAGGAGCGGCCCGGGCCGGTGCATCTCGAGCTGCCTGAGGACATCGCAGGGGACGAAGTGCCTGCCGTGCCCGTGATTCCGGTCCATCCGATCGAGATCCCGGTCGCCCATCGCGCCGCGCTCGACCGTGCCGCCGGGATGATCTTGGCCGCCAAGCGCCCGCTGGTGATGATGGGCGCGGCAACCAGCCGGCCGCGATCGACCCACGGCATCGCAAGCTTCGTGCGGCGCACCGGCATTCCGTTCTTCACGACGCAGATGGGCAAAGGCACCGTGCCCGGCGGCACCAATCTCTACATGGGCACCGCCGCGCTGTCGGAGCGCGACTACGTGCATGACGCCATCGACGCCGCCGACCTGATCGTCGCGATCGGTCATGACCCGATCGAGAAGCCGCCCTTCATCATGGGCCCGTCGGGGCCGAAGGTCATTCACGTCAGCTATACCTCGGCCAGCGTCGAGCAGGTCTATTTTCCGGACGCCGAGGTGGTGGGCGATGTCGGCCCGAGCCTGGAGCTGCTCGCCGACCGGCTCGAAGGCAAGCTGCCGCAGGCTGCGGCGCTGCTGCCGTTGCGCGAGGAAATCCTCGCACACATCGCCGACCGCGCCACCGAGTCGCGCTGGCCGCCGACGCCGCAGCGGATCGTGCACGACATCCGCCAGGTGATCCCCGAGAACGGCATCGTCGCGCTCGACAACGGCATGTACAAGATCTGGTTCGCGCGCAACTACCGCACCCGCGTCGCCAACACGCTGCTGCTCGACAATGCGCTGGCGACCATGGGCGCCGGACTGCCGTCGGCGATGATGGCCGCGATGCTCTATCCTGATCGCCGCGTGCTCGCGGTCGCCGGCGATGGCGGCTTCATGATGAACAGCCAGGAGATGGAGACCGCCGTCCGCCTCAAGCTCAATCTGGTCGTCCTGGTGCTGGAGGACAACGCCTACGGCATGATCCGCTGGAAGCAGGCCGTCGATCGTTTCGCCGATTACGGCATGACCTTCGGCAACCCGGACTTTGCGCTTTACGCGAGGGCTTATGGGGCGAGGGGGCATCGCATCGCGAGCATCGACAGTTTTGCTCCGACGCTCGACGCCGCCTTCAAGGAGGGCGGCCTGCATCTGGTCTCGATCCCGATCGACTATTCGGAGAATGTGCGTGTGTTGGTCGATGAGCTGCGCGCGCATGAAAAGGCGAAGGCGTGATTGATGTTCGTGGCTCTCACCTCGTCATTGCGAGCGCAGCGAAGCAATCCGGACTGCGTCCGCGGAAAGATCCTGGATTGCTTCGCTGCGCTCGCAATGACGGAGGTCTGGGCGGGTACGTCCAGCCTGCATGAGGGGCGCACTTGCCTCGCGCTCTCCGATCACCCACACTCGCAACCACCAAATCAACCACAGGAATATGAAATGACCCGCGTTCGTTGTGTCACCGAGATGGGCATGGGCGTCGACGTCCACGGCAGGGACGCCACCAAGGCGGCGAAGCGGGCGGTGTCGGACGCGATCCGGCATTCCAGCCTCGGCTTCTTCCGGATGATCGGCAAGACCGCGAACGACATGTTCGTTGACGTCACGATCGGCGTCCCCAACCCTGAGGCGGTGGACAAGGACGCCGTCGCCAGGGAGCTGCCTTACGGCACCGTGACCGTCACCGCGGTCAGGGGTGGGCTGGAGATCCCCTCGGCCACGGAAGTGGCCAACGACCCCATCCTCATCGCCAACGCCGCCGTCATCGTCAGCTTCGACAAGGATTAGACCGGTGTCCGACAGCGATGAGGCGCTGCTGGATCGTCCGATCTGGAGCGCGTTGACGACGAGCCAGAAGCATCTGGCCGAGGGCGGCCCGCGGGCGCTGCGCTATCCCGTGGACATGACGCCGTTCGCGGACATGGCCGACATGTCCGCGGCGAGCTTTGCCGCGCTTCGCGATCTCCTGTCGGGCACGCAGGTCGCCGCGCTGTTCACGCCGGAGCCAGTCGACATGCCCTCAGGGTTCAAGGTCGTGCTGGCCGAGACTGGCGAGCAGATGATCGGCTCGCCGGCCGACAGCCCGCTTCGCGATGCCGAGATCGTCACGCTGGGTGCTGCCGACGTTTCCGCGATGATGGCGCTGACGGAGCTGACCAAGCCCGGCCCGTTCGCGCCGCGCACCCATGAGCTCGGCACGTTCCTCGGCATCCGCGCCGGCGGCGAGCTGGTTGCGATGACGGGCGAGCGGATGAAGCCGGGCAAGTTCGTCGAGATGACGGCCGTCTGTGTGCATCCCGATTATCGCGGGCGCGGCTATGCACAGGCGCTGCTCGCAGCGGTCGCACGGCGGATCGAGGCACGTGGCGAGATTCCGTTCCTGCACGTGTTTTCCAACAATACGTCCGCGATTGCCCTGTACCAGCGGCAGGGCATGCGGATCCGGCGTCGGCTGTACGTCACAGTGCTGATGAAACAGGGATGAGCTGCGCGGTGGGCTTCATATCCCGCGAATTCGCGCTATATCGATGCCAACAACAATTGGGGGGAATACATGGACGCCAGGACATCTGATTTTTCCGCCGCGCGGACGGCGATGCAGCGCTACGTCGATCAGGAGATCATTCCGGGCGCATCCTGGGCCGTGCTGCGCGGGCGCGAGGTGGTCGACCAGCAATGCGTCGGCTTTGCCGACCGCGAGGCCAACACCGCGCTGCGGCCCGATCATATCTTCCGCGCGTTCTCCAACACCAAGATCTTCGTCACGTCCGCGATCATGCTGCTGGTCGAGGAAGGCCGCATCGGGCTCGATGATCCGGTCGAGACATTCCTGCCGCAGCTCGACAATCGCATGGTGCTCAAGCCGGGCGCTTCGAGCCTTGCCGATGTCGAGCCGGCAAAGAGCCCGATCACGATCCGCCAGCTCCTGACCCACACTTCCGGTCTCAGCTACGGCATCTTCGATCCCGGCACGGTGCTGTTCAAGGGCTACAATGATGCGCGCGTGCTCAATCCGCTGACGCCGCTCTCCGATATGATCGACAAGCTGGCCGATCTGCCGCTGTCCTATCATCCCGGTACGGCGTGGGAATATTCCGTTGCCACCGACGTGCTCGGCCGCGTCGTGGAGGTCGTCTCGGGTAAATCCCTCGATGCCTTCCTCAAGGCGCGCATCTTCGATCCCCTGGGCATGACCGACACCGGCTTCTACGTTCCCGAGGCACAGCAGGGCAGGCTGGTCGCGCTCTACAATGGTGCCGACGTGCTCGACCCCATGAAGCCGGGCCTGACGCGCGCGGACAATCTGCCGTTTCCGCAAGCCTATCGGCGGCCGTTCCCGCGGCTCTCGGGCGGCGGCGGCCTGGTCTCGACCCTGCCGGACATGCTCGCGCTGGTCCGCGCGCTGCTGCCCGGTTCGGATGCCCTGCTGAAGCCGGAGACGCTGCGGCAGATGATGACGAACCAGCTGCCCGCGGGGCAGACCATCCGCTTCGCCACTCTCGGGCCGATCCCCGGCAAGGGCTTTGGTCTCGGCGGCGCCGTCACCTTCGCGCCGACGCCGTTCGATCCGCCGAACTCGACCGGTGAATTCCAGTGGGGCGGCCTTGCCGGCACCCATTGGTGGATCTGCCCTGAGGCCAACACCGCCGGCGTGTTGATGGCGCAGCGCTACATGGGCTTCTGGAATCCGTTCTTCTTCGAGTTCAAGCGCCTGGCCTATCAGGCCGTCGGAGGCTGACGAAGCGGGCGGTCTCGCTTAAGATGAAACGAAACGAGCGGGAGGCACCGCCTCCCGCCCGCGGTTTCGCGTCAATCCTTCCACGGATCGAATTCGCCTTCGCCGGCCATGGCGACGGCGAATGGCCGCAGCGTGTGCAGCACCTTCACGGTGCCGGCGTGCTGCGCCAGCACGTCCGGCAGGCGGCGATAGGCCATCGGGCTCTCGTCGAGGTCGGCACCGATCAAGGTGACGCCGCGCTCGTTGAGCCAGCGGTCCATCTCCGCGCGCGAGAAGCGCCGCTTCGCCTCCCGTCGTCCGAACAGGCGGCCAGCGCCGTGCACGGTCGAGTACAGCGAGGCCTTGGCTTCCGCGCTGTCGACACCTTCGAGGATGACGGCGTCGTCGCCCATCGAGCCGCCGACGAATCCCTTCTGGCCGGGAAACGCCGGCGTGGCGCCCTTGCGCACCACCCACAGATCCTTGCCGTCGTGGGTCTCACGCCAGGCATAATTGTGGTGGTTGTGCACGCTCTCGGTGACGCTGCCGCCGATGATCTGGCGGACGCGCTCGACGACCCACTCGCGGCCCGCATAGGCGTAACGCCCGGCGAGCTGCATCGCCGCGATGTAGCGGCGACCGAGCTCGCTGTCCTCGTCGACCACGGCGGGCGGGACGTTCATGCCGTCCTTGCCGCCGGCGGCCTTGAGGTAGCGCGTCGCGGAGGTGTGGCCGAGACCGCGGCTGCCGAAGTGGACGCCGATCCAGACGAAGCCTTCCTCGTCGCGCATGAGGTCGACATAATGGTTGCCCGATCCGACCGTGCCGAGCTGGCTCACCGCCTTCTGACGGTAGGCCTCCATGTCGCTCTCGCGCCAGGCATCGCCGTCGTCGAACAGGTCGTGCTCGGCCCGTTCGGCATTGGCACGTCCCACGCCGAACGAGATCGTCCTGGCGACGTCGCGGATGATCGTGGGCACGAGGCCCGCGATGTCGTCGAAGCGCGTATCGAGCCGGGCCGCCATGTTGCCGCAGCCGATGTCGAAGCCGACGCCGGAGATGCTGATCTGCTTCTCATAGGCAATGACGCCGCCGACCGGTTGTGCATAGCCGAGATGGCCGTCGGCGCAGATCACGCCGGAGACGACGTTGCCGACCGCCATGCAGTTGCGCATCTGCGCGATCGTCGCGTCCTCGTGCGGACCGAACACCTTCAGCGGCGCATTCTGGAAGCGGGCGTCCTGCATTCGGAACTCGGCGATCGAGCTCGCGATTGCATTGGCCTCGCGGGCCAGATGCTCCTTGCGCGCGGCGTCCTTGTACAGGCACCAGGCCGGCTGGCCGCGTCCTTCGCCGACGCGCGAGTCGGGATCGACACCGGCGGCGAGGCAGAGCTCGCGGGCGCGTTCCATGTAGGGATCGGGTCGTCGCATGATCGTAGTCCTTGTCATTCCGCTCGCACCATAACGGGCCGGCGGATCATTTCCGAGAGTTCTGAAGCCCCGGGCGCAGTTCTTGCGTCCGGGGCCGTTGTCGTTGTGCGCATCAGTGCAACGCCGTCTCCGACGCCGCGATCCACGCGACCACGGCCTCAGAGAAGCCGTTGACGCGGGTCCAGGCGCCGTGGCCGACACCGTGCTGATACGAGGCCACGTTGACCATGGTGCCGCGCGCCCTGGGCTCGGGCACCTGGTCGTGGCTCTGCTCGTCGGTGAAGACGATCAGGCGATCGCCCTTGCGGTCGATCTCCGTCACGGCCTTGCCGAGATAGGTCCCGCCATGCGGCTGCGAGTTGATGATCGCATCCCTCAGCGCGAAGCCGCGGCGGGGCGGGACCTTCGCGACCTCGTTGGAGAAGGTGAAGATCTCGACCTCG
Source organism: Bradyrhizobium sp. LVM 105 (assembly GCF_003957705.1). Classification (NCBI taxonomy): domain Bacteria; kingdom Pseudomonadati; phylum Pseudomonadota; class Alphaproteobacteria; order Hyphomicrobiales; family Nitrobacteraceae; genus Bradyrhizobium; species Bradyrhizobium sp. LVM 105. The sequence goes on along the minus strand of NZ_QZMV01000006.1, from coordinate 367,646 downwards.
TCGCAGATCTCGCGCGCGAGGATGGCAAGGCCGCACGCCGCCTCCGCGCGCGTCATTTCCGACTGCGCGGAGAGGGTTGCGAACATCGAGCCCGAGACGTCGATCAGGAGCCGCGTCCGGCCCGGAAGCCGCACGTGGTCCTTGACCGACTTGAGCATCGCAGCCTCGAGCTCGGGCTCGAAGTCCGGCGCATAGCGCGCCGCCGTGATGAAGCGGTAGGGAAGGATACGATCCGTCCGCATCGCCTCGATCGCGCCTGCGATGGTCTCGCGCGGGACCTGCGCAGTCTGCATCAGCCGCAGATTGCGCAGCAGCGCGAGGCCGCCGAGCTTTCGCTCGGCGATCAGCCGCTCGAAGGTCTCGCGCTTGTTCTTGCCGGCCGACAGGGAAACCTCCCAGGTGTCGGGAGAGGCGAGCTCGCCGTCGACGAGCTGCTTCCACACCTTCTCCTGCTCGGCGTCCCTCGGCTTGGCGTGGACCAGGAACAGCACGTCCCTGATCCGCACCGCGCCGTCGCGATCCCACTTGGCGAGCTGGTAGGCGTCGAACTTGGTCAGCGCGCGGGCAAGACCCTTCTTGACCTGCGCCGAGACCGGCTGACGCTTGCGCTGCTGCTGAGGGCCGAGCGCATCCGCCCAGTAGATCGCGAGCAGCTCCGTCATCTCGTCGGGCCGCTGGATCACCCGGACGAGCGTGTCGGCAACGAGCGCACGGTGCTTCTCGCTCCGCGCCATCTCGCGGATGACCAGCAGCGGCGCGTGCCGCAGCTTCATCACCTCGCGCGCCTCGATCGCGAGCTGCGCGACCCTGGCGGGCGCGACCTTGGGCACGAGCGCCTTGATGCGATCGGCGATCGCAACGCCGTCCTCATAGAACTGATCCTCCCACAGGAGGCAGTTCATCAGCGCGCGCTTCAGCTCCATCTCGGGCGTGAAGCGCACGGCGCGCGCGCCCTCCCGCGTGAAGGCGCGAACGATCTTGTTGAGCCTGACCATGATGGCCTCCTCTTGGGTTGATGGGGACGTGGAAACGGTGCCGGGGAACAAGCGAGGCTGCTCTGCCCACGAGGGGCTCCACATGCTCTACCGCTGAGCTACGGACTTTCGTCCGGAAGGAGTCGAACCTTCGACAGTGTGATTCACGAAGTAACAGCGCTCTTCACCACCGGCGGTGGCTAAGGGGACACGATCCGGGAACAGGCGATTCTGTGACCCGGCAAGCGACAGCTTGCCGGAAAGCGCTCTGGCCACTGAGCTACCGGTGCATGGTACACCGGGCGGGATTCGAACCCGCGACCTCTCGCGTGATAAGCGAAGTAACAGAAATCTTCACCACGGACCGTGATGGGTTGGCGGGGAACGATCGATGCTGTTGCTGCCCTTGCGGGCCAACCGCCTTTCGGCGCACAGGAGTCGAACCTGCTCGGCGCTCTCGCGCCTTTACCACGAAGTAACAGACATCTTCACCACCGCCAGGCCGATGCTTTCGCACCGGCCGTTGAGGGGTACGCTGGGGAACGGGCGATATCGGCTTCAGTGACGACAACACAGGACCGTCCTTGCGGATGGACCTGCGCCGGGCCGCGTGCGTACCTTTTCCGAGGCCGCATCCCGGTGCGTGTGTCAAAGGCGGGAGGCATACCCGCTTTGCCGTGTGGAGAAGTATCCGACATCTTCACCACCAGCGTCGGTTGAGCCGCGATGAAAGCGGCAAACCGAGTTACAAAAATTCTATCGCGGCGCTGTCGACGCGCCGCATCTTGCGAACCCTAAGGGTTCGCTCTGCCATCGGTGTCCGGCTCATCGCCTCGTTCCCTCCGGCAGGCCCCGCGCACTTGGGCACGCGCCTTCTCAGCGCGAGCCCCGGGATCCGGGTCTCCCGTTCCGGCCGATGCCGGGTTGTTCGGTTGGGCCGCGCGGCGGGCAATAAAAAACCCTCCGGAGCGGCAGGCTCGGGAGGGTCCGTGAGAAGCGGACGATCGATCTTGCGGTCAGGCAAGATCGCTCCCATGAGCCGGGCATGCGCAGTCGAATAGCTTTGGGCTATTCGGCATGCGGACAATTCTTTCGTAGCGGTTCAGCATCGCTCGGTTCATGGTGTCTGTCGCAAACGGAAGTGCTTGCGAGGGCGCGGGACATACGCCGGCAACTTGCGGATGTCAAGCGATGGGTCGCTAAGGAAATTGAAAATGACGGACGCATGAGGTGCCGAACTATCTCGGCCTCGATGGATTTCGTTTCGGCTGGGTCGCGGCCTGGATCGACGAGCGCGGCGATCACGGCTTCGATTATTCACCTCGCCTGACGCGCCTGCTCGCGCTGCCGCATGCGCGCGCGATGATCGACATGCCGATCGGATTGAATCCGAGCGGCTATCGCGCTTGCGATCTGCGCGCACGCGAGCTGATCGGCCCTGCCGTGTTTCTCGGTGCGCGCCGCGACCTCTGGACATTCCCGGACATGGCCGCGGCCAATCGCCATTACTGGACGCACGAGGGCAAGGGCAGGGGCGTGTCGGCGCAACTCTGGAATATCAGGGACAAGATCAGAGAGGTCGACGAGGTCATAACGCCGGCGCGGCAGGCGACGATCGGCGAAGCGCATCCGGAATTGGTGTTCTGGAATTTGGCAGGGCGCCTGCAGCTCGCGCCGAAGACGTCGCAGCTAGGCCGCGAGCAGCGCGTTGCGCTGCTGAGAGATCGCGGCTTCAGCAAGGTCGAAAGATGGCTGACGCTTCGCCACGGCACCGGCATCGGTCGCGACGATCTCATCGATGCCTGTGCCTGCGCGGTCGCAGCGCGCGACAGCATGCAGCGCGTCGGTGGCGAAGACATCGATCCGCGCGGCTTGCGGATGGAGATCAACTATTGAACCGATCAATTCTGCCGATCGCCTGTGCCGGCGGAGCGGCTGCGCTCGTGACGGTCCGGCTTCGAGGAGCCATCTTCGTCGGCCAATTGTGCTGCTCGCGCCTCGTAGACATCGGCCATGGCCCGTAACCGCCGCGCGGCTTCGCGATGGGCGAGATCGTCCGCAACGCGGCGACAGCGCTGTGCGTGGTCGAGCAGGGCGCGCTTCTCGATGTTCATCCCGTCACAACGCGCAGAGCTGCTCGATGGTCCCTAAAAACATCGCAGGGGCTCTCTGCGGAGGCGGGAAAAACTGGCAAAATTTTCGGTCGACGTCGGAACGCGGCACGTGAGCTTGGCGTTTAGGCCGAAGGAGTTGAGGGACAAATGCCATGTACGATGTCTGCCAATGGGCGACCGCGACGCTCGCGGCTGCCTTCACGGCTGCGCTGCTGATCACGGGGCAAGGGTTCATCCAGTATCGACTGCAGCACGAAACCATGACCCCGGTCGTCAAGATCGCAACGCTGCCGCCTTAGTCGCTTCAACGGCACTACCGATCTTCCTCTTCCCCCGCGATCTTCCAGACGATTGGTCGGCCTTGCGTCGTTCGTCCGCTCGCCTAGACTGGGCGGCATCTCACGAACAGCCGGAGTGCCGATGTCTGATCTATCCGCTTTTCCCATCACCAAGCGCTGGCCGGCCAGGCATCCCGAGCTGCTTCAGCTCTACTCCCTGCCGACGCCGAACGGCGTCAAGGTCTCGATCATGCTGGAGGAGATCGGACTTCCCTACGAGGCGCATCGGGTCGACTTCGACAAGAACGACCAGAGGACGCCTGAATTCCTCTCGCTCAATCCGAACGGCAAGATTCCGGCGATCCTCGATCCCAACGGTCCGGGCGGCAGGCCGCTGCCGCTGTTCGAGTCCGGGGCGATCCTGCAATACCTCGCGGAGAAGACCGGCAAGCTGCTGCCTGAGGACCCCGCGCGCCGCTACCAGACCATCCAGTGGCTGCATTTTCAGATGGGCGGCGTCGGGCCGATGTTCGGCCAGGTCGGCTTCTTCCACAAATTCGCCGGCAAGGATTTCGAGGACAAGCGGCCCCGCGACCGCTACGTCGCCGAAGCCAGGCGCCTGCTCGGCGTGATGGACGCGCATCTTTCCGGCCGGCAATGGTTCATGGATGACGACTACACCATCGCCGACATCTCCATGCTCGGCTGGGTGCGCAATCTCATCGGCTTCTATGGCGCCGGCGATCTGGTCGAGTTCACCCAGTTCAAATCGGTCGGTGCCTGGCTCGAGCGGGGCCTCGCGCGTCCGGCGGTGCAGCGTGGGTATGCCTGAGCCCGCGCACTCCAAAGACCTCCCGGCCGGGCGATGGCATATCCGGGCCTCATCTGCGGGATCACCGACCGCATCCATGCGGAACGATGGCCGTCGGAATCGCATTTGCAGTCAGTGAGCCCGCCGCGGACGTGCCGCGGCCATGCGTTCGCCGGTGGAGGACCATGAGAAACAGCGCGTCGGACGTCGCCGAGGTCAGGGATGCCGTTCACCTCTGCATCGACATGCAGAACATCTTCGCGCCCGGCGGTCTGTGGGCGACACCTTGGATGGAGCGCGTCCTGCCGACGATCGCCTCGATCGTTGCGCGTTATCAGACCAGAACGATCTTCACGCGCTTCATCACGCCGCAGGATCCGGAAGACCGTGCCGGGCAATGGCAGAACTATTTTCGCCGCTGGCACCAGGCCACCCGCAGGCATCTTCCGCCATCCGCGCTCGAGCTCGTGCCAGCCCTGAGCAAGTTCGTTCCGCCCGCTGCAATGATCGACAAGCCGGCCTATTCCGCCTTCAGCAATCCCGGCCTCGCGGTCCGGCTGGTCGAGAAGAAGGTCGGCACGGTGGTGATCTCGGGCGCCGAGACCGACGTCTGCGTGCTTTCGACGGTCCTCAGCGCCGTCGATTTCGGCTTCAGGGTCGTGATCGTCGAGGACGCGCTGTGCAGCTCCTCCGACGTCGGGCACGACGCGCTCATGACGATGTACCGCACCCGCTTCCACGGTCAGGTCGACCTGATGACCGCGGAGGAGCTGACCGAGTTCTGGCGCGAGTAGGGTGCTATCAGCTCAATTGACGTTGTCGCCGAACATGTTGCGGAACGCGGTGGCGACGGCTGCAACGCCGTCCATGCCGTGCATCAGCGCGATCTCGCCTTGCTGCTCGTGGCGAATGGCATGCGCCATGACGCGCAGGCGCAGATCGCCGCGGCTCTGCCACATCCGGTCGGCCATTTTCACCGCGCCGGCATGATGCCTGCTCATGGCCTCGACAAAGGCCGCATCGAATTGATCGGGCGGTGCGATCTTGACCGCTCGCATCTCGGCCGGCGTCAAGTAGCCGGGCATGGCAGCGCGTTCCTCCGTGCTGCAGTCGGGCATCTCGGTGTCGAACCAGCTCAGCCACCAGTTCTCGAAAATCCTGCTCTCGCCGGCCTGGCTCGCGACCATCAGCATCGCAAGCTTGCGCAGATGCGGGTCCTGGGCGCGCTCTGCGCCGATCCGCGCAAGCTCGATGCCCTGGGCGTGATGCGCGGTCATGTGACGGATATAGGTTTGGTCCGCATCCCTGTCGCGGCCCATCCACGGCGGCTCGTAGCCGTGGCTGCCGAACAATGCGGTCGCGCCGAGCAGCACCGTCACCGCCACCGCGCCGGTGGCCCAGGCGTTGGTGAAGCGGATGTCGCGCGCCGGCGCATGGCCGCGCCTCCAGCGCAGCCGGGCGAACAGGGGATACATCACGGCGGAAGAGGTATGGACCAGAAGTCCGATCCAGTAGGGCTGTTGCAGCGTGAACAGCGGCTGCCAGAACGGAAACAGCGGCACCAAGACGAACCATTCCACGCTCGAGGTGAATGCCGCCCACGGCAGCGCGAGCAGCAGGATCGTTCGCGGCCGCAAGTCCGCGGTCCAGCGCCCGAGCACGCCGAAGAACACCAGCGCCCAGGAGAAGTCCGCCCATTGATGAAAGGCAATGCCGGCGAGGATCGCGCTCCACGACGGCTCGGCACTGAGCGCCCAGTCGCGCGCGGGAATTGCGGCGACCGTCATCCAGTCGACCGCGGCGTCGCGGCCGATGCGGGCGGCGAACAATTGGCTGACGAGCGTCGAGAACGTGCTGCTGATCAGGCCGAGCTCGGCGGCGGCGATCCAGCGTGAGCGTCGTTGCCGCGCGAGCCGCGACGCGCCTCCGCCAGCGTACCGTGCCGTATCGGAGAGCGTTGGTCGCGGTTTCGCGTTCACGTCAGCTGCTTGAGCTGCTTCAGTGGATTGAGCTCGCTCGGCTGGTCCTGTTCGTCGCGCCCGCGCTCGGCTTGCGCCTTGCCGTCATCGTGGAGATCCTGGTCGCCGACGATCTCGCCGACGGCCTGCCTGGTCTTGCCGGCGATCCGTTGCCGAAGACCCTTCGTCTTGGTCTTGCTCATGAGCTGCCTCCCTTGGCCTGCCGCCAGCCCCGGCGCTTGAAGGCGGCGAGCGCCGGGCCGCGGTTCGCGCAGTTCGCCTCCGGCAGGGGGGATGTCGGAGGCGTTGATCAGACGCGCTGATGCGCCGATGGTTCCTGCGGTCAGCGCGCCTCGATTGCGATGATCACGCCCTCATTGCCGCGGAGCAGGATGGATGCGTCCGGCAACGGCTCCGGCGGCCTGTCGAGGTGCGTCGACATCAGCAGGCGGCCGCGGCCCTGCCAGTGGTATTTCCGCGGCTCGGCAGCGATGTTGAGCGCGATCAGGAATCCGTTTCCGCGATCGGTCCGCTTGTAGGCGAGAACGTCGTTCTGCGAACGCAGCGGCTCGTAACCGCCCCGGCGCAGGCAAGCATGCTCGCGCCGCAGCGCCATCAGCGCACGAAACAGCGCCAGGATCGAGCGCTCGTCGCGCTGCTGCGTGGCGATGTTGACCGCGCCGTCAGGCCGCTCCAGCGGCAGCCATGGCTGGCTGGTCGTAAAGCCGCCGTTGGGACTGTCGTCCCAGCGCATCGGCGCGCGCTCGGGATCGCGGCACAGGCCATAGCCCGGCACCAGCTTCTCGAAGGGATCGCGGACGCGGTCGGACGGAATCGGAACGCGCTTGCGGCCGATCTCGTCGCCCATGAAGAAGAACGGCGTTCCGCGCAAGGTCATCAGCAGCATCGCCAGTACGCGCATCTGGGCCTCGCCGATCCTGCTGGCGACCCGCTGCTTGTCGTGGCCGCCGATCACCCAGACCGGCCAGGCATGCTCCGGGATCGCATTGAAATACGCATCGATCGTCGCTTGCAGCGACAGCGCGTCCCACCGCGAATCGAGCAGCGCGAAATTGAGCGGCAGATGCAGGCGCGGCTTGTCGTTGCCGTAGAAGTGGCCGATACGGTCGGTCTTGCCCTGGACCTCGCCGCACAGCATGCGCTCCGGATATTCGTCGATCACGCTCCGGATGAACTCGATGCAATCCATCGTCTCCGGCCGGTCGTCGGTGAAGACCGGCGTCTGACGCTGCGGCGGTGGCTTGCCCTCGGCGTCGGGTTTGGCGGGATTGTCGCGCATCAGCGCATCCTTGATCAGGACCGCGCTGGCGTCGACGCGAAAGCCGTCGACGCCGCGGTCGAGCCAGAACCGCATGACGTCGGCGATCGCGGCGCGCAGCTGCGGATTGCGCCAGTTCAGGTCGGGCTGCTCGACCAGGAACGAATGATAATAATATTGCCGCCGCGCCTCGCACCATTCCCAGCCGCTGCCGCCGAAACGGCTCAGCCAATTGTTGGGCGGCCCGCCATTCTCGGCCGCATCCGCCCAGATGTACCAATCGGCCTTGGCGCTGTTGCGCGAGCTCGAGCTCTCGACGAACCAGGCATGATCGTTGGCGGTGTGATTGGGGACGAGGTCGAGAATGAGGCGAATGCCCTTGCCGTGCAACGCCGCGAGCAGGCGGTCGAAATCCTCGAGGCTGCCGAAGGTGGGGTCGACCGCGCAATAATCGGAGATGTCGTAGCCGAGATCGCGGAACGGGCTCTTGTAGATCGGCGTCAGCCACGCCGCATCGACGCCGAGCCATTTCAGATAGTCGCTGCGCGAGATCAGCCCGGCGAGGTCGCCCCTGCCGTCGCCGTTGGAGTCCTGGAAGGAGATCGGTGCGATCTCGTAGATGACGGCGGATTCCCACCACGCAGATTTGTCAGGGGACTCGACGCTCATCACCTTGCTTCACCTCGTTCTGACCCGCATGCGCTGCGATCTGCCGCGCCGCAGTTCGGATGCTCTCGATGCCTTTGGGGAAACCGCTGCGGTTCGGGTAGAGCTTGCGCCGTGCATCGCGCGGAGGGCGGCGCGGCTTGGTATCCTGCGCGGCCCTGTAGTCGAGCATGGCGATGCCGCCGACCATTAGCAGCGCCAGCGCGATGTTGCCCTTCTTGGGATTATCAGGCGTCAGCCCCGACAGCAGCGCGGCGGCATCGAGGCCATCGCCGCCGACGCGGGCCCACAGCCCGGCATTCTTGTCCACGGACAGCGACATGATCCCGGCCAGGATCTCGCGGACGCCGAAGGCCCGCACCATCGTCTCATGGCCCTCCATGCCCAGCGTTTCCGTGACGCGCCGCGGCGCGAACAGCTCGACGACGCCGAGGCCAATGCTGAACCAGCCCAGCGCGCGGGCGAGTTGATCCACCGGCTGTTTCAGGCTTGGTCCGCCCTCGAGGATCTTGGGGTCGCCCTTGGTGCGCACGATGTTGGAGAAATGAAACATGGGTCTGCTCCTTCAGGGCTTCAGCACGACCTTGACGCAGGAATCGCGCTTGTCGCGAAACACCTGGTACATCTCCGGCCCTTGTTCGAGCGGGACGGTGTGGGTGATGACGAAGGACGGATCGATCTCGCCGTCCTCGATGCGGCGCAGCAGATCGTCGGTCCAGCGGTTGACGTGGGTCTGGCCGGTCCGCATCGTCAGGCCCTTGTTCATGAAGGCGCCCATGGGCAGCATGTCGGACAAGCCGCTGTACACGCCGGCCACCGAGATGATGCCGCCGGGACGGCAGACATAGATCATCTCGCGCAGCACGTGGGGCCGGTCGCTCTCCGCCATCACCATCTGCTTGGCGCGGTCGAGCAGCGTATCGGGCAGCGATGCCATCACATGCGATTCCATGCCGACGCAATCGATGCATTTTTCCGGGCCCTTGCCGTCGGTCAGCTCCTGGAGCCGCTCCAAAACGCTCTCGGTCTCGAAGTTGATCGTGGTGGCGCCGCCGGCTTCCGCCATGCTCAGCCGTTCGGGCAGGCAGTCGATTGCGATCACCTGGTTGGCGCCGAGCAGGATGGCGCTGCGGATCGCCATCTGTCCGACGGGGCCGCAGCCCCAGATCGCGACCGTGTCGGTCGGCTCGATGTCGCATTGCACCGCGGCCTGCCAGCCGGTCGGGAAGATGTCGCTGAGGAACAGCAATTGCTCGTCGGGAATGCCGGCGGGCACCTTGATGTGGGTCGCGTCGGCATAGGGCACGCGCAGATATTCGGCCTGGCCGCCGGGATAGCCGCCGGTCAGGTGGGTGTAGCCGAACAGGCCGGCGGTGGTGTGTCCGAACACCTTGTCGGCGAGATGGCGTTTGCGGTTGGTGGTCTCACAGACCGAAAAATTGCCGCGCTTGCACTGGTCGCATTCGCCGCAAATGATCGTGAAGGGCACCACGATCCGGTCGCCCTTCTTCAGCTTGCCGTCGACGCCGGAGCCGACCTCGACCACTTCGCCCATGGTCTCGTGGCCCATGATGTCGCCGGGCAGCATGCCGGGAATGAAATTGTGGAACAGGTGCAGGTCGGAGCCGCAGATGGCGCAGCTCGTGACCTTGATGATGGCATCGCGCGGATCCTGGATCTCAGGGTCGGTGACGGTGTCGCAGCGAATATCCTCCTTGCCGTGCCAAACCAGCGCCTTCATCTTTCGTCCTCTCGGCTGAACCAGTTGGCACTTAAGTCCAGGAATGAACGATGGTTGCTAAGCGGCGTGCGATTCTTCGGACCGCACCTGTTTGGAACGAGATGGCGGCGGAGTGATTGGGCGTCATCATCCCATCTCAAGGACATGTGCCATGCCCGCCAATCAGCTCGCCGTCGTCACCGGCGCCTCCACCGGCATCGGCCTGGAGCTCGCCAGGTGCTGTGCCAAGGACGGTTTCAACCTCGTCATCGCCGCAGATGAACCCCAGATCGAACGGGTGGCCGTCGATCTGCGCCGGCTCGGCGGCAGCGTAGAGCCGGTCGAGGCCGATCTTTCCACCACCGAAGGCGTCGATAAGCTGTGCGCCGCGGTCGGCGACCGGCCGATCGATGCGCTGCTCGCCAATGCCGGGGTCGGCCTCGGCAAGGCCTTCCTCGACCAGGACTTTGCCAGGGTGAAGCACCTGATCGACACCAACATCACCGGCACGCTGTATCTGATCCACCGCGTCGGCAACGAGATGCTCCGCCGCAAAGCCGGGCGCATCCTGATCACCGGCTCGATCGCCGGCTTCACGCCGGGCAGCTTCCAGGCCGCCTATAATGCCAGCAAGGCGTTTCTGGACTCGTTCTCGTTCGCGCTGCGTGAGGAGCTGCGCGACAGCGGCGTCACCGTCACCTGCCTGATGCCGGGCGCGACCGACACCGAGTTCTTCCGCCGCGCCGGCATGATGGACACCAAGGTCGGCGCCGAGAAGAAGGACGGCGCCTACGATGTCGCCAAGGCCGGTTTCGATGCGATGCTGCGCGGAGAGGCCGACATCGTCACCGGCCTGAAGAACAAGATCCAGACCACGGTCGCTAACATCACGCCGAACGAGATGCTGGCCAGGCAGCATCGCAAGATGGCCGAGCCAGGCACGGCGAAATCGTGACGTAGCGCTCCGCTGCTATCCGTGGCGGCAGGTACGGCCCTCGGCATTTGACGAAAAAGCGCCGGGGGCCGATTCACATACCCTAATGCGGTCGGGCCCCGAGCCGGTCAAGCTGCACCCGCCGGATAGGGGCCGGGGCAATGGATCGCATCGAACAGGCCTTTGTCGCGACCGCAATTACGGGCTTTCTCGTGATGATGGGCGCGCTCGTCTGGATGATGATGAGTTAAAGCATGATCCGGAAAAGTGCGCAGCGTTTTTCCGGAAAGATCATGCTCAAGCAATAACCTGGAGCGCGATGACTAGTCTCCTCATCCCATCGCGCTTAAGGGGCCGGGAGGCTGTCTTGCGCGTTGCGCTGCCTTACGCCGCGGTTCTCCTGTGCCTGGCGGTCACCGCCTGGCTCGCCTTCGCGCGGCTGTTCTGACTGCCAAGTCTCATCCAAATCTTTCTCATCCAGGTCTTCAAGTCTTATCCAGGTCTTATCGTGCCCGGGCCTTGTTCGTCCCGGCGATCGGCAATCAGCGCCGCCAGCTTCCGCGCCATCGCCGCAAGATCGATCGGCTTTTCAATCAGCGGCACGTCGTGAAATTCCGGGCCGACGTTGATCCTTTCATATCCCGTGGTGAACACGAACGGCACCTTGCGTGCCCTTAGCTCGCGGGCGATCGGAAAGATCATCTCGTTGTGAATGTTCACGTCCAAGACGGCGGCATCCAGCGTGCTGCCGTCGCGCAGGATCTTGAAAGCGTCCTCGATATGCCCGGCGGGACCTGCCACCTCGGCCCCCAGCGCCCGGAATGTCTCGCTGATGTCGTCGGCGAGAAAATACTCGTCCTCGACCACGAAGACCCTGCGCCCGGCGAGAGGCGCAGGCTGCCCGGATGATTTACGCAACATCGTTAGGATGCCTCAGCCTCCGCTTCGCCCCGTAGGAACATAAAACGGGGCGCCGCCTTGGTTGCAAAACGACGCAATCGAAAACGGGTTCCATGAGCAACCGCGATATCATCGTGATCGGTGGCTCGGCGGGAGCGACCCAGCCGCTGAAGCAGATCCTGAGCCGCCTGCCGCCGACTCTGCCGGCATGGCCGGAGCCCTGAAGGCCGCGCGCCGCCCCAGCCGGCGAGATGCCACGCGGCTCCACCCCAGGGCTGAGAGGTCGCGAAACATCGAAGGAGGCTCTGTGCCCTTGTTATCTTTGAACTGTTGGGATCCCGCTGATTTCTGCTATTTGCAGGCACCGGGCACCCGTTGGTGCCGGCCAGTGAGAGAGCTACCCGGTCCATGACTGAAGTGGGCGAGCAAGCAGCCGAAGGAGAGCGCCAGACCAGGTCCCCACTTGTCATCGGCGTTGGCGCCTCACCGGCCGCGCTGGACAGCATCGAGCGTTTCTTCGCCAAGCTGACCCTGGGCACCGACCAGGCGGTCGTGCTGGCGCTTCAGCACCACGAAGCGTTCGACGAGGCTCGGCTGCGCCGGATCGTGCAAAGCTCAAGCGGCGGCAGGCTGTCCGATCCCGGCCATGGTGATCCGATCGAAGGCGGCAGGATCTATCTGTGCCCGCCTGGCACGATCACCACGATCCAGGGCGGGCGTTTCGCGATCCGCAAGGCCGAGCAGGCGCCCGGCGAGCGCGCCTCGATCGACAGCTTCCTGCTGTCGCTGGCGGAGGAGCGCGCCGAGAAGTCCGTCGGTGTGATCTTGTCCGGCACCGGCGGCGACGGCGCGCTGGGCACGGCCACGCTCAAGGACCACGGCGGCCTTGCCATCGCCGAGAAGGTCGCGAGCGAGACGTCGGACCCTTTCAATGCCAACACGCCGGCGGCGATTGCGGACTACGTGCTGCCGCCGGAAGACATTCCCGAGCACATCCAGGTCTATGCCCGCCATCTGCGCCGCCTGGAGGAGAAGCAGGGGTTCGACGAGGTGCCCGCGGCCGCTGCGACCTCGCTGTTCGAGAACGGACCGGCCCCATCGGTCGCGGACGACAACAGCAAGCCCAACACCGTTATTCGCACCGAGCATGTCGAGCGGCTCGAGAGCGAGCTGCGCGCGACGCGTGAGCGGCTCCAGGCCACCATCGAGGAGCTCGAAAGCACGAACGAGGAGCTGAAATCCTCGAACGAGGAATACCAATCGCTCAACGAAGAGCTTCAGTCCGCCAACGAGGAGCTCGAGACGTCACGCGAAGAGCTGCAATCTGTCAACGAAGAGCTGACGACCGTCAACGGCGAGCTGGCGCACCGCGTCCGGCAATTGACCCGCGCCAGCAGCGACCTCAAGAACTTCCTCGAGAGCACCCAGATCGCGACCGTGTTCCTCGACAACGATCTGCGGGTGATGACCTTCACGCCCGCGATCACGCAGGTCTTGCACCTGGTGGAAACCGATGCGGGCCGTCCCATCTCTCACATCAAAGCGCGCGTTCCGATCGAGGAGCTCCATGACGACGTCCGCCGCGTGATGCGCACCCTGGCAAGCGCCGAGCGCGAGCTGACGGCGCCTGACGACGGCAAGAGATATATCGCGCGGGTCTTGCCCTACCGCAGCGTCGACGATTTCATCGCGGGCGTCGTCATCACCTTCATCGACGTCACGGCGATGACCCGCGCCGAGGAGCGACAGCGGCTGCTGCTGGCCGAGCTTCAGCATCGGGTTCGCAATACGCTCGGCGTGGTCCGCTCGATCGCCCGCCGCTCGGCGGAGACGAGCTCCACGGTGGAGGAATATGCTTCGCATCTCGACGGCCGGCTGAATGCTTTCGCCCGGACCCAGACGCTGGTCACCCGCGATCCCGATGGCGGCGTCGACCTCGAATATCTCGTGGTCGAGGAATTGCTGGCCTATGATGCGCGCGAAGGCGAACAGATGCGGGTCTCCGGCCCGAAGGTGCGCTTCCAGCCCAAGGCCGCCGAAACGTTCGCACTTGCCATTCACGAACTTGCGACCAACGCGCTGAAATACGGTGCGCTGAGCCAGCCGTCGGGCCGCATCGACGTTTCCTGGCGCATTGACGAAAGCACGGCGCCGGCACAATTGATGTTCGAATGGCGGGAGCGTGGAGGGCCCGAGGTGCCGCCGCCACCGCGAAAGGGTTTCGGCATCGAGCTTCTCGAGCGTACGCTGGCGTTCGAGTTGAAGGGCGAAACCAAGTTGGCCTTCAATTCGGGCGGGCTGCAATGCACGATCGCGATTCCATTGAGCAAGGGCTCCTTCCACACCCCTTCTGCGGTTGACTGATGCCCTTATCGACTGCCGATCGCAGCGTGTTGGAACCGGCGATTCGCCGGTTGAACGCGCTGAGACCGCTGTCGCCGGAAGCGCGCGCCTCGCTTGAATATGCGATGCTCGAGGGCTTGCAGCGCGCTGGAGCCGGCGAGGACCTGATCTCCGAGGGCGATCCTGTCGACAGCGTCCGCATCGTGCTGTCGGGCTGGCTCTGCCGCTACAAGACGCTCGAGGACGGCCGGCGCCAGATCGTCAACTTCATCTTTCCCGGCGAGAGCTGCGACTCTCATGCGTTCCTGCTCTCGACCATGGACCATTCCATCGCCACGTTGACTCCGGTCGTCTACGCCGAGATCAAGCGCGCGCGCTTCGACAGCCTGCTGGCCGCCGACCGTTCGCTTGCCGAAGCATTCTTGTGCGAGATGCTCGTCAACGAGGCGATCCAGCGCGAATGGGTCATCAATCTCGGCCGTCGCGCCGCGCTCGAGCGCGTCGCGCACCTGTTCTGCGAGATCTTCGAGCGGCTTCGCCCCGTCGGAATGGTCGACGGCAACAGCTGCGCGATGCCGGTGACGCAGACGGATCTGGCGGACGCCACCGGCCTGTCGGTGGTTCATCTCAATCGCACGCTGCAGGAGTTGCGCGCCTCAGGGCTGATCGTGCTGCGCGATCGTACGCTGGTGATCAGGGATATCGACGCGCTCAAGAGCACGGCCCTGTTCTCGCCGAGCTATCTGCGACTGTATCGGGGCGGCCGAGAGCACGGATGATGGCGCTGATCGGCGGGAGCGGGCGCCGGCGCGGCCGGATTCTCCGGTCTGTGCACTAGCAACAGAGGCTGACCAGAGCAATCGACGCTGAAGATATAGGGCCTCATCGCGCTCATTTTCAGCCGGTGGCTCAATTTGAGTAACTTGCTTAAATGCGCGCTTCTGCTGGCATGTCAGTATGGCGCCATGCCTGATGCCCTGATATCTCGCGCAACTCGCGCGATCGATGACAGCCGCACGCTGCGGGAGCAGCGTCGGCTACTCATGGAGCGTCACGATCAAATCCTCGGCGATCTGCGTCTGGCTGTCATGGAAAGCGCCATGGTCCGTACGGAGATCAGGGCTCACCGCGACAATCAGGACAATTAGCTCTCGGCAGCTGCGTGAGACGGCGGGACGACGGCTTTTTCGCGGTACGCAGGCAACCGTTCCGCCTCGGGAACGTTGTCGGTTCGCCGCGCCGAACCGGCGTGGCGTGACCGAACCGAGAACGCAACGGCGCGCTCCGACGAACAGGGAGAACGTTCATGTTGACGCGGCGCAAATCCAGGCACACGGATCCGCTCGAGGCGCGGTTGGCTGCTGAGGCTGAGCGGCTGCGCGAAGAAGCAGATTCGCTTCCGCCAGGGGCGGCCCGTGACGAGATGTTGCGCAAGGCACGTCAGGCCGAGACCGGTTCTCAGATGAGCGAATGGCTGCGCTCACCCGGCCTGCAGCCGCCGGACTGACTGACGTCGCGTGTTGCGGCGCGGAAAAGCCGTAGCACGCGCGGGGGTGTGAGGTGCACGCGCCGGGAACGGGTTAGATGTCGGCGCGTACCGATGCGCTGATGTCGTGGGCAGAAACCGGAAAAATGAGCGCCACGTCCATCGTTCCCCGTTGTGTCCGGTTGTCACCCGGCGGTGCCTGTCGTCAACGCCGCTTCGCCGCCTTGGTTCGGCGGTTGTAGGGCGAACGGTTGGCGGGCCGCAGCGAGATGCCTTCGCGCTGCGCCTTGCTGCGGATGGCCGCGACCGGGCGCTGAAGCTTGATGCTCATCACGCCGGTGGGCGTGTTGCCTTTCGCAAGCTGCTTCAACTTGCTTACGTCCCCCGGCGTCCAGGGCTGCCGCGCTCGGCGCTTGTACGCGGGATTGGCCTTGCGTGGTCCCTTGCGGCCGATCGGTGAGCCCGGCCGTTTCCGTGCTGCTTTCGCCATCATGATCCTCCTTCAGGTCGTTCTTGAACATACGAATCAGCATTTCGGTTCCGGCGCAGTGCAAAGCGGCGGGCATAAGCGGGGGCGTTCCGCAAAATCACGCAGCGTTAACTTATTGAAATGCTGGAACCGGCTCTCGCGGCGGAAGCTGCGAGGCCCATTTCCTCCATCCGAAATCCGCTGTGAAAGTCCGATGAGCGTCAAACGTAACCGCAGGAAACAGACCCAATCGCTTCAGGAGCGGTTGGCAGCCTTTGCCGAAAGCGCCCGCGAGCGCGCACGCAGCCTGCCACCGGGCAGGGAGCGCGAGATGCTGCTGCAACGCGCCAAGCAGAACGAGATCACCTCGAGCCTGACGGACTGGCTGAGCGCGCCGGTCTCCCCGAGACGAGGACCATCCTAGTGGGGAGCCTCAAGCATTACCGCGCCTTCCAGATCGATCCGGACGGGCGCGTGTTCGGATGCATCAACCTGGTCTGCGACGACGACGAACAGGCCAAGCGGGAGGCCGCCGCGCTCGTGCTGGTGCATCGCATCGAGCTGTGACGGCTGGACCGGCGCATCGCGAAGTTCGATGCGCCACCGGACGTGGTTCGTCAGTAGCGTTTCGGGAACCGCACGCTGCGCGCCGGGTTGGTCGGAAAGCCGACTTTGCCGGAGCACGCATGAGGGACGCCGAAATTCGCAAGGGAATGCCGCCCGTCAAGCTGTCGCGCGATGAGTTCGAGCGGCGTTACAAGGGGCAGTTCGTCGATCCCGCCTTTGCGCCGCTCGGGCGCGAGCTCGATGCCATCACCGCTGCGGCCTGGGACGCCTACAGCCATTCGCGCAAGGCGCCGCTGACGCGGAAGGCGGGCCCGGGCTTTGCCGATCCCGACTATGACATCGCCATCGACTGGCTCGATGCGCGCGCAAGAATTCTCGAAGCGCAGCGACGGCACGACGATGCGGACGAGACGCCGCGCATCCTCCTCATCAACGGCTCGGCCCGCAGCGAGCACACCTGTCCCGGCGAGATGTCCAAGACCTGGCGGCTGGTCAAGCTGGCCGAGCCTGTTTTCACCGAGATGGGGTTTGCCGTCGACATCCTCGACCTGTCGCGCCTTGCCTCGGAGTTCGGCAAGACGATTCATCCCTGCAAATCCTGCGTCGGCACCGCGATGCCGCTCTGCCATTGGCCGTGCAGCTGCTATCCGAACTATTCGCTCGGGCAGACCCACGACTGGATGAACGAGATCTATCCGCTGTGGGTCGCCGCTCACGGCATCCTGATCGTGACACCCGTGAACTGGTATCACGTGCCATCAGGCCTCAAGGCGATGATGGACCGCATGGTCTGCGCCGACGGCGGCAATCCCGATCCGACCTCGACCCATGGCAAGAAGGCCGATGAGGCCAAGGCGATGGAGCTGAAGGGCTGGCCCTATCCGCGCCATCTCGCCGGCCGTCATTTCGGCGTCGTCGTTCACGGCGATGCCGTCGGTGCCGAAGGCGTGCGCCGCGCCCTGTCGGACTGGCTGACCGACATGCAGCTGATTTCGGCGGGCCGCTTCGCCGAGCTCGACGGCTATGTCGGCTACATGGAGCCATACGCCACCTCGCATCGCGAACTCGATGAAGACGGAGAATTCCAGCAGGAGGTGCGCAACGCGGCGCATGCGCTCGGCAACGCCGTCCGGCTGGCAAGGAGCGGGCGCCTTCAGGATCCCGGCGACGGTCTTGCGGATCCGAATCCCAAATGAAGCCGGCGCAGTTCGATTGCCTGATCGTCGGGGGCGGCCCCGCCGGATTGATGGCCGCGATCTATCTGGCGCGCTTCCGCCGCAACGTCTGCGTCGTCGACGCCGGCGCGAGCCGGGCCGCGCTGATCCCGCGCAGCCACAACGTTCCCGGCTTTGTCCACGGCCTGTCAGGCGCGGATCTGATTGCCCGCATGTCGGCGCAGCTGGAAGAGCTCGCGGTCACGCGCGCGGAGGCCGAGGTCACCGCGTTGCGGCGGCACGATCATGGTTTTGAGGCGAGCTGGAACGGCGATGCGCACGCCGCCGCCACCGTCATTCTCGCCAGCGGCATCGTCGACACCCATCCGCCATTCCGGGAGTGGCGCGGTGCCATCGCGGACGGGGTGCTGCGCTACTGTCCGGTTTGCGATGCCTTCGAGGCGACCGGCCTTCGCATCGCAATCGTCGGCCCGCTTCAGCGTGCCGCCGGCAAGGCGCTGTTCCTGCGCGGCTATTCACGGGACGTGACGCTGCTCGCGATCGGACCGGATGACGACCAGAGCGCCACTTCGGAGCTGCTGGATGCTGGCGTCGAGGTCGTGTTCGCGCCCGACCTGCATTTGCGGCGGAGCGGCGGGGGCGTCGCGGCTGTCTTCGCCGACGGCCGGACGCTGCAATTCGACACGGTCTATCCTGCGATGGGGGCCGAGGTGCGTTCGCAGCTCGCGGTGGCGCTGGGCGCCGAACACACTCCCGACCGCTATCTGAAGGTCGACGAGCATCAGAGCACCTCGGTCCGTGGGCTCTACGGCATCGGCGACGTCGTCACCGATCTGCACCAGATCTCGGTCGCGTTCGGCCACGCCGCGGTCGCCGCCTGCAACATCCATCACAGCCTGCCGCGGCGGCTTGCGTGAGGGAACGAAGGGCGCGGCTTTGCCTTGAGTGAGAGGAACGCGCGCGAAGGACGAAGCCCATGCTGGAAGAAAAGCTCAAGGACGCCATCATCGGCGAGCTGCAACGGCAGGCCGCCAACCGGCCGCAAGCGCTGAAGATCGCGGGCGCCCAGGATGCGAAAGGCTCGGAAGAGCTCACTGTCGACGGCAAGATCGATCTCGGCGCGCTGGTCATGGCGATCGCGGGATCGGTTGCGGGCGGGCCTTAGCCTTAAACCGTCCCTTCAGCCGTATTCCTCGCCGATGCCGTACTCCCGGTAGATCTTCAGCGGATCGAGGTCGGGAAACAGGCGGCATTTGGCCTGGGCCAGGTGCAGGCTCACCGCCGCCGGCTCCTTGCCGCTCGAGAGCAGCTTGCGGATGTCGTCCATATGCGCGTTCGGCTGGTGCTTCGGTTCGAGCTGCTCCAGCGCGACCAGGGCGGTCGCGAGGGCCTCGGTCAGAACCCAGTCGTCGTGGCCGGTGATTCCCTTCTTCGGCATCGGCAGACCCCGCATGTGGCGACTGGACCCAGTCTATCGCGACTTCCGCCAGATCGCCATCGAGCCGTTGCGGTATCATGCGGGGCAGCGCCACCGGGCCATGCTCCGGCTTGCCTTATGTCCGCGTCAGGCTAAAAGGCGGCGGGGTGCGGGGCGACAGTATCTTTGTTGAAACGAACTTGGCGTAGACGGGCCGCTACCGCATCCAGGCCGGCCGTTCCGGTCCGGGTCCCCGATCCCGAATTTGCAGCACGATTTGGTTGCACTCCTCAAGGTCCGAGCCAGCATGGGCATTCTCAGCTTCGTCTACCGCTTCCTGACAAATTTTGCCTTCATGGCGGTGGTCTATTTCAGCCTGAACTTCATGGAGAAATATCCGAACCGGGCGACACTGGCGATCCTGGTGCTGGTTTACGCCGCCATGCGCGCGGCCTCGACGCTGCGCGCGTTCTACTTCTTCCAGAAGATCGAGAGACTGGAGGCCGAGACGCGGCGCCTTCAAGGCCCGATCAATGACGGCTCCGGAGGAACGAACACGCGCAAGCAGGTCATCACCGACGTTGCCCGGCTGCGGCGCGACGGCGAGCTCAAGTCCTACATGGACCTGTTCTTCCTGGCGCTGATCGTGCTGCTCTGCGTCGCCGCCATCCTGCGGCCGTAAAGCTCAAGCGCGTTTCTTCAGGCTGGCGACGCGGGTCGGGCGCGGCGGAGCGCTCTTGACCTGCGCGGCATGGTTCGGTGCGGCCGGTGCCGCAAGCGCGGTGTGCCGAGCCTGGGGCTTGGCGGTCTTGCTCTTTGCGACCTTGCTCCTGGCCGCATGCGGCGTCTCGGCCGCCATGGCCAGCCGCGTCGCGGCACGCCGCGACAATGTCGTCGACAGCAGCACCTCGACCGAGCCTTCCGGGATCGCAAAGAGAGCGCGGCCGGGCACGGGCAGGGTGGATGCGATATCCATCTGTCCCCTGGTCCGGCGCGGCAGCAGCGACTGATGCTCGGTCCGTGCGTTGAGGTCGGCGAGCGAGGGCGCCGGCAGCGTCCGGCTTTCCGCGAACACGAAGTGCGGCACAGCCGGCCAGCGCGCGATCGGCACCGTTTCGGTCGGCGGATGCAGCAGCCACTCTACCGGATTGGTCGGCGTTGCGGGCCGGTCGGCGCTCGCAGGCACCACATGCACGATGCGATAGCCGCGCGCCTTGAGGTCGCGGATGATCTTCGGCAGCGCCGCCACCGTGCGGGCCTGGATGTCGTGCAGCAGCAGGATGCCCTTGCCCTTGGCTTCCAGCCGCTGGATCGCGAGCTGATAGACGCGGTCGGACGACACATGGCGCCAGTCGTCGGCCGGGAAGTCGGCGCTCCAGACCTGGATGCCGCGCGAGATCAGATGGTTCTCGACGCCCTCGGCGCGCATCAGGCCGGGAATGCGAAAGAACGGGGCGAGCTGGGACGGATCGGTCATCGCGGCCGAGGTCCATGCGATGCCGCCGTTGATCTCGGCCTCGGCCTTTTCGATCGGCATCCGGTCGAAGGTCAGCGGATGGTCCATGCTGTGCGTGCCGACGGTGTGGCCTGCGGCGACCAGCTTGCGGACGCCGTCCGGATTGGCCTTGGCCTGGTTGCCGACGATGAAGAAGGTCGCCTTGATGCACTCGTCGGCGAGGATCTTGAGCACCTGGTTCGAATATTTAGGAATCGGACCGTCATCGAAGGTCAGGACGACCTCGCGGTCCTTTAGCGGCAGCGTCTCGCGATACTGCATGGTGCCGATCAGCGGATGCTCGCGCGGATCGACCACGAGGGTGCGGGACGTGCCAAGGGCGTCGGGATTGCCGGGGCAGTCGGCCGCGAGCGCGGCCGGCGAAGCGATGGTCAGAATTCCCAGACAGAGGACGATCCACGATCGCGTCCGCAGAACAACGCTACTTCCGATCATGAACCTCGTCTGCCCCCATGCAATTGCCGCCTAGATAGGTCGGAGATGCCCCAAAACGGTTCAGCCGCAGCCGCCTCATCTTTGCACGGGGTAGCATGAACAGAGTGTTAATTGCCGCCAAATCGCCCCATTTTGCGCCGGCGTGACATTCCGGCATCAGCGCGCATCGGCGCTCTTCTGTGACGTGCCCGCCGGGACGACGTGGACCACCCGATAGCCGTTCTCCTTCAGATACCGCAGAAAGGCCGGCATCATTGCGGCCGTGCGCACCTTGTTGTCGTGGAAGAGGATGATGCCCTTGCCGCTCGCCGCCAGGCGGTCGGTGACGAGTTTCAATTCCTGCTCCGGCGTGATCTCCTCCCAGTCGCTGGCCCATAGATCGGCCCCGAACACGACGATGCCGCGCGACTGGAGCAGGTCGAGCTGTGCCTGCGTCGACTCGAAATAGGGAAAGCGGAAGAACGGCGTCGAGGGTGTCGTGGTCGAGGTGCCGTGCAGCGCCATCTCGTCGGCAGCGATGCCGCGGTCGATATCGGCCTTCGACTTGTCGAACGGGATCCGCGCCATGAACGGATGCGACCAGCTGTGGTGGCCGACGGTATGGCCCTCGCGCGCGATGCGTTTGACCATGTCGGGATGCTCGGCGGCGTGCTGGCCGATCAGGAAGAAGGTCGCGCGCACGCATTCGTGCGCCAGCGCCGCCAGCACCTTGGACGTCGTCGGCGGGAACGGGCCGTCGTCGAAGGTCAGCACGACCTCATGATCGGCCAGCTGCAGCGTCTGCGGAAAGCTCTTCAGGCCCACGCGCGGCGTGGTCCTGGCATCGACGCTCAGCACGCGGGAGGTGCCGAGCGCGTCCTTGCGCGGGCACTCGGCGGCATCCGCCGCGGCGATGCCGGCGAGCGCCGCAACGGCCGCGCCCAGCGACATCGAAGTCCACCTCAGTCGAAGCATCTTTGTCATTGCGCTCGGAGTTGCCTTGTGGGTATTGCCTGAACATCAGCTCAGACCACTGGTTCCAACCTGTCAACCGGCGAGGCGCGCCATGGATGAAAATATGGACGTTGCCCCGCCCGCTGCCGATTCGGTACTCGACCACGTGCCGATGCGCAATGAAGACGGCGATATCAGGCACGAATTCGTCGAAGAAATTGCCCGGGCGATCGAGGCCGGCGACAGCGCATCGCTGCGCGCCTGCGTCGCCGAGTTGCACGAGGCCGATCTCGGCGATCTGATCGGCGCGCTGGAGCCCGACGACCGTGTCCGCCTGGTCGAGCTCACCGGGCGCGATTTCGACTTCTCCGCGCTGAACGAGGTCGACGAGGCCGTCCGCGAGGAGATCCTGGACGAGCTGCCGCCGGAGACGGTTGCCGAGGGCGTCCGCGAGCTCGAATCCGACGACGCGGTCGAGCTTCTGGAAGCTCTCGATGCCGAGGAACAGGAGGAGATCCTCGAGAAGCTGCCGCTCAAGGAGCGCGTCGCGCTCGAGCGCAGCCTGCTGTATCCGGAGAATTCCGCCGGCCGCCGCATGCAGACCGAGTTCATCGCGGTGCCCCAGGATTTCACCGTGGGCCAGGCGATCGACTACATGCGCGAGACGCCGGACCTGCCCGACCGCTTCTACGAGATCTATGTCGTCGACAAGGACCAGCATTGGCAGGGCGCGGTGCCCCTCGACGTGCTGTTGCGCGCGCGCCGGCCGGTGGCGCTGACCGAGCTGACCGACGAGGACCGCCGCCGCGTCTCCGTCCTGGAGGATCAGGAGGAGGTCGCGCGGATGTTCGGCAAGTACAATCTCGTTGCCGCGCCCGTGCTCGATACCCAGGACCGCCTGGTCGGCGTCATCACCGTCGACGACGTCGTCGACGTCATCGAGGAGGAGGCGGACGAGGACCTCAAGGCGCTCGGCGGCGTCACCAGCGACGAAGAGCTGTCGGACACCTTCCTGACCATCGCGCGCGGCCGCTTCAACTGGCTGCTGGTCAATCTCGCCACCGCCTTCCTCGCTTCCTCCGTGCTCGGCCTGTTCGAGGGGCAGCTCGAGAAGATGGTCGCGCTCGCCGTGCTGGCGCCGATCGTGGCGAGCCAGGGCGGCAATGCGGCGACCCAGACCATGACGGTGGCGGTACGGGCGCTGGCGACGCGCGAGCTCGGCGCCTCCAATGCCTGGCGGGTGGTGATGCGCGAGGCCCTGGTCGGCCTCGTCAACGGGCTCGCCTTCGCGGTGATCACGGGGATTGCGGCGGTGGCCTGGTTCAAGATTCCGGGCCTTGGCATCGTCATTGGCCTCGCGATCATCTGCAACCTCGTCGCCGGCGCGCTCGGCGGCATCCTGATCCCGATGGCGCTCGAACGTGTCAGGGTCGATCCGGCGGTGGCGTCGGGAACGTTCGTCACCACCGTCACCGACGTCGTCGGCTTCTTCTCCTTCCTCGGCATTGCGACGCTGTGGTTCGGGTTGAGGTAGGTCTCACCCGCCGTCATTCCGGGGCGCGCCACTTGGCGCGAGCCCGGAATCCATTTGTCGACATTCTCCGGTGCACGATGGATTCTCAGGTGCGCAATTGCGCACCATAGCTCGCGCTTCGCGCGCCCCGGAATGACAGCAACCCATCTTTAATCCGAACTTAAGCGACCTGCCGCATCATCGCACGCGCTTGGGGGACTGGACATGCGGTTGCGGCTGAAGGCGGACGGACGGGTCGTTGAGTTGCGGGACGGACAGGAATTTCCGGTCCAGCCGTCTGCGGTCGAGCCCACGGCCACAATCGCGCCGGCGGACACCTCTTCGCTCGCGGTGCGCGATTTGCGCCGCCGCGCCTGCCTGACCCAGATGGAGTTCGCCGCCAAGCTCGGCGTTCCCGTCGAGACCATCCGCAACTGGGAGCAGGGCAAGCGGGCTCCGCGGGGGCCGGCCCGCGCGCTGCTCGCGGTGATCGCGCACGCCCCGGAAACGGTGTTCCAGGCGCTTGCCAAAGCCTGACGTGGCGGCGTGACGGGCCGACCAGCCCTGACGCAACCTCCCGTTAGTCTTGCGCCAAATATCCCGCCGAACTGCCACGGCCTCCGTTGGCAGTGTCCTGGGCCGGGTCCATAATGCCGTCTGATGGCGTTTGGGGCTGCCGCAACGGAAGGAGTCCTCATGCTGTTCGTCGAGGCCAATGGCGCAAAGATCCCGGCAATCGGGCTCGGGACCTGGGAGCTGAGCGGAAGGCTTGCCGCGCGCGTGGTCGAGCAGGCGCTGCGGTTCGGCTATCGCCACATCGACACCGCGCAGGTCTATGACAATGAACGGGAGGTCGGCGACGGCTTGCGCGCCTCGGGCGTGCGGCGCGACGACGTCTTCCTCACCACCAAGGTCTGGACCAACCATTTCGCGCCTCACGATCTCGAGCGCTCTGTCAAGGAGAGCCTGGCGCGCTTGCGGCTTCCCTCCGTCGACCTGTTGCTGCTGCACTGGCCCAATTCGCACGTGCCGCTGGCGGAGACGCTTGGCGCGCTCTCGCATGCGAAGACGATGGGCCTGACCCGCCACATCGGCGTCTCCAATTTCACGGTGGCGCTGATCGAGCAGGCGGTGGCGGCCTCGCCGGAGCCGCTCGTCTGCAACCAGGTCGAATACCATCCCTATCTCGACCAGGCGAAGGTGAGGGCGGCCTGCGACCAGCATGGCCTTGCCCTCGTCGCCTACAGCCCGATCGCCAAGGGGCGCATCAAGACCGACCAGACGCTGGCCGAGATCGGGCGCGCCCATCACAAGACACCGGCGCAGGTCTGCCTGCGCTGGCTGGTGCAACAGAATGTTGCTGCGATCCCGCGCACCTCGCGCATCGAGCGCCTGTCCGAAAACATCGAGATCTTCGATTTCGAGCTGTCGGACGACGAGATGAGCCGGATCGCCGCGCTCGCCAATCCGAAGGGCCGCCTGACCGACTTTGGCTTTGCCCCGAAATGGGATTGAGGGGAGACCGCGGTATGCTAACAGCAGGGCGGCAATCCAAGATCTGGCGATGGAACTGCGGACAATCATACGGACGGACGTTGCGGCGTCGGCGATCGCCCATCTGACGCTGGTGGCGCTGATCATCCTGATCAGCGAAGTCCATCCGTTCCACGCGACGCCGCCCGAGACCGTCACGGTCGACATCGTCACGCCCGAGGAGGTGAAGCAGGAGGAGGCCAAAGCGGAGGAGAAGATCAAGGAGGAGGTCAAAGACAAGACCCCGGAGCCGCTCGCCGATCTGAAGCTGCCGAAGCTGGATTTCACCGACAAGGCGCCCGCGGCGTCGAAGCCTGCGACCCCGCAGCCGGCCGCATCGCCAACGCCCGAACCGCAACGGCCGGCGCAGCAGCAACAGCCTTCGCCGAAGCCGCGCGAAGCTAACGCACAGCCACAGGCCCCGGCGATGCCGCCGCCGCCCCAAACCCCGCCACAGCAACAGGCCGCGCCGCCGCCGGCCTATCAGGCCCCGCAGCCTGACGTCACCGTCAAGTACGGCGTCATGCTGGGGCTGCCGCCTGAATTGCCGCTGCCGCTGCCGAAAGGCGGCGCCAAGGACGATGGCGGCGACGCCACGGACTCGATCGCAGCCAAGCTGCCGGCCGAGATCATCGCCGCGCTTCGCAGCCATTTGCGCAGCTGTGCCAAATTGCCGGCCGGACTTGCGCCCACCGACAACGTTCACATCAAGCTGCGCGCCGTGTTCGCGACCGACGGCACGCTGGCGCGCGAGCCGATCCTGCTCGAAGCCCCGCCGTCCACGAAAGGGGTCGCCCTCGTGAAATCGGCAACGAGCGCGCTTCAGAACTGTCAACCTTACAAGATGCTGCCCGCCGATTTGTACGAGGAATGGAAGGTGCTCGACCTGCCGTTCAGCCCGCGCGATTTGGGAAGCTAGCCCGCAGCGTAGCCCGGGTGAGCGCAGCATACCCGGGACGTCACTGGCAAGGTCCCGGATGTCGCTGCGCTCATCCGGGCTACGGCACCTGCTGTGTCGCCCTCCGTCAATCCAAGCTTGCAAAAATATTCCACTTTACCGAAATTCGGTTTTGTCGTATGTGTCGTCCATCCCGGCTCATCCAGGAGGGGCGATCTCGAGGTCGTCTTGTTCGCGAGCCGGGCTTGCGGTGGACGCGGCAGCGTCGGCACGAGATGGTGCGGGCAGGGCGGGTAGTCCCTGTGAGCCCGTGGCCGCGTGCAGACGAACGGCGCTGTTAGGTTTCGTCTCGCCTGTAAGTTTCCGGCTCCGTCGACAGGGCTGGGAAGACTGCGGCGACATGGCGGGCCGTGCGTACGGCAAAACCGTGTGGTCCTGGCCGTCGTTGCTACGGTCAAGCCGGATCGAAGATGCGCGCGAGCCCAACCGGGCGGACGGCATCGCCAATTCGAACGGCGAGGGAGGCCAGAAGGAAAGTTCGGCTCCCGGGAGAGCACGGCATAAGCCGTCCGACCACCGCGCAGGGAAGGCCGAGTGATTGGCCACACCTGTATGCTGCTGTGCGGTTCTTCCTGCGTGTGCATTTTCGCGCAGCGGACCGCGGGTGCGAGCCGGCACCCGGCCTTCCCTGCGCCCTCTTGGCTTTGAGAGGGCGGAAACGCAAGCAAAGCTCGGGCGAACTCAGCCGCGAGAGCGAGAACGTATGCCCGTCGCCACACACGCGGTGTCATCGCCCGGTTCAACCGGGCGATCCAGTATTCCAGAGACGCCAGCGTTCAATCCGAGAAGCCGCGGCGTACTGGATTCCCCGCCTTTCGCGGGGAATGACAGCCTCACTTGGAGAACCAGCTATCGCCTCATCCTCCGTCATTGCGAGCGCAGCGACTTGTCCGCCGAAGCCTTGGCGAAGGCGGAAGCAATCCAGAAATGTGTCCGCAGTAATAGTCTGGATTGCTTCGTCGCAAGGGCTCCTCGCAATGACGGGGAGAGAGCATGTGCGCCACACTCAGCTCTCGCGCCCCGGACGCAGCGCAGCGTCCCTTCGACGGTGCGCTGCAGAGCCGGGGCCCATGTCGCGGCATTGTGCCGTGTCGCCCTGGGTCCCGGCTCTGCGCCGCAACGCCGAGGGGGGTGCAGCTTGTCCGGGACACCGGCGCCTCAATGACCGCGCTTCATCCCCTGATCTGCGTCCACCTCCGGGGCCATCGCCATCCAGGCGCTGGATGCGAACTGCCGGCGCCAGGTCACGACCACAACGGCGGCGGTGGTGACGAACAGCACCCATGGGCTGACGAACCAGCCGAGATAGCCGAGCGCGAAGAAGAACGCGCGCTGGCCGCGGTTGAAATGGCGGCCGGCGGATTCGAACAGGCGCGAGGTGCGGATGACGTGGGCTTCGGCCGCTGGCGTGTCGCGCTGGTCCGCCGCCGGCATGCCGCCGAACAGGATCGCGACATAGTTGAACAGGCGATAGGCCCAGGCGAATTTGAAGAAGGCATAGACGCAGATCAGCACGAGGCCGACGCATTTCAGTTCCCACATCGCCGGCGAGGTGCTGAGATCGACCGGAAGCTTGCTCAGAATCGTGATGGCGTCGTTGGTGGCGTGCAGCAGCGCCAGCGCGCCGCCGAGCGCGAACAGGCTGGTGGAGGCGAAGAAGGCGGTGCCGTTCTGCAGCGAGGTCATGATCTGCATGTCGACCATGCGGGTGTCGCGGTCGAGCATCCGGCGGACCCAGACCTCGCGATAACGGTTCATGCGCGCCGACAGGCTGTCGCGGCCGTAGGCCGAATGCTCCAGCGTCAGGGCATAGACCAGCCATTCGATGACGAAGAAGCCGACGGCGGCGATGTCGACCCAGTGCCTGCTCATGTCTGTCTCCTGGCGCGGACGGCAACGATTGCCACGCGTGGGCCGGCGCGGCAACGATTGATTGGCGGCAGGTGATGGCGTTAAAAGCGGCTCGCTCGAGGACGTCTCTGGAAGGACTGATGACATGGCTGCGCTGAAACTCGCCATCGGCAACAAGAACTACTCGTCATGGTCGATGCGGCCCTGGCTCGCGCTCCGCGCCAACGACATTCCGTTCGTGGAGACACTGATTCCGCTCTACACCGACAATCCCGCGGACAAGGAGCAGATCCTGTCCTTCAGCCGCGCCGGCAAGGTGCCGGTGCTGGTCGACGGCGACGTCACGGTGTGGGATTCGCTCGCCATCATCGAATACATCGCCGAGCGCTTTCCGGAAGTGAAGCTGTGGCCCGACGACGTCGCCGCGCGCGCGCATGCCCGATCGGTGTGCGCCGAGATGCATTCCGGCTTTGTGGCGCTGCGCAACGAATGCGGCATGAACCTGCATCGGCCGATCCGCCCCGTGGCGCTGTCCGCGGAGGCCAAGGCCAACGTCGCCCGCATCGAGGAGATCTGGCGCGAGTGTCGCACGCACTACGGGGCGGCGGGGCCGTTCCTGTTCGGCCGCTTCGGCGCGGCGGACGCGATGTACGCACCGGTCGTGCACCGCCTGCGTACCTACGCGATCGAGGTTGCGCCGGACACCAAGGCCTACATGGAGACGATGATGGCGCTGCCGGCGTTCCAGGAATGGACCCGCGACGGGCTGGCCGAAACGCTTGTCATCGCCAAGTTCGAGGACGCCTGATCACCGCGGGCTGCCCGAGGCCCGCTGGCCCCTGTGGCGGCCGGCGGCGCATGGCCGGAAATTGACCGGGGGCCATGGCGTCAGGGGCTGCGACAAGCTGTCTGAACGAGCGGCCCCCGCCGGTATCATCGGCCCGCCGGTTCCGGTCCTATCATTCTGAAAAGACTGCAAAATATAGGCGC
Source organism: Bradyrhizobium sp. LVM 105 (assembly GCF_003957705.1). Lineage (NCBI taxonomy): Bacteria > Pseudomonadati > Pseudomonadota > Alphaproteobacteria > Hyphomicrobiales > Nitrobacteraceae > Bradyrhizobium > Bradyrhizobium sp. LVM 105. The sequence continues at coordinate 338,826 of NZ_QZMV01000006.1, read as the reverse complement.
TTGCCATGCGGGCATGGCGCTGGCCAAAACCACGGGTCGCGTGCTATAAAGCACATGGGTTTCCGGCCGGCCGTCGTAGTGGGACCATGGGCGAGGCAGGCGTTGTTTGGAGTGATGGAGAGGGTGTTGAAGCACAAATTCCCGATTGGAACGCGCGTATTGTTCACGGCCAGCAACGTCGCGCGCCCCGCCGCCAGCGGCGCGTATGAAATCATCCGTCTGCTGCCGACCGATGGCGACGATTGCCAATATCGGATCAAGAGCTCGACCGAAGCCTTCGAACGCGTCGCCAAGGAAAGCCAGCTCGCGCTGTCCTGAAGCCAGCTCGCGCTCCTGAAGGCTGACGCATCCCGCATTGCTGCCATCAGCGAATAGTGTCCTGCCGCCGTCAAAAGGCCCGCTTCACCTCCAAAAGGTGGGCCGGGGCAGTTGCCGATTAGCGGTGCTCGCTTGACCATTCGCTCTCTGCTCGCGTGAGGGGACGTCGCGCATGAACTGGGCATGGGCCACTTCGCTCGACCAAATCTGGCGCTCACCGGCCTTTCCGATGTGGATGACGCTGGCCGCTGCGGGATTCTTCGGATTGATCCTGCTGATCACGTTGCTGCGCGCCGACAGATCGGTCGCCAACGGCGCCCTGACCGTGATCACGCTGCTCTCCATTGCGATCGCCGGAGCTGCCACCGTGCGCGTCTATGGCCCGTTGGGGTCGGACGCGCCGGCCGAGGCGCGCGCGCCGGGCGCGGTCGTCGCCAGCCTGCCGGCACTGTCCTGCCTTGACGATCTCGCCGGCGATGCGGTCGCCATCGGCTGCGAAAGGGCGCTGTTCGGCTCGCCGGATGCGGTGGCCGCGGCCGTGTCCTACACCGCGGCCCGGATCGACCGGCTGATGGCGCTCGGCGATGCCGCGACTGCCGACAAGAGCCTGACGGCGGACATCAAAGCGCTGCGCAAGGCGCTGGAGCGCGATCGCTACGGCCTGGTGGCGCAGGTGCTGGTCGTGCGCGACGGCTGTACCCAGTTCGAGTGTGCCGCGTTCCGCTCGCTGACCGACCAGCAGCAGGTCGCTGCCAACATGGATTCCCATCTCTACGACGTGCTGGTCGCGCGCCATGCGCCGACCTGGAATGCGCCGGCGACGGCGGCGGCAGCGGCGCTGCCGCCGAATGCGGCGCTCGCGGGTCTGCCGCCCTCGATGCCGACGGGCAAGCCGACCAATGCCGAGTTCCCGAGTTCCTCGTCGACGCCGCCGGTCAGCATCATGAATCCGGAGCCCGCGGCGACGGCGCGGCAGGCCGCGCCGCCGGCAAACGCGGCGGCAGCGTCGGCCGCTTCGCGCGCGCCGGCAGCTGCCTCGGCACAGGCTTCAGCGCCTGCGGCGCCTGCTGCGAAGCGGCCGCCGGCCCCGAAGGCTGCGCGGGCCACCACAGCACCGGTTCCGCTCGCGCCCCCGCCGGCGACCGCGGCGGCTCCCGCGGCTGCGGATAACGAATAGTTCGGCATTCCAAATGCGGTGTTGCCCGGCTAATGCTGAGCCATGCCGCTACATCTGATCAAGCTCGCCGTCGGCTGCGACTCCGTCAAGGAATTGAAGGAGTGGGTCGCCGAACGGATGCAGACCGCCAAGAAGAAGGGTCTGCCGCAACGCCACATCCACATCACCCGCATGGTGCCCAAGCGCGACGCCGAGATCCTCGCCGGCGGGTCGCTCTATTGGGTGATCAAGGGCGAGATCGCCGCGCGGGAAAAAATCATCGGCATCGAGCCGTTCCGCGACAAGGACGGTATCGGGCGCTGCCGCATCGTGATGCAGCCGAAGGTGATCTCGGTATCGCCGCGGCCGATGCGCCCGTTCCAGGGCTGGCGCTATCTCACGGAGGATTCCGTGCCGCCCGATCTCGGCAGGTCCGCCGCCGGCTCGATCGCGGCGATGCCGGAGCCGATGCGGCGCGAATTGCGCGATCTGGGGCTGCTCTAAACCGCGATATTGTCGATCAGCCGGGTGCTGCCGAGCTTGGCCGCCACCAGGATCCGCAACGGGCCGTCCTTGCGCGAGGCGACTTGTGCCAGCGTCTCGGCATGGCGGAGCTCGTAATAGTCCAGCGCAAAGCCCGCCGCCTTGATCATCTCGGCGCCGCCGGCCATCGCCGGCGCGATGGCATCGCCGGCCTTGATCCGCCGCGCGCTCTCTTTCATGGCCCGGTAGAGCATGGGAGCGGTCTGCCGCTCCTCGGCCGACAGGTAGACGTTGCGCGAGGACATCGCGAGTCCGTCGCGCTCGCGCACGGTGCGCGAGCCGATCACCTTGACGCCGAGGTCGAGGTCGCGCGCCATCTGCGTCACCACCCGCAATTGCTGAAAGTCCTTTTCGCCGAAGATCGCGAAGTCCGGCCGGCACTGCGTGAACAGCTTGCCGACCACGGTGGCGACGCCGCCGAAGAAATGCGGGCGAAAGCGATCCTCGAGGCCGGCGAGCGCCGGCCCCTCCGGCACGATGCGGGTGGCGAAGCCCTCCGGATACATCGCCTTGACGTCCGGATGCCAGACGATGTCGACATCCTCGGCCGCGAGCTTGGCGATGTCGGCCTTCCAGGTGCGCGGATAGGCGCCGAAATCCTCGGTCGGGGCGAACTGGGTCGGGTTGACGAAGATCGAGACGACGACGCGGCTGGCGCGCCGCTTGGCGAGGCGGACGAGGGACACATGCCCGTCATGGAGGGCCCCCATGGTCGGGACCAGCGCGATCGTGGCCTTTCGCTTGCGAAGATTGTCGAGGGCGCGGCGCAAGGTTGGGACCGTGCGGGCGATCAAGGGGCTTGATGACATCGAGACTCGGCAGGGTTGGGAATCGGTGCGGCGCGATCTGCGCCCGGGAGGACTAACCTTAACAAGCAGCGATCATGGACGCCATGCACCCGGATGCGGCACAGCATCCCGCGCAAGGCCGCGCACGACATCGCGGCATTATGGGCTGGATCACAGACGAAGATTGGCGCCGCGATTCATGATGAAGAACGGCGCAATACGATTTGCATGACCTGTCACGCATTTCACTTGACCGCAGACGCGGCCAACTCGAAGATATTCATCAGGGGTGTTGAGGATCGCCATGCTTGTGCAGGCTAGCCAAGGCCAATCCGGCTCGGCGCATGTAGTCGTGCTCGGCAACGAGAAGGGCGGCTCCGGCAAGTCGACCACCGCCCTGCACATCGCCGTTGCGCTGCTGAAGGCAGGCCAGCGCGTCGCCACCATCGACCTCGACTGCCGTCAGCAGAGCTTCACCCACTACATCAACAACCGCGCCGCCTGGGCGCGCCGCACCAAGCTGGACCTCGAACTGCCGGTGCATCGCTGCATTAAGCTCGGCGAGACCATGCAGATCGCCGAGAACGAGAATTCCGAGTTCCAGCAGTTCATGGAGGCGGTCTCGGTGGTCGAGAGCAGCTTCGACTTCATCGTGATCGATACGCCGGGCACCGACAGCTACCTGATGCGGCTTGCGCATTCGATGGCCGACACGCTGGTCACGCCGATCAACGACAGCTTCCTCGATTTCGACGTGCTCGGCACCGTCGATCCCGCGAGCTACGCGGTGACCGGCGAGAGCCATTACGCCGAAATGGTGCGCGACGTCCGGCGCAAGCGCCGCCAGCTGGACGGTTCGACCACCGACTGGATCGTCGTGCGCAACCGCCTGTCGATGCTCGGCTCGCGCAACAAGCAGCTGGTCGCCGAGGGGCTGAAGGATCTGTCGCTGCGGCTCGGCTTCCGCTACGTCGATGGCTTCGCCGAGCGCGTCGTCTATCGCGAATTCTTCCCGCGCGGCCTGACCGCCCTCGACGAGATCGACGAGGCCACGCTCGGCATGCGGCCCAATCTCGGCCATCTCACCGCCCGGGAAGAGGTGACGAGCCTGCTGCGTCAGCTCAAGCTGCCGCTCGACGAGCGCGGCCGCCGCCGCGCCGCGAACCGGGCCGAGTGGTTCAACCAGGTCGACAAGCCGCTCGAAGTCCACGACATCCTGGGCGCCTGAGGCGGTATACTGCTACTTCCCATCGATCTGACCGCACCGGATTCCTCTGGAACCGCGATCGCGCTCGGCCGTTTTTATTCTGCGTTTACCGTGAAATTGAACCCGAACGGGTCCGGTTGCGTCGGATGGTAAGCTGCATCCTGACGTAGCGGCCGGATAACAGGGTGCTCAGAAAACGTGTGCGCCGCACAACGAAAGGGCTGCAGGTTCACAATATTTGGCCTTCCTGTCACGCGCCTGTGACATATATTAGCGATAGGCGACAAGGGGACGGAGAGCCCCGGAGAACACGATTTTCAACAGGGATTCAGGCCACAAGCGCCTGAGGCTGAGGACGAAAATGAAGCGTGGAATTGCCGTTTTGGTTTCGGTCAGTGCTCTCTGCGGCATCGCCTATTTCACGGCGAGCAAGTGGGCGATCAAGCACGAGACCATCACCTTCTACGACGCCTCCCGCGACAACCGTCCGGTGCCCGTCCAAATCGCGGTGCGCCGCGACAAGGAAATGCAGGCCAATGCCGGCATGATCACGCTGCCGGTCGCGGTGATCAACCACGGCAATACCGTCAAGAACACCGAATACGGCTTCCTCGCCAACATCTTCGCTGCGCGCGGCTACATGGTCGTCAGCCCGCAGCACGATTTGCCGACTGATCCTCCGATGGTCACCAAACCCGGCGAGCTCTATGTCGGCCGGCTGCCGCAGATCCTGCGCGGCGTTGCCAACATCCATCTCGCCATGCAGGAGCTGAAGAAGGTTCAGCCCAATGCCGACTACGCCAAGGTGACGATGGTCGGCCATTCCATGGGCGGCGACATTACGATGTATTTCGCCAAGCAATATCCGGATGAGGTCAAGAAGGTCGTCACGCTCGACAATCTGCGCGTGCCCTTCGTCACTGCCGGCAAGTTCAAGATCCTCTCGTTCCGCTCGCAGGATCCGCAGTTCAAGGCCGATGCGGGCGTGATCCCGACCGACGAGGAATGCGAGAAGGCGGGCATTCAGGTCGTGAAGACCGAATTCCAGCATAACGACATGCGCGACACTGGTCCGGATGTGGCCAAGAGCTCGATCCAGACTATGCTCGACAAATTCCTGAGCGCGACCGATAGCGAGATCGCACCGGTCGATACGCAATCGTCGCCGCCCAACGTCCTCGAGCCTGGTCCGGTCGCGCTGATGGCGCCTGCCAAGGGCTAATGCGTCAAGAGCTGACGCCCTTCGTCGTCCGTCTCATTCTCAAGGCCCCCGCCGGCTCCGTCCGCGGGGGCTTTGCACATTGACCAGCACGCCCGCGCTGACCACATTAACCGCCCACGTAAGGGTCAAGAGATGTCGGGCGAACCCATCAAGCCGCGCGGCGGCGATGCCGTCCCGGCGCAAGCCGGCGGCGCGGTGCCGCAGGCCGGAACGTCGACCGCGGATGACATCGCCGCTTTCGTCGCCAAGGCGCGAGCGCTGTCACCCCATGCGCCCGGCGCGAAGGGGCGGCTGATCTTCGCATTGGATGCGACGATGAGCCGGCAGCCCACCTGGGACATGGCCTGCGCGCTTCAGGCCGACATGTTTCGCGAGACCGCGGCGCTCGGCAGCCTGGATATCCGGCTGGTCTACTATCGCGGTCTGAACGAGTGCCGCGCCACGGGGTGGATCTCCGACAGCACCAGGCTTGCGGCTTTGATGAGCAAGATCGATTGCCGCGGCGGCGATACCCAGATCGGCAAGGTGCTGACGGAGGCGCGACGCGAAGCGATCGCGTCGGGCGTGCGGGCCGTCGTCTTCGTCGGCGATGCCATGGAGGAGAACGTCGACGAGCTCTGCGCCAGGGCCGGCGAGCTCGGCATGCTCAAGGTGCCCGTGTTCGTGTTTCAGGAAGGTCATGACGCGGTCGCCGAGCAGGCCTTTCGCGAGATTGCGCGCCTCACCGGCGGTGCCTGGTGCCGGTTCGATCCAGGTGCGGCCGCGCAGTTGCGTGAGCTGCTGCGGGCAGCCGCGGCCTATGCCGCCGGCGGTCGCGCGGCCTTGTTGAGATTGGCGACGTCCGCGAGCGGCGCGGCCAAGCTGATCAGTCAGATGAAATAGCGCCGTCCCGGCTCGTGGCGCGGCGTGTGCCATGCATTTTGCCGCGAGGACGACTATATTCCTGCCATGACTCTGCTCGCCGGCGCTGTCGCCGTTATCACGCTTTACCTGCTGCTCCAGATGTTCCGCTCCGCCAACCCGGCGGTGCTGGCGCGCGCTATCAGATTTGGTGGCGGCGTGCTGGCGCTGGCGGTCGCGGCATTCACGGGCCTGCGCGGCGAACTGGCGGTGGCGATTCCGCTGGGGATTTTCGGCGCCGGGTTATTGGGCTGGAGCCCGCTGGCAAACGCCGGCTTCGGCAATATCGGCGGGCTGTTCGGCGGCGGTGCTGCGCCCGCGTCAGGGCAGAGCTCGCGCGTCCGCTCGCAATTTCTGGATATGCGGCTCGACCACGATTCCGGCCAGCTCGGCGGACAGATCGTCGCCGGGCCTCACGCCGGGCGTGATCTCGGCGAGTTCGATCTTCCGAGCCTGCTGGCGATGGTCCCGACCTTCGACGCCGAGAGCGTGGCCTTACTTGAAAGCTATCTGGACCGCCGGTTTCCCGCTTGGCGTCAGAACGCGCAGGGCGATGCGGCAGGGGGGCAGCGCCGCACGGCGGCGAGCGGCAAAATGACGGCGGAGGAGGCCTATCAGATCCTTGGCCTGCAGCCGGGCGCGGGGCGTGACGACATCACCCGGGCGCACAAGTCCCTGATGAAGAAACTCCATCCCGACCAGGGGGGCTCGAACTATCTCGCTGCCCGGGTAAACGAGGCCAAGGATACTCTGCTTCGTACGCATAACGGCTAACTCCGGCACCACGCCACAAACGCCCGTACCGTGTGAGCTCCGCTTGCTCTGTCTGCCGTCGCCCCGATGCCCGCCATTCCGGCGTGGTCGATCCCTTGAGTAAAGTTTTAACCGTAAAGTCTTGACGAGAGGTTGTCGCGGAACGGCCTTGTCGCGATCGCGCCACCGTGTCTGCATCACGAACCCGTGCCCAAAACGAAAATGCCCGCGCAAGGCGCGGGCATTTTGTCAGGAACAGGAAGCCAGATCAGTTGCGCACGGTGATGCAGGAAATCTCGGCGCGCTTCAGGGTGCGGCAGACCGCCTCGGCCTGGTCGCGCTCGAGCCCGGCGAAGCGGGCGCGATAGAGCTTGCGATTGTCCTTGGCGACAACGGGCTCGGTGAACGGATCGGCCTTGCTGAGCAGGCCGCGGGCCGAGCTGCGCGCGGCGTCGATACGCTGCTGGGCTTCGTTCTCGCTCTCGAGCGCGCCGACCTGGACGATCCAACCGCTGTGGGTGACGGCAGGCTTGGTGGTGGGGCTCATCTGGACCGGCATCGGATCGGCGGAGGCGAGCTTCGGAGCGGCCGGGGCGGGCGCGGCGGCCGTTGCGGCCGGCAGCACGCCGAGGATCCCGTTGCCGGTGCCGAAGCCGGCCGGCTGCCGCGGCAGCTCGGTGCGGGCGATCTCGGCCTTCGGCGCTTCCGGTTGGCTGACGATCTCGGGCTTGTTGATGAGGTCGGCCCGGGCGACGACGGCGCCGGAGGTTTCCGCGACGTCGGAGCGGGACGGAACGGCATGGGTGACCGGCGGGGGGACCTGGACCGGGGCCGGGGCGGCGGAGGCGACCTTCACGGGGCCGGCCTTGACCTGAACCGTCTTGACCCGGACCGGCTTCATCGGCTCGGACGAGCCGGGAATGATGGAGAGCGGCTGGCTCGAGATCACGCCATTGGTGAGCGGAGCGGGCTCGATCTTGGATTCCGTCGGCCGAACCTCAGGCTTGCTGATTTCCGGCTTGGTCGGGGCCGGGGGCACCGCGGCCGTCGCGGCGGCCAACGTCGACAGGCGGGCCGCAAGACGAGACGGGGCAGATTCGGGAGCAGGAGCGGCGGCGGCCTGGACCTGCGGCGCGTGACGGGCCGGCGGCGTATCCGAGGCGGCGGCAACATCGGTCGCGGTATCGGCGCCGTTGCGCTCGGTGACCGCGGCAACGGTGTGGACGGTCGCGCCCTTGTCGAGATTTTCCGCGAGCAGGTTGCGCATGATGGCATCGCGCGAGCCGCCGCTGCGGCCGCCGAGCACGACGCCGATCAGGTGGCGGTTGCCGCGGCGCATCGAGGTGACGAGGTTGAAGCCGGAGGCGCGGGTGTAGCCGGTCTTGATGCCGTCAACGCCCTCGACGCTGCCGAGCAGGTGATTGTGATTTCGGATCGACTGTCCACGCCAGTTGAACGTGGAGGTCGCGAAATACCGATAGTAGCGCGGGAAGCGCTCCTGGATGGCACGGCCGAGCGTGGCTTGGTCGCGCGCGGTCGTGACCTGCTCGTCGTTGGGAAGGCCGTTGGCGTTGCGGTACACCGTCCTGGACATGCCGAGCGCGCGTGCCTTGCGCGTCATCATCTGGGCGAAGTCGTCCTCGTCGCCGGCGATCGCTTCCGCGATCACCACCGCGGCGTCGTTGGCGGAGCGGGTGACGAGACCCTTGATCGCGTCCTCGACACGAATGGTCTGACCGGCACGCAGGTTCAGCTTGGTCGGATCCTGGTCGGCCGCGTGCTTGGACACCGGCATCTCGGTGTCGAGCTTCATCTTGCCGGACTCGAGGCGCTCGAACAGCAGATAGAGCGTCATGATCTTGGTCAGCGAGGCGGGGTGGCGGATTGCGTCGGGGCTGCTTGCCTGCAGCACCGCACCCGAATTGCCGTCGACGATGATGGACGCGAATTTCGGGCTGGAGCTCTCGGATACATCGCGCTGCACCCGATGGTGCGCGTGGTGCCGGCGATGGCGCCGTGCCTCGGCGGCATCGATGGTGAAGATGACCGCGCTGGTGATGGTGAGAAGCCCAAAAACGCCAACCCGCGCCAAGCGCGAGGCAGACAAGTTTTTACGAAGCATGGAACCCCGTCCCCGTTTCTGACTAGATCACCGGCTCGTGAGGCGAAATTGTGCCCAACGGACCCGGGATCATTACCTGCTCAGGCTGTCCCTCCGCTGGTGTTCGCCGCGGGGGACGTTGGACCTGAGCCGCTATTCTGGCTAAGGTGATGTTCTCAAACGGCTTTCGATCGCCTTCGGAAGCTGAACACGTCCGGGAATCAGGGTAGGGGGCTGCGGTTTCCAAAAGCTTAAGGAAACCTTGCGGGAAACCCCGGAAATCTCCTCGATTTGCGTCGAATTTTGTGCGCCGCACAAATATTCTTGACTTATTTGTGCGTTGCACTAATTATGGGCACAGTCAGGGAGCCGGGGCTTCCGACGAAAGCCAGGGAAAAGGATTCCGAAATGTTCAAGGTTGAAGACTTTCAGAACTACGGGAAAGAGCAGTTCGAGCAGTGCGTTGCTTCCGCGACCTCGGTGCAGCACGGCTTCCAGGCGATCGCCAGTGCCTATGGCGACTACACCAAGAAGTCGTTCGAAGACACCAAGTCCTTCGTCGAGAAGCTTTCCGGCGTGAAGTCGCTGGACAAGGCCATGGAAGCGCAGACCGATTTCGCCCGTTCCGCCTACGAGACCTTCGTTGCGGAATCGCAGAAGATCGCCGGCCTCTACAGCGACCTCGCCAAGCAGGCGTTCAAGCCGGTCGAGACCATCGTGTCGAAGTTCACCCCGGCCGCCCAGTAACGTTTCAGGACATCTTGGAATCGAAAGCCCGGCTGAACCAGCCGGGCTTTTTGTTTGCTCGCGGTCGATCAGTCAGCGCGCCACGCGCAGCTTCGACAGCGAGGTGCCGATGTCCTTGAACACCGATACGGTCTGGCTGGCCGACGTGACCAGGTAGAACTTGTCGGCGCTGCTGGCGCAATATTGCAGCACGCTCGAGGTCGGATCGCTGCCGGTGTTCACCTGCACCGCGTAGACCGTGATGTTGGAAGGCTGGGCCTTGGCGTTGTCGCACAGCTTCTTCTGCCGCGCGTCGATCTGCGCGGCGTTGTTGTACCAACGGTTCTGCGTATTGAGACCGTCGGAAAGCAGCACGATCGCGTCCTTGTAGGTGTAGTTGGTGTCCTTGGCCGGCGCGTTCATGGGATCGCCGGTCGACAGCGTCATCCAACCCCAGGCGAGGCCGATGCCCTGGTTGGTGTTACCCGTGGGCTTCATGGCATCGATCCGGCTCTTGAGCGCGGCCCAGTCGTAGCTCAACGGCATGATCGGTTGCAGGTAGGACCAGCTGGCCGTGCTGCAGTAGGAGTACTGATCGGCCGGGAACAGCGTCCCCACATTGCCGCTCGTCGGCGTGGTGTTCTTGGTGTCGTAGTCCTGATCGCGATCGACCACGCAACCGGTCCAGGTATCGCGGTTCGCCGGCGTCCATTTCCATTTGTTGCAATTGTTGGAATTGCCCGACGTGCAGCTCCAGCTGCCGTTGGCGGCATCCCAATCGCTGAAATCGATCCAGCTCTTGTTGTAGTTGCCGGCGCCGACGTTGACGTCCTTGGCGAACGGGACGATCGAGATGTAGACGTCGCCCGGATTCTTGGCGAGCGCGCTGAGCTGATCGACCAGATTCTTGGCGGCCGTCTGCATCGCCTCCATCTTGCCGTCGCTGGCCATCGAGCCGGTGTTGTCGAGCACCAGGGCCACGCGCATGCGGACGTTGCCCCAGGCGCTGGTGGACGTGGTGCCGACGTCGAGCGTCGGAAAGCCGGCAATCTTCATGAAGGTGGTCGTGTAGGTGCCAGTTCCGGTGAGCTGGATCGTTGAGCCCATGCTGGTGCTCGCCGTATAGGTGGCCGCGACGCTGACCGAGGGCAGGGCGGACGTAGCTGTAAACAGCGCGTTGAAATAGGCCTGCGCCTTCGTGCCGAGCTGCGAGGCGGTGATGGTGCCGGTCGACAGATCCTTGGAGAGCATCAGAGCGGCGGAGTCGAGGGCCGCCTGCATGGATGTGCGGGCCTGGACGGCGCGGCTATAGTCTATTGCGGCACCGACGAAGCTCAGCACCGGGATCAGGGCGATCGCGAAGACCATGGCGATATTGCCTTGCTCGGCCGCTGCGAAGCGGGCGAACTGTCGGCCAATCAGGCTGACGAGCGGCGAGCGAAACATGACGAGCCCCGAGATCGGTGGTTTTGCCCGATTTCGCGCCACGCCGTTGAAGGCTTGGTAAATCGCACCGTAGAAGACCGGGGTATCCCGGGGGAACGTCGCAATCGTGTTAAATGGCTTGGTTCCTGGTCAACAGATTCTAAGCGGTACGGGCATAAATTTTTGTCAAACCGGTCCGGATTGATTAACCTTGCCCCGGATCGCCCGGACCGGGAATCGGGACTGCCGCGGCCGTCGGTGGGATCTTTGCACGCTTGCGGCGGGCCGGGGGCAGGCCCATATTGCTGGCGAACGATCCGGCTTGGACCGGATCTGTCGGGAGCGGCGATCCAACAAGGCGGCGCGCCTGCGCCAGGCTCCGAAGGGCGGGGTCGCGCGGTGACCGCCATTCGCTTCCGTGGGGAATTTGAACGCCTGAGCCATGCCGCAATTGACTTCCAGACTCGACCTGTCCGCGCCAGCCGCTGCCTCCGCTCCTCGCATGAGCAATGACGAGAACCGTTCGGGCAGCCCGTCGGGCCCGAACACGTCGGTCATCACCAAGGTCAAGCCCAAGACCAAACGGCCGAACCTCTACCGCGTGCTGATCCTGAACGACGACTACACGCCGATGGAATTCGTCGTCCATGTGCTGGAGAAGTTCTTCAACAAGGATATCGAGGCCGCGACCAAGATCATGCTTCACGTCCATCATCACGGTATCGGGGAGTGCGGCGTGTTCACCTACGAGATCGCCGAGACCAAGGTGACGCAGGTGATGGATTTCGCCCGCAAGCACCAGCATCCGCTGCAATGCGTGATGGAAAAGAAGTAGACGGTGTGTCTGATGCCGACCCTTGTGTCGGTCGCAATGTAAGCGTCGCGTGACGCCGGTGCGCACGAGGCGTGTCGCAGTCGGCAAAACGACGGAATTCCGCGCCGGCGCCGCTGCCGCCCAATCGGAACGGGTTTTGCATCAAAAAGTCCCAAAGTGTGGAGTCGCCGAGTCGCGGAACCGGTCTTTCGCCGCGGTCTTGTATAACTATATGTGACAAAGGTTGTTGTTGCCTGACCGGGCGATCACGACCATGATGGTGGGGGCCATAGAGGACGCGAATGCCGACTTTTTCCCAAAGCCTTGAACAATCCCTGCATCGTGCGCTGGCGATCGCAAACGAGCGTCATCACCAATACGCGACGCTCGAGCATCTCTTGCTCTCCCTGATCGACGACTCCGATGCAGCCGCCGTCATGCGCGCCTGTAGCGTCGATCTCGACAAGCTCCGTACGAGCCTCGTCAACTATCTTGAGACCGAATTCGAGAACCTGGTGACCGATGGCGCCGACGACGCCAAGCCGACCGCCGGTTTCCAGCGCGTGATCCAGCGCGCGGTCATCCACGTGCAGTCCTCCGGTCGTGAAGAGGTGACCGGCGCCAACGTGCTGATCGCGATCTTCGCCGAGCGCGAGAGCCATGCCGCGTACTTCCTGCAGGAGCAGGACATGACGCGCTACGACGCCGTCAACTACATCAGCCACGGCATCGCCAAGCGGCCGGGCGTCTCCGAGGCGCGCCCGGTTCGCGGCGTCGACGAGGAGGCCGAGGCCAAGGGCAACGAGGATGCCAAGAAGAAGGGCGAGGCGCTCGAGACCTATTGCGTCAACCTCAACAAGAAGGCGCGCGACGGCAAGATCGATCCGGTGATCGGACGCAATTCCGAGATCAACCGCGCGATCCAGGTACTGTGCCGCCGGCAGAAGAACAACCCGCTGTTCGTCGGCGAAGCCGGCGTCGGCAAGACCGCGATCGCCGAAGGCCTCGCCAAGCGCATCGTCGACAGCGAGGTGCCGGAGGTGCTGGCGGCGGCCACGGTGTTCTCGCTCGACATGGGCACGCTGCTCGCGGGCACGCGCTATCGCGGCGATTTCGAGGAGCGCCTGAAGCAGGTGCTGAAGGAGCTCGAGGCGCATCCCAACGCCATCCTGTTCATCGACGAGATCCACACCGTGATCGGTGCGGGTGCGACGTCGGGCGGGGCGATGGATGCCTCGAACCTGCTCAAGCCCGCGCTCGCCTCGGGCACGATCCGCTGCATGGGCTCGACCACTTACAAGGAATATCGCCAGCACTTCGAGAAGGACCGCGCGCTGGTGCGGCGCTTCCAGAAGATCGACATCAACGAGCCGACGGTCGAGGACGCGATCGCGATCCTCAAGGGTCTCAAGCCGTACTTCGAGGACTATCACCGGCTGAAGTACACAAATGAGGCGATCGAAGCTGCCGTTCAGCTCTCCTCGCGCTACATCCACGACCGCAAGCTGCCCGACAAGGCGATCGACGTGATCGACGAGTCCGGTGCGGCGCAGATGCTGGTTGCCGAGAACAAGCGCAAGAAGACCATCGGCATCAAGGAGATCGAGACCACGATCGCCTCGATGGCGCGGATCCCGCCGAAGAGCGTGTCGAAGGACGATGCCGAGGTGCTCAAGCATCTCGAGCAGACGCTGAAGCGCACCGTGTTCGGCCAGGACAAGGCGATCGAGTCGCTCGCTGCTTCGATCAAGCTGGCGCGGGCCGGCCTGCGCGAGCCGGAGAAGCCGATCGGCTGCTACCTGTTCTCGGGCCCGACCGGCGTCGGCAAGACCGAGGTCGCCAAGCAGCTCGCGGCGAGCCTCGGCGTCGAGCTGCTGCGCTTCGACATGTCCGAATACATGGAGCGGCACACCGTGTCGCGCCTGATCGGCGCGCCTCCCGGCTATGTCGGCTTCGACCAGGGCGGCCTCCTGACCGACGGCGTCGACCAGCATCCGCATTGCGTGGTGCTGCTCGACGAGATCGAGAAGGCGCATCCTGATCTCTACAACGTGCTGCTCCAGATCATGGATCACGGCCGGCTCACCGATCACAACGGCAAGCAGGTCAACTTCCGCAACGTGATCCTGATCATGACCACGAATGCGGGTGCGTCCGATCTCGCCAAGCAGGCGTTTGGCTTCACGCGCTCGAAGCGGGAAGGGGACGACCACGAGGCGATCAACCGGCAGTTCGCGCCGGAATTCCGCAACCGTCTCGATGCCATCGTCTCGTTCGGCCATCTCAGCGTCGAGGTGATCGGCACCGTGGTCGAGAAGTTCGTGCTTCAGCTCGAAGCGCAGCTCGGCGACCGCGACGTCACCATCGAACTGTCCGAGCCCGCCAAGGCCTGGCTGGTCCAGCATGGTTACGACGAGCAGATGGGCGCGCGGCCCATGGCCCGCGTGATCCAGGAGCACATCAAGAAGCCGCTGGCCGACGAGGTGCTGTTCGGCAAGCTCAAGGGCGGCGGTCACGTCCGCGTCGTTCTGGTCAAGGACGAGGCCGACGAGACCAAGGAGAAGATCGGCTTCGAATTCGTCGAGGGCCCGGTCACGCCGAAGCAGGAGAAGCTGCCCGGCGCCCGCAAGCGCCCGCCGGGCAAGTCCAAGCCGGGCGGTCCCGGCGGCTCGAAGGGGCCGATCTCGAAGGGCCCGCTGGTCAAGGCTTGATCTGCGCATCATGAATCGAAAGGCCGGCTGGTAAAGCCGGCCTTTTTGTTTCTGAAGCGATGTGCGGCCCTTACGTTCCGGCTTCGGGCGTCGCCGCCGGCGGACGCGGCTTGCGGGGGCCGGCTGGCCGTGCGCCGCGGGCAGGGGCCGACGGCTGCATCGTCACGATGACGGGATTGGGCTTGTGATCGGTTGCCGCCCCCGTCGCTGCATCGACGCCCATGCCGATGACGCCGCCGAGCAGGAGATTGCCGGCGAAGCCGGCGGCTCCCGACGTCGGTATGTCCCGGCTGAGCGGCACGATCTGCGGTTCATAGCCCTCCTTCTGGAAGGTGATCGAAAGGTCGGCGTTCCGCTTGACGACAACGGAGCAGGGCGTCGTGCAGGTGGTCGGAACCTCCATTCCGCTCACGACGGCTTCCACGCCCGAAGGTGTCGATGAAATGCTGATGTTCTCGGTCGTGCCGCGCGTGACAGACGCGCAGCCGCCCAGCATGACGCCGAGCGCCACAATTCCCAATAAACGCATGAACTGCCCCATATTCCCCGCGTCTATCAAGCGCAACCGGAGCGTGAGGGCAATAGGTCATTGGTCTGGATAGTTAAGTCACGCAGGGGTTGTGCACGGAAATGGCAGGGACCGGAAGGTGGATGCCGTCAGTCGCCGCGCAGGCGCTGATCGTCCTGCACGCGGACGTGCTCGGCGCCGCGCGCGCCGGCCGGGGACAGCCGCAGCATGCTCAGGACCGCGCCGCAGAGTGCAAATCCGACGCCTGCGAGGAGGGCCAGCCTGGTGCCTTCGACCGGATAGCGGCCGAGCAGCAGCGCCACCAGCGCAGCGCCGGTGGTCTGGCCGAGCAGGCGCGCCGTCCCCAGCATGCCGCTGGCCCCGCCGGCGCGCTCGCGCGGGGCGGCGGCGATCATGGTGCGGTTGTTGGGGGTCTGGAACAGGCCGAAGCCGGCGCCCGCCAGCGCCATGCGCCAGATCACGTCGAACGGCGTCGGGGCCGCCGGCAACAAGGCCAGCGCGGCAAGGCCGCACGCGAACAGCGTGAGCCCGATGCCGCCGAGCAGGCCGGCCGGATAACGCTCCACCAGGCGGCCGGCGAGCGGCGCTGCGAACGCCAGCGCGATCGGCCATGGCGTGATCAGGAGCCCCATATGCACCGCCGAATAGCCGAAGCGGCTCTGGAGATAGAAGGGGATCGCGACGAAGGCGAGCATCTGCCCGCAGAACGAGGCGATCGACGTCGCGATCGACAGCGCGAACACCGGGATGCGCAACAGATCGACCGGCAGCAGCGGCGAGGTCATGTGGGTTTCGCGCCAGATCAGAAGCGCGCCGGCGACGATGGCGACGGCGAACTCGATCAGGCAGGTGATCGCGGCCTCGCCATGACCGACGCTGTCGATCGCCGCGATGCCGACGCCGAACGTGATCGCGGAAAGGCAAGCGCTCTGCCAGTCGAAGGAACGGCCGGCGGGCTTGGTATGCGGCAGGCTGCGCAGGCCGATCAGCAGCGTCACCGCGCCGAGCGGCACGTTGATGGCGAACAGCCAGGGCCAGCTTCCGACCGCGAGGATGCCCGCGGCGAGCGTCGGGCCGATTGCGGCGGAGAAGGCGACGACGAGCGCGTTGAGCCCGATG
Organism: Bradyrhizobium sp. LVM 105; assembly: GCF_003957705.1. Taxonomy (NCBI): domain Bacteria; kingdom Pseudomonadati; phylum Pseudomonadota; class Alphaproteobacteria; order Hyphomicrobiales; family Nitrobacteraceae; genus Bradyrhizobium; species Bradyrhizobium sp. LVM 105. The sequence continues at coordinate 322,514 of NZ_QZMV01000006.1, read as the reverse complement.
CCGCGGCCGAGCAGATTGCGCGGATAGGTGAAGCGCACCAGCGCCGCATTGACGCTCATGATGCCGGCGGCGCCGAAGCCCTGGATGATGCGCGCCACCGTCAGCAGCGGCAGCGTATGCGCCAGCGCGCACAATGCGGACGCCAGCGTGAACAGCACCAGCCCCACCAGATAGACGCGGCGATAGCCGACGATCTCGCCGAGCGAGGCCAGCGGCAGCAGCGAGATCGTGATCGCGAGCTGGTAGCCGTTGACGATCCAAATCGAGAAGGCCGGACTCGCGTCCAAGTCGGCCGCGATCGTCGGCAGCGCGACATTGGCGATGGCGCTGTCGACCACCGCCATGATGATGCCGAGCGCAATCGTCAGCACCGCCTGGTTGCGCTGCGGCTGCGGCAGGCCGTCGACATGCTCGATCGTGGTGGACGACATCGTGAGCCGCGTTCGGTTGAGAGGCGGTTGCTGGTCCGCAACTTGGTCCGACCCGGGATGGTTCCAGCCAAGGCGGCGGCCGCTTCGGCTCCTATTTCGGCTTCCGCGGCTCCTGAATCGCCCGGAGGTAGCTTACCACGGCCTCGGCGTCGCCGCGGCCGAATCGGGCCGTCGGCATGGCGCGGTGAATGCTGCTGTAGCCGTCCTGGAGGCGCTGCGTGAAACCGGGGTCATAGAGCTTGTTCTCACCCAGCTTCCGGAAAGGCGGTGCCAACTCGTTTGGGCTCGCGCCCGTCCTGCCGACCGCATGGCACTCCGCACACATCCGCTGCAGCAATGCTTCCGCGCGCCGCTGGTCAGCCTCCAGGGCTTGACTCGCGGTGCTCCACAGAACGCCAACGGCCAGCAATGCCGGTGCGGCGCGGCTCAGACTGAGGACCGTGAACAGAGCCTTCATGGCGGATCGACGCATCGTGGCCTCGCGACGGCCGCACTGTGTCACGGCCGACGCCAGCGCGCTTGATGCAGCTCAAGGGTCCTACACCGCCGGCGGGTTGCGGTCGGTGAACGTCGTCCTCTGGTGCCAATAGGGATAGGGCAGCGTCACCTTGCTCGCCGCATCGAGCTTTGCGATCTGGTCCTTGGTCAGCGACCAGCCGACCGCGCCGAGATTTTCGCGGAGCTGCGTCTCGTTGCGCGCGCCGATGATCAGCGTCGACACCGTGGGACGCTGCAGCAGCCAGTTCAGCGCGATCTGCGACACGCTCTTTCCCGTTTCCTTCGCCACCTCGTCGATCGCCTCGACGACGCGATAGACGTGCTCGTCCGGCACGGGCGGGCCGAACTCGGCGGTCTTGGGCAGGCGGCTCACCTCGGGCTTCGGCTGCCCCCGGCGGATCTTGCCGGTGAGGCGCCCCCAGCCGAGCGGCGACCAGACCACCGCGCCCAGGCCCTGGTCGAGGCCGAGCGGCATCAGCTCCCATTCGTAGTCGCGCCCGATCAGTGAATAATAGGTCTGGTTGGCGACGTAGCGCGGAAAGCCGTGCTTGTCGGCAAGTGCGAGCGACTTCATCAGGTGCCAGCCCGAGAAATTCGAAACGCCGACATAGCGGATCTTGCCGGCGCGCACGAGCACGTCGAGCGTTGACAGCACCTCTTCGGGCGGCGTGAAGGCGTCGAAGCCGTGAAGCTGGAACAGATCGATGTAGTCGGTGCCGAGCCGGCGCAGCGAACCGTCGATGGCGGCGAGCAGATGCTGCCGCGACGAGCCGATGTCGTTGGGGCCGTCGCCGAAGCGGAAGGTGGCCTTGGTCGAGATCAGCACCTTGTCGCGGCGGCCCTTGATGGCTTCGCCGAGCACGCGCTCGGATTCGCCGAGCGAATAGACGTTCGCGGTGTCGAACATCGACACGCCGGCTTCGAGGCAGATGTCCAAGAGGCGCCGCGCTTCGGTCGCGTCCGTGGTCCCCCACGCAGCGAGGCGGCCGACGCCGCCGAAGGTGCCGGTGCCAAGGCTGAGAGCGGGCACCATGAGGCCTGACCGGCCCAAGCGTCGGTATTCCATCGATTTGCTCCTCGGCTAGCCGCCGGTTGATCGGTGCGGCCTTGGTGCCGAAGCTAGCGCAAGCGGGCACCTCGCACCATTGCGCGTGCACATGGCGGCTCTGCTTTGCGCGGTTCGTATTTGCTAGGCCACGCTTGTCGTCTGCAAGTTCGCTGCCGAGATCTTTGCGCGCAGCCAGGCCTCGAACGCGCCGACATGGCTGCGCCCCTTCGCCTCGGCAGATCGCACGAGATAGTAGGAGATCGTCTCCACTTCGAATTCGGGCTGGTGGAACGGCGCAACGAGCGTGCCCTTGTCGAGCTCCTCGGCGGCGAGAATTTCGCTCTCCAGCACGACGCCGAGACCTTCGACCGCCGCGTCGATGGCCATGGTGGAGCGGTCGAACCACAATTCATGGCGCGGCTTGATGCTCGCGCCGGTGACCTTGCGCAGATAGTCGGTCCAGGTCAGCGCGTTGGAGGAATGGATCAGCGTGGCGCGGGCGAGATCGGCGGGTTCGCGCAGATTGAGCTGTTCGATCAACCGTGGGCTACAGAGCGGCCGCAAGCGCTCGGCGAGCAGCGGCTCGATCTGCCTGTCGTTCACAACCGGCGGGCGCCCATAGGCAATGGCGAGATCGAAGCGGATGGTTTCGAGGTCGCGTAAGTCGGCGATTGTCGACAGTCTGATCCCGATCTCCGGATGCTGGCCGATGAAATTGCCGATCCGCGGCTGAAGCCATTTGGCGGCAAAGCTCGGGCCGCTCGCAATGAACAAATGATTGCGCTGCGATTGCGGCGCTACCAGCCGCGTCGCGCCCATGATCGTACCGAACGCGCGCTCGATTTCGCCGGCATAGAGCCGACCGGCATTGGTCAGCACCACGCGGCCGGCATGTCGCGAGAACACGCGAACGCCAAGGAAGTCTTCGAGCTTCTGGATGTGGTGGCTGATTGCCGAGGGCGTGACCCCGAGCTCCTCGGCGGCGCGGCTGAAGCTGCCGTGACGCGAGGCTGCCTCGAACGCTGACAGTGCCTTGAGCGGCGGCATTCGCGACCGCTCCGTTGACTCCAGCTCATCGGCCGCTGAGTTTTTTGAACTGGCGCCCATCATGCCTGCCCGGTACGAATTTCCCTGTTGCACGGGCAAGTTTCGTACCGCGAACGCCCCGACGCAACAGCTTCGTGCCCGAAACCCGACCCGAGACCGGTGAGCGGACTCCGCATCGCCGCGCCGCGGAGCCGTGCGGCGGATGCCGCTTGCCCGAGGAGACCCCCATGACTTCAGCGCTGAAACATGCCGCCGATGAATTTCTGGTCCGGTACGGCGGAGACGTGTTCCAGAACCTCTTCACCTCCGCGAAGGGGACGATCGTTACCGACAGCGACGGGCGCGACTATCTCGATTTCACTTCGGGGCAGATGTGCGCGACGATCGGCCACAACCATCCCGCCATCGTCGCGGCGGTGGAGCGGGCGGGTAAGAAGGCCTTCCATCTCTTCAGCGGGATGATACCCGAAGTCGTCGCTGAGCTTGCCCAGGTGCTGGCGAAGGACTGGCTGCCCGGCGACCTCAAGCGCTCGATCTTCATCAACACCGGTTCGGAAGCGACCGAAGTCGCGCTTCGGATGGCCAAGATGTACACCGGCGGCTACGAGGTGCTCGTCCTCGGCGGCTCCTGGCACGGCATCACCGGCGGCGCGGCCTCGGTCTCGATGGCGAGCGATCGCAAAGGCTATGGCGTGCCGCCGCCCGGCGTGTTCGTGATCCCCGAGCCGAACGCCTATCGGCCCTATATCGCGAAGGGCAGCGACGAAGAATCCGCGCTCGCCAATCTTGAGCTCGCGCTCAAAATGTTCGACATGCAGTCGAGCGGCCGGGGGGCTGCGATCATTGCCGAGCCCGTGATCAGCGCCGGCGGCGTGCTGGTGCCGCCGAAAGCCTTCATGGAAGCGCTACGCAAGGCCGCCGACGAACGCGGCATGCTGTTGATCTTCGACGAGGCCCAGACCGCGTTTGGGCGCATCGGCAAGAAGACAGGATCGGAATATTTCGGCGTCGTGCCCGACATCATGACAATGTCGAAGACGCTCGGCGGCGGGCTGCCACTCGCGGCGGTCTCGACCACCGAAGCGATCGAGAGAAAACTGCACGACGATCACTTCACTTACTACACCAGTCACGTCTCCGACCCGCTGCTGGCGGAGGTCGGGCTCGCGGTGCTCCGCGTGATTACCGAGGAGAAGCTCGTCGAGCGCGCCAACGTCATGGGCAGCTATCTGCGTGGCCGGTTCGAAGGGCTCCAGCAGAAATACGAGCAGATCGGCGACATCAGGGGCATGGGCCTTCTGCTCGGCGTCGAGCTCGTCACCGATCGCAACAGCCGGCGCGCGGCTCATCAGCTCGGCGGGCTGACGACCAAGAAGTGCTTCGAATACGGGCTGAGCATGAACATACGCCGCCGGCCCGAACGCGGATCGGTATGGCGTATCGCGCCGCCGCTCACCGTCTCGTCCGAGGAGATCGACCGCGCCGTCGATATCCTGGATCGCGCCTTGCGGGAAAGCCTCGACGAGCTGTCGCGAAACCCCGCCGCTTGAGCACAGTCCGGAGGCTGACATGATCCGCAGACATTCGTCCAGGCTCGTTCTTGCCGCCACGTCGCTCGCCCTGTTCCAGATGCCGGCAGCGCAGGCCGCGAGTCCGACCCTCGACAAGATCAAGGAGGTCGGCAAGATCTCCCTCGGCTATCGCGAGGCTTCGATTCCATTCGCCTATCTTGGATCGGATCAGAAGCCCACCGGGCTTTCACTCGATCTCTGCTCAGCGGTGGCCGACAAGATCAGGATCGCGCTGCGGCGGCCGGAACTGGGCATCGACTACGTCCCGGTGAATGCGTCCAACCGCATTCCATTGCTTCAGAACGGCACGATCGACGTCGAGTGCGGCAGCACGACCAACACCGCCGAACGGCAGAAGCAGGTCGCGTTTTCCGTTGCGACCTATGTGGCATCGCCGCGCTGGCTGGTATCCGCCGCCTCAGGGGTGACTGAGCCGAAAGGCCTCGACGGGCAGACGGTCGTCATCACGCAGGGCTCGCTGAATTTCGCGGTTGCCAAGAAGATTATCGACGATCAGAAGCTGAATGTGATGATCGTTCAGGCCAAGGACCATGCCGAGTCGCTGCTGATGTTGGAAACGGGAAGAGCGACAGCGTGGTTCGAGGACGACATCCTGATCGCCGGGCTGGTCGCAAACGCGTCCAATCCTAAGGTGTTCCGCATGTTGGTGGCGACCTACGCGCCGTCCTATTACGGGCTGATGATCCGCAGGGACGATCCGGAGTTCAAGGCGCTGGTCGATGCCGCGATCAAGGAGAAGATGGCATCCGGTGCGTTCGACAAGCTCTATGCCAAGTGGTTCGAGGCGCCGATCCCGCCCAAGGGACAAAACCTCCAGCTTCCCATGAGTGAGGCAATGAAGGCCCGGGTGGCGTCTCCCAGCGATGCGCTCACGCCCTAATCGTGCAGGCGCATGTCATCGAACCCAGTATCGGCGAGGCGCGAGCCGGTCAACTTCGCTGTTGCTTGCGCCTCGAACTTTTCCGAGGGTGAGGGGAAGCAAGCAGTTTCGCTGTTGTGAACCTGCCGCGGCAAGAGCGTCAGGCTCCAGCCTACCACGACCAACACCGCGAGCCGGATCGCGATTACGCTGAGCAGTAGTTCCGATCCGCTTATTGTTGACTGAGTCCTCATGCGTGCCAGCCTGAGGCACGCGAGGTGGCAAGACAATCTGGACTTGGCGAGCATTGCCTTCGTCCGAGACGAAGGCTTAAGGTAATGGCTGACGGGTGTCAGTGCCGCAACTGGCTCTGCCTGAAGTCGCGCGGCGACATTCCGAAATGCTCGCGGAAGACGCGGCCGAAATGCGAGAGGTCGTTGAAGCCCCAGCCGAATGCGACCTCGCTGATGTGGCGATGGGCGAGCACGGGCGAAGCGAGGTCGCGCCGGCATCGGGCGAGGCGTTGGGCAAGAACATGGCGCTGGAAGGAGGTGTTCTCGTCGGCGAGAAGGTCGTTGACGTAGCGCGGCGAAATGCCGAGCGCGGCCGCGGTTTCCGACAATGAAAGGTCGGGATCGGCGAGGTGGGCGCGGATGTGCGTCTTCAACCGGTAGAGCAGGGCCGAGCGGTGGGTCGAGGACGGCAGCGATGTCCTGCCGAGCCGCTCGCTCAAAGCCATGGCGAGCAGATCGACCGCCTGCTCCGACAGCGCGGCGGCGGTGTCCGGGGACAGCCCGTCCGCGCTCTGGCAAAGCCGGAAGATGAAATCATAGGCGAGCCGCTCGAGCGGCGCGTCGGCCCCGAACGACATCGCCGTCAGCGTCTCGGTGCCGCCGAGCCGCCGCCGCAGCATCTCGCGCGGCACCTTGAAGATGGTCTGCGTGAAGGCGTCGTTGAACTTCAGCTCATACGGACGCGTGGTGTCATAGAGTGCGAACTCGCCGGGATGGATCACGGTCTCCCGGCCGTCCTGCACAACACCACCGCTGCCGCGATTGCCGAGTGCAATGAGAACAAAATCCTGGTCCGAGCGCGCGATGCGAGAGGGCGTGCGGAACACGTGCTGGCGGTCCGAGCAGACTTCGGAGCATGCCGCCTTGCCGAGCGAAGCCTGCGTGACCGAGCCGCGAAAGGCGCTGCCGAGGTCGGACTTGCAGTCGAGGCCGACGAAGACGTCGCAGACGATCTCCTGCCAGAGGGCGAGCCGCCGATAGCCGGGGCTGCCGTCTGTCGTGAACTGGATTGTCATCTGGACAGCCTCCCTTTCACATCCCGCAAAATCGCCGGGGATCCAGCCCGCCGGAGGCAAATCCCGTACCGACCGACGGTCCCTTCCCAGTCGAGTTTTTGTTCCGCGGTGGTCGAGCGCCCGGCCGCCCGGCTTGGCCAAATAGACTGCATCGGAGATGGCTTCCGATCAACCGGCCAGGGAGGCGGCAATGGGCATCGAACATCCGAAATACAAGGTGGCGGTGGTGCAGGCGGCGCCGGCCTGGCTCGACCTCGACGCCTCGATCGACAAGTCGGTCGCGCTGATCAGGGAGGCCGCCGAGAAGGGGACCAAGCTGATCGCCTTCCCGGAGGCTTTCATTCCCGGCTACCCCTGGCATATCTGGATGGACTCGCCGGCCTGGGCGATCGGCCGCGGCTTCGTGCAGCGCTATTTCGACAATTCGCTGGCCTATGACAGCCCGCAGGCCGAACGGCTGCGCGATGCCGTGCGCAAGGCCAAGCTCACCGCCGTGATCGGCCTGTCCGAGCGCGACGGCGGCAGCCTCTATCTGGCGCAATGGCTGATCGGGCCCGACGGCGAGACCATCGCCAAACGCCGGAAGCTGCGGCCGACCCATGCCGAGCGCACTGTCTATGGCGAGGGCGACGGCAGCGACCTTGCCGTGCACGCGCGGCCCGACATCGGCCGGCTCGGCGCGCTGTGCTGCTGGGAGCATCTGCAGCCGCTGTCGAAATACGCGATGTATGCCCAGAACGAGCAGGTGCATGTCGCGGCCTGGCCGAGCTTCTCGCTCTACGATCCCTTCGCGCCGGCGCTCGGGGCCGAGGTCAACAATGCCGCCTCGCGCGTTTATGCGGTGGAAGGCTCGTGCTTCGTGCTGGCGCCTTGCGCGACGGTGTCGCAGGCGATGATCGACGAGCTCTGCGACCGGCCGGACAAGCACGCGCTGCTCCATGCCGGCGGCGGTTTCGCCGCGATCTACGGCCCCGACGGCAGCCAGATCGGCGACAAGCTCGCGCCGAACCAGGAGGGGCTCCTGATTGCCGAGATCGACCTCGGCGCCATCGGCGTCGCCAAGAATGCCGCCGATCCGGCCGGGCATTATTCGCGCCCGGACGTGACGCGGCTGCTGCTCAACAAGAAGCGGTACCAGCGCGTCGAGCAGTTCGCGTTGCCGGCCGATACCGTCGAGCCTACGGACATCGCGGCGGCGGCGAGCTGAGCGTCGCCGCGCGAAGACGGCCTACGCCTAAGCGACGCAATGGCCGAGCAATTCGGGATGTGCGGCGCAGATGTGATGCGCGCCGGCGTCCTTCAGCTCGGCCTCGCTGCCATAGCCATAGAGCACGCCGATCGCGGTCATGCCGTTGGTGCGGGCGCCAATGACATCGTGACTACGGTCGCCGATCATGATCGCGCTCCCGGCATCGACCTTCGTCTCGTCCAGCGCATAGCGCAGCAGGTCGCGCTTGTCGACGCGCGTGCCGTCGAGCTCGGAGCCGAACACGCGCTCGAAATACGGCTTCAGGCCGAAATGATCGACGATGCGCCTGGCGTAGACCGCGGGCTTGCTGGTCGCGACGAACATGCTCTGGTTGGTCGCGGCAAGCGTCGTCAGCGTGTCCACGATGCCGGCATAGGCCTCGTTCTCGAACAGGCCGATATCGCTGAAGCGCTCGCGATAGAGCAGCAATGCGCGGTCGGCGAGCTCGTCGGTTCCGGTGAGCTTCTTCAGGCTGGCATGCAGCGGCGGCCCGATGCACCAGGTCAGTTCGTCCTCGCTCGGCACCGCGACGTCCAGCCGCGCCAGCGCGTACTGGATCGAGCGCGTGATCCCCGGTTTCGGGTTCGTGAGGGTGCCGTCGAGATCAAAAAAGATTGTCACCATCAGGCCGGACCTGCGTTGATACTGCCGTCTGTTGCTAGTTGGCTGGGGTTCCAAGTCAAGGTCCGATTTGTCCTGTCACGTCGATGCCATGCAAATAGCTCGGGTTATCGCTGTCTTGTGCCAAGCCCTCGTGCTGTCGCCGGCGCTGGCAGAGGAGGCGCCGGCCCCTGACGTGCCTCCGAAAGCCGAGGAACCCGCGAAGCCGCCGGAGCAGCCGAAGGACGCCCGCGAGAGCGATACGCGGGAATCGATCTGCCTGATCGTGGAGGCGGCGGCGCGCGATGCCAATCTCCCGCTGGAATTCTTCGCCCGGGTGATCTGGCAGGAGAGCCGCTTCCAGGCCGACGCGGTCGGCCCCATGACGCGCAGCGGCGAGCACGCACAGGGCATCGCGCAATTCATGCCGGGCACGGCAAGCGAGCGCGGGCTGCTCGATCCGTTCAATCCGGTGCAGGCGCTGCCGAAGTCGGCGGAATTTCTGAGCGAGCTGCGCAACCAGTTCGGCAATCTCGGCCTCGCCGCGGCGGCCTACAATGCCGGCCCGCGGCGCGTGCAGGAATGGCTCGCCGGGACCGGCGGAATGCCGGAGCAGACCCGCAACTACGTCTACGCCATCACCGGCACCAGCGTCGATGCCTGGGCCAAGGCAGGAGCGACCGGCAAGGGTCCGCCAAGCTCACCGCCGACGAGCTGCCGCGATCTGATGGCGCTATTGAAGCGCGCACCGAATGCCTTCGTCGCCGAGCTCGAGCAGCACGTGGAGCTTGCGGCCGCCAAGGCCTGGGGCGTCCAGCTCGCCGCCGGCTTCGACCGCAACAGGGCGCTGGCGATGTACTCGCGTGCCGTGACGCGGCTGAGCGCGGTGATCGGCGAGCGCGATCCGAGCCTGCTATCCTCGGTGATGCGCAGCCGCGGCACGCGCGCGTTCTACCAGGTGCGCATCGGCACTGAGACGCGCAACGAGGCGGATGATTTGTGCAACCGGATCCGGAAAGCCGGCGGGGCGTGCTTCGTGCTGAGGAACAGGGGTGTAAGCGGGTAGGGGGCGCGTCTCTCTCGACTCGTCATTCCGGGGCGCGCCCTCTTGGGCGCGAGCCCGGAATCCATCGCACAGCAATTTCTCCGGCCCGATGGATTCTCAGGTGCGCAATTGCGCACCATAGCTCGCGCCAAGCGGCGCGCCCCGGAATGACAGCGGTGGGTGCTACGCATGCCAGCTCCGCCGCGGGCTTCCTTGACGCGGATGCCCCCATTGCGCGTTATGCGGGCACGATTCCGTAACCCCGACCAAAACTCCCGTGGCGCTGCCCCCGCTCGATTCCCCGCAATGGAATAGCCCCTGGCTTGCCTTCGGCTGGGGCCTGCGCTCGATCACGCAGACGATCCTCACCATCGTGCTGTTCGTGACCTATCTCGGCATCGGCGCGCTCGCGCATGACACCCATTTCAGCCTGCTCTGGGCGCTCGCCTCGACGCTGTTCGTCTGGGCCGGGCCGGCGCAGATCATCCTGATCACCACGCTCGGCTCCGGCGCCACCATCGTCCAGTCGGCGATTGCCGTCACCGTCAGCGCTATCCGGCTGTTTCCGATGGTGGTCTCGGTGCTGCCGCTGATGCGCACGCCGACGACCAAGCGGCGCGAACTGGTCTTTGCCGCGCATCTCACGGCGGTGACGCTGTGGGTCGAATGCCACCGCTTCCTGCCGCTGGTGCCGCGCGAGCGGCGCATCGCCTTCGTTCACGGGCTCGGCTGCGGCCTCGTCTCGGTCTGTCTCGTTGCCAACACGGTGGGCTATTTCCTCGCCGCCAATCTGACACAGACGCTCGGCGCGGCGATCCTGCTCTTGACGCCTCTGTCGTTCCTGTTCTCGACCGCGCGCAACAGCCGCGAGGTTGCCGACGTCGTCGCACTCGTGCTTGGCATCGTGCTGTATCCGCTGGCCGCGAAGCTGAGCTCCGGCGTCGATATCCTGGTCAGCGGGGTGGTGGCCGGCACGATCGCCTATGGCGTGCATTGGTGGCGGGAGGTGCGCGCATGAGCTCGGCGCAGCTTATCGGCGACTGGCATGCGCTGGCGGTGCTGTTCGTCGCCGGCGTCGTTCCCAACCAGATCTGGCGCATGCTGGGCCTGTGGTTCGGCGGCGGCATCGACGAAGGCTCCGAGCTCTTGGTCTGGGTGCGGGCGGTCGCCACCGCCATCCTCGCCGGCGTCATCGCCCAGATCGTGGTCGAGCCGCCGGGCGCGCTGGCCGGCGTGCCTGATAGTTTGCGCTATGGGGCGGTGGCGGCCGGTCTCGTCGTGTTCCTGCTGACCCGCCGCTCGATCTTTGCGGGCGTCGTGACCGGCGAAGTCTTCATGCTGGCCGGCACGTGGTGGTTGGGCTAAAACACGGCTCGACAGCAAGGAATTGGAAATATGGTTCGCAAGAACGAACTCCGCGAGGGCGAGGTCGCCATCGAGCTGCCGCCCGCGGAGGATGCCGGCCTGATCTTCATCGGCCGCATCCGCACGCCCTGGACCTCGCGGATGGAGACGCCACGGCAGGGGCGTCAGGATGGCCCGATCTGCCGTCTCGAGATCTTCGAGCCGTTCGTGCCGGCCATCAAGGGCGTCGATTTCTACAGCAATCTCGAGGTGCTCTACTGGCTCGACCAGTCACGCCGCGACATCATCCTGCAGAGTCCGAAGAACAACGACAAGACACGGGGCACATTCTCGCTGCGCTCGCCGGTGCGGCCGAACCCGATCGGCACGTCGATCGTGAAGCTGGTCGGCATCGAGGGCAACGCCATCCTGGTGCGCGGGCTCGACTGCCTCGACAATACGCCGCTGATCGACATCAAGCCGGATCGGTGCGAGTTCACCCCGCTGGCGGCGCCGCAGCAGGGCGATTTCGAGACGGAATAGGCACGCTCTCTCCGTCGTCATTGCGAGGAGCGAAGCGACGAAGCAATCCAGACTGCCTCCGCGGAGGGATCCTGGATTGCTTCGTCGCAAGGGCTCCTCGCAATGACGGAGGCTGTGGGGCTACCCCGCCTTCAACGCCGCGATCAGCTTCGCCGCGTTTTCTTCCAGCACCTTGGCATCTTCCTTGCGGCTGGCGGGTGGCAGCATCGCCACGCCGTCGTGGCGCGGCATCACGTGCATGTGGAGGTGAAACACCACCTGGCCGCCGGCGGGCTCGTTGAACTGCTGCACGGTGATGCCGTCGGCCTTGAAGGCCTTCATCGCGGCGAGTGCGATCTTCTTCGCGCCGCGGGCGACATGGGCATAATCGTCGGGCGCGATGTCGAGAATGTTGCGGGCAGGGGCCTTCGGGATCACCAGCGTGTGGCCGGGGACGCGCGGCATGATGTCGAGGAAGGCGAACACGTGGTCGTCCTCGTAGACCTTGTAGCAGGGCAGCTCGCCGCGCAGGATCTTCGCGAAGATGTTGTTGGTGTCGTAGGCGGTCATGTTGGCGGCTCCCGAGAACTCTGCGCCTGGAATTTTGCGCTTACTGTCACCAGCAACGGCAAACCGTCAAGGCGCCTCGTCGGCGCCCTTGCGGAACGGGCCGAGCTCGGCGAGCTCCCGTCCGGCCTCGGCGACATAGGCGCGCTCGCGCTTGAGGTAATCGTCGATGGCACGGCGCAGGCCCGGATCGGCGATGAAGTGGGCGGAATGGGTGGTGCGCGGCAGGTAGCCGCGCGCGATCTTGTGCTCGCCTTGCGCGCCGGCCTCGACATGCGTGAGGCCGCGTTTGATGGCGAAGTCGATCGCCTGGTAATAGCAGACCTCGAAATGCAGGAACGGATGATGCTCGACCGCACCCCAGTTGCGGCCGAACAGCGTGTCCGAGCCGATGAAGTTGATCGCGCCCGCGATCCAGCGATTGTTGCGGCGGGCCATCACCAGCAGCACGTCCTGGCTCATGGTCTCGCCGATCAACGAGAAGAATTCCCGCGTCAGGTAAGGCCGGCCCCATTTGCGTGAGCCGGTCTCCATGTAGAATTCAAAGAAGGCGTCCCAGGCCTCCTCGGTGATGTCCTTGCCGGTGAGCCAGTGGATGGTGACGCCCGCGGCCAGCGCATCGCGCCGCTCGCGCTTGATCGATTTGCGGTGTCGCGAGTTCAGCGTCGCCAGGAAATCGTCGAAGCTCGCAAAGCCCTCATTGTGCCAGTGGAACTGCTGGTCGGTGCGCTGCAGGAAGCCGTGCTTGGCGAGCAGCTTCCATTCCGCCTCGCGCGCGAAGGTGACGTGCACCGAGGAGGCCTTGCTGACACCGCACAGGGCCACCAGCCCGCTCGCCAGTGCATCCATGATCCGCTCGCGGTCGACGCCGTCGCGGACCAGGAGCCGCGGACCCGTCGCCGGGGTGAAGGGAACCGAGACCTGGAGCTTCGGATAATAGCGCCCGCCGGCGCGCTCATAAGCGTCCGCCCAGCCGCGGTCGAAGACGTACTCACCTTGGGAATGCGATTTCAGATAGCAGGGCACGATTCCGGCGACGCGGCCATCGATCCTGGCCACGAGATGCCGCGGGCCCCAGCCGGTGCGGATGGTCGCCGAACCCGATTTCTCAATTGCGGAAAGAAAGGCGTGGGAGACGAAGGGGTTATAGGCAGGTCTTGAGAGGCCGAGGGAATCGCCTGAAGGGAGAGATGAGGTTCCCGGGCCATGCCCGTTGCAGGCCTTTTCGGTAAGGGCCTTGCCGGGATTGGCGCAGGCGTCCCAATCCCCGGGCGAGACCTCGCCAATGGACGGTACAGCCTCCAGGGTCATTTCGGATGATGCCATCGGGCCCAAGATCGTGCATTGCACCAGCGACTTCAAGGGGGTGGGGAGGCGCAGGTCGAGCGGCCACCACCGCCGTCATTGCGAGGAGCCCTTGCGACGAAGCAATCCAGAATCTCTCCGCGGAGGGATCCTGGATTGCTTCGCTGCGCTCGCAATGACGGTGGAGGGAGCCAAGCCCTACGGCACAAACCCTTCAAAAATCATCTGGTCCGCGTACTGCCCGACCCGGGTCCGCTGCTCGGGGGTGCGGACGGTCCAGCCGAGCAGGGCGCAGCCGAAGGCGTTGCGGGCGATCCAGGGGGCGGGGGCCGGCAGGTCGTCGACCCGAAAGGCCACGAAATGGGGTTGGGTGCGAAAGCCGTGGCGCAGGTACAGCATGCTGTCGCGCTGCTCCCGCGTGAGCCTGGCCCAGTAATCGTCCTCATAGGTCCGCTGCGCGACGATGCCGCGCGGACGGGAGGGCAACAGCTCGCGCAGCGCCAGCACCTGGTCGGGATCGAAGGACATGCCGACGGCTGGCCCCTCATAGGACGCCAGCACCTCGGCCATCCGCTTCACCAGCTTGCGGTCGCCGCCAAAATGGCTCTTCACCTCGATCACCAGCGGCACGCGGCCGGCGACGAGGGCGCAAAGGTCGGACAGCGACATCATCCGCTCGGGCGTGTCCTTGAACCTGATCGCCTTCAGCTCGGCCGCGGTCTTCGAGATCACGTCGCCGGTGGCCTCGGTGAGGCGGCCGAGGGCATGGTCGTGATGCACCATGGCCTCGCCGTCGGCGGAGAGCTGGATGTCGACCTCGATCGCGAAATTGCCTGCGATCGCGGCTTGCACCGCGCCGGGCATGTTTTCGACGATGCCACGGGAGATGTCATGCAGGCCGCGATGGGCGACCGGCCGGGCTGTCAGCCAATCAGGCGCGCGCATGTCGCGTCAGGCGACCTCGAACACGCCGTCGACCTCGACCGCGGCATCGGCCGGCAGCGAGGCAACGCCGACGGTGGTGCGGGCATGGCGGCCCTTGTCGCCGAAGGCCGCAACCATCAGGTCGGAGGCGCCGTTGAGCACCTTCGGCCCGTCCAGGAAGTCCGGCGCCGAGTTGATGAAGCCGCCGAGGCGCACCACGCGCACCACCTTGTCGAGATCGCCGAGCGCCGCCTTGACCTGGGCCAGCAGGTTCACCGCGCAGCCGCGCGCGGCGGCGGCGCCGTCCTCGATGGAGACGCCGGCGCCCAGCTTGCCCTTGGCGATCAGCTTGCCGGCGGGATCGAAACAGACCTGGCCGGAGACGAACAGCAGATTGCCGGTGCGCACGAACGGGACGTAATTGGCGACGGGGGTCGGGGCCTCATGCAGCTTGATGCCCTGTTCCGCCAGCTTCTGCTCGACCGTGCCCGCCATGTCCGACCTCGTTGTCCAAAAATCATTCGCCCCGGCGCGTCCGCAAAAGTGGCCGGGCGCGCCCTGTTTCGCCCATCGGGCCGCCACATGCAAGCAACCGGAAGGGGCCGTATTTTGTTGAGGTCGGCCAGCAGGTTCAGCGCGAGGGCCGCAACTTTACGTGAAACGGCCTCAGTTGCGACGCAATGGAACGGTCATTAAAATGTCGAATCTGCGCTTCGCAAGGACGCGTCCCCAAGGAATAGACATGGTGCACCTTTTCCGGACTTCGCTCGGTGTGATGGCGCTCGCGGCGGCCAGCTTCGGCCTCGGCGGGGGCGCGCAGGCCGCCAATGGTCCGTTCCTGCCGCACCAGGCGCTCTATGACCTCAGCCTGGTGAAATCGCGCTCCAACTCGGTCAACAGCGCGCGCGGCCGCATCCTCTACAACTTCACCGGAAGCGCGTGCGAGGGCTACACGTCCGAATTCCGCCAGGTGTCCGAGCTCGACAGCGGCGAGGGCAAGGTTACGCTCAGCGACCTCCGTTCCAATTCCTGGGAGGACGCCGCCGGCAAGAGCTACCGCTTCAAGATCGAGACGCGCATGAACGAGGCCGATGCCGGCCGGGTCGACGGCACGGCCGAGCGCGACGGCGACCACATCAACGTCAAGCTGAAGCTGCCGGCGCCGAAGAGTTTTACCCTCGACGGCACGATCGTGTTCCCGACCGAGCAGATCCAGCGCATCATCGCCGCCGCCAGGGACGGCAAATCGCTGCTCGAGCTCTCGGTCTATGACGGCTCCGACGACGGCCAGAAGGTCTACAACACGCTGACCGTGATCGGCCAGCCGATCCCCCCCGACCGTCCCACCTCCGCCGATCCGTCGACGTCGGACGAGCACATGAAATCGCTCAAGCGCTGGCCGGTCACCGTCAGCTATTTTGACCGCGACGCCCAGCAGAAGGAGGGCGAGCAGACGCCGGTCTATGCGATGGCGTTCGAGCTGTACGAGAACGGCGTTTCGCGCCAGCTCGTGCTCGACTACAACGACTTCGTGATTTCCGGCGCGATGGGCAAGTTCGACGTCAAGGACAGCAAGCCCTGCAATTGAGGGGGATTTCTCCGCGCGCGCGGTGCCGTAGGGCGGGCAAAGCGACTTGTCCGTCATAGCTCGAAGAGCGACGGCGGAAGCGTGCCCACCATCTGTTGCCATTGAGAATGATCGTGGGCACGGCGCTATGCGCCTTTGCCCACCCTACGAGATCTCTCTCCTCCGTCATTGCGAGCGTAGCGAAGCAATCCAGAGTCTCTCCGCGGAAAGATTTTGGATTGCTTCGTCGCAAGAGCTCCTCGCAATGACGGGACTGGCTCTCTGCTCTCTCTCCAGCTACGCTCCCTCCCAACCAAAAACCTCAGGGAGCCAGCCCATGCCCAAGCTCGACCATCTCCGCCCCAGCGGCCTGCATCACAATCCCGCTTACTCCCACGTCGTCACCGCCTCAGGCGCGCGCACCATCTACATCTCGGGCCAGGTCTCGGTGGACGAGGAGGGACGGATCGTCGGCGAGGGGGATATCGCCGCGCAAACCACGCAGGTGATGCAGAACCTCGGCCACGCGTTGAAGGCGGCCGGCGCGAGCTATTCGAGCATCGTCAAGATCACGACCTTCGTCGTGAACTACAAGCCAGAGCTGCGGCCGATCATCGGCAAGGCCCGCTCGGCCTTCTTCGAAGGCATGGAGCCGCCGGCGTCCACGCTTGTCGGCGTCTCCGCGCTCGCCGCGCCGGAATGGCTGATCGAGATCGAGGCGATTGCGGTCGCGGATTGAACTGACTTTAGGATGGGGAGAGCGCAGCGAAACCCATCCTCCTGTCGCCCGGAAAGAGCTTGATGGGTTTGGCTGCGCTCTCCCATCCTACTCTGCTGACAGCTCTTGTAGAACCGCCATCGCTTCGTCCACCCTGTCAACGGGCACGAAGAGATGGTCGTGATGGAAGGCCGAAACGGCGTTCACGCTGATGCCGGCTTCGGCCAGAGCTGAGGTGACGGCCGCCAGAAAGCCGACCGCATCGAGCGCGGAGTGAACCGTCAGGGTGATCAGGCGCGAGGCGAAGTCGTAGCGCAGTCCGGCACGCTCGGCATCCTCACGCCGCATCACCAGTGTCGTGCCTTCATGCTCGCGGAACGTCAGCAGGCAAGTGGCGGTCGGAAGGGGCTCGTCGTGCGGAATGGTGCAGAACACGAAGATGTCCCCATGCAGGTCCGGCTTCATGTTGCTCAACAATGCGCCGAGATCGAGCTCACCTGGCATGGCGCGTTGCCTTCCGCGGATGATTTCGCAATCCTGCGACAGTAACCGGTGCTACACGAACTGCAATGGACTACGAAGCTGCGATTGAAAGTTCAGGGGTGTTGGAGTCGCTTCGTGCGTTCGACCCGCGCGTGGTCGGCACCTTGCCCCTCGGACTTGCCGTGTCGGGCAGCGACGTGGATGTCGTCTGCCACGCCTTTGATCCCGTCGGCTTTGCCGAGACGATTTGGCGGCGATATCATTCCTGCGCTGATTTCCTGATCTATCAATGGACGTCTGCGGGGCGTCCATTGGTTGCGCGCTTCGTGTGGGGCGGGTGGCCGTTCGAGATTTTCGGAGCGCAACGACCGGTCGACGAGCAGCCGGGATGGTTGCACTTCGAGATCGAAAGAAGGCTTCTGGCACTCGACGATGGTCGCCTGCGCAGCGCCGTCGCTCGGCTGAGATCGCAGGGTGCAAAAACGGAGCCAGCCTTTGCCGCCGTGCTCGAGATCGCCGGAGATCCCTATCTCGGTCTGCTCGATCTCGTCCACGAAACGGACCATCAATTGCGAGACCGGCTGAACGGGCTGTAACCAAGAGCGCGGGCCGACCGGCGATCACTCCGGCGCCTTCTCCGGGCCCTCATAGGCGATGCCGCGGATCACCGCGGCGCTGCCGAACTTCTTGCGCAGGCTGTCCACCGCGCGCTCGGCGTGGGCGGCGCGGCGGTCGAGCATGTCGGTGTCGTCGGCGGGCGAGCCCTCGCGCAGCGCGCTGACGCCGGCGCCCATCAGGCGGAAAGCGGTGCCGTCGATCTCTTTCGCCAGCATCTCGCGGCAGATCGAGAAGATCTTCGCGGCGAGCTGCGTCGGGGCGGCGATCGACTGCGAGCGGGTGCGCTGGCGGAAATCGGCGGTCTTCAGCTTCAGCGTGACGGTCGAGCCGGCGAGCTCGCCGCTCTTGAGCCGCGACGAGGTCTTCTCGCACAGCCGCCACAGGATCTTCTCCAGCGTCGCGAAATCGCGGATATCGCTCTCGAAGGTGGTCTCGCTGGAGATGGTCTTGGCGCCCCGGTCAGGCTCGACGCGGCGGTCGTCGATGCCACGCGCGAGCCGCCACAGCCTGCGGCCTTCGCTCGGAAACTGCCGCATCATCTCGATCTCGTCGGCCTTCTGCAAATCGGCGATGATGCGGAAGCCGCGCTGCACGAGGCGCTCCTGCGTGGCGGGCCCGACGCCGAAGATGAAGCCGACCGGCTTGTCCGCCAGCATCGCGCGCGCCTCCTCCTGGTCGAGCGCGGCAAAGCCGCGCGGCTTGTCGAGGTCGGAGGCGATCTTGGCCAGGAACTTGTTGCAGGACAGGCCGACCGAGACGGAGATGCCGATGTCGCGCTCGACCTCGCGGGCAAAGCGCGCCAGCACCTTGGCCGGGATCATGCCGTGGACGCGTTCGGTGCCGGAGAGATCGAGGAAGGCCTCGTCGATCGAGAGCGGCTCGACCAGCGGCGTCAGCGCCTGCATGGCCTGGCGCACCTCGCGGCCGACGCGAACATATTTCGCCATGTCGGGCGGGATCACGATCGCATGCGGGCAGGCTTCGAGTGCCCGAAACATCGGCATCGCCGAGCGCACGCCATAGGTGCGCGCGATGTAGCAGGCGGCCGACACCACGCCGCGCTTGCCGCCGCCGATGATGACCGGCTTGTCGGCGATGTCGGGGTTGTCCCGCTTCTCGACCGTGGCGTAGAAGGCGTCGCAGTCGATATGGGCGATGGTCAGGCCTGCCAGTGCCCGGTGGCGGACGAGGCGAGGGGAACCGCAGGCCGAGCAGCGCCGCACCCCCATATCCAGATCGGCCAGACAATCCCGGCAGAAGCAGCGGGGCCCGGCCGGGTCGGGGACGGTCACGGCACGTCGCGCTCCCAGGAGGGGTCGCCGAGCGCGTCGCCGAGGACCTGCCGCGCTGCGGCGACGTTGGTCGGATGCAGCTCGACGGAGCCGGCAAAGGCCTTCACGGTGGCGTCATCGCGCATCACGAAATCGAGCACGCTGAGCAGGAAATTGGGGTCCGCGGCGGCATTGCGCAGGGTCTCCGGACCGACCCCTGTCTCAGCCAGGAACAGGCCCAGCCGCTCGGGTTCGCTCGCAACGAAGGACAGAGCCTGAATCGCAACGATTTCAGCGACTTCGCGGGGGTTGTGAACAGGCTTTTTCAAGGGGACAATTTGCCTTTCCGTTAACTTTCGGTGTCTACTTTGCATCATGCCCGAGTCTCGCCTCTGAGTCTTCCGACCCCAGACAAGCAGCTGGAAACCACATCGCAGAAAGTCGACCCTCGGGTTTAACGAAACTCAAGCGAATCTGAGGCTAGTTTGAATCCAGTTTTCGAAACGCCGGAAAGCGGCGTCTGAGGCGTCACATGGACCGGTCCTTCGGACCAATCGGGAGGGCGGGATGGCCAAGACCGTCCTGATCGTGGAAGACAACGAGCTCAACATGAAGCTCTTCCGCGACCTGTTGGAGGCGCACGGCTACCAGACCTCCGGCACCAGCAACGGCTACGAGGCGCTCGACCTCGTTCGCAAGATGCGGCCCGACCTGGTGCTGATGGATATCCAACTGCCTCAGGTCTCCGGGCTGGAGGTGACGCGCTGGATCAAGGACGATCCGGAGCTGCGTTCCATTCCCGTCGTCGCGGTCACGGCATTCGCGATGAAGGGCGACGAAGAACGCATCCGCGAGGGCGGCTGCGAGGCCTATTTGTCCAAGCCGATCTCGGTCGGCAAATTCATTGAGACGGTCCGGCGTTTTATCGGATAGGAAGTGAGTTCACAGTGTCTGCGCGTATCCTGGTCGTCGATGACGTTCCTGCCAACGTCAAGCTGCTCGAGGCCCGCCTTTCCGCCGAATATTTCGACGTGATGACCGCCTCGAACGGCACCGAGGCGCTGGCGATCTGCCATCGCGCCGAATGCGACATCATCCTGCTCGACGTGATGATGCCTGACATGGACGGCTTCGAAGTCTGCCGCCGCATCAAGTCCGACCCGGCCACGCATCACATTCCCGTCGTCATGGTCACGGCGCTCGACAGTCCTTCCGACCGCAATCGCGGCCTCGAGGCCGGCGCCGACGATTTCCTGACCAAGCCCGTCTCCGACGTCGTGCTGATCGCGCGCGTGCGCTCGCTCACGCGGCTGAAGATGATGACCGACGAGCTGCGCATGCGCGCCATCACCTCGCTCGAGATCGGCATGCAGGCGCCGGAGCGCAGCGCCGTCTCCGACACCGGCAAGGGCGGCCGCATCCTCCTGGTCGACGACCGCCAGTCCTCCTACGAGCGGCTGGCGACGATCCTCGCCGCCGAGCACACGATCGACGTCGAGCCGAACCCGACGGAGGCGCTGTTCCACGCCGCCGAGGGCAATTACGACCTGCTGATCGTCTCCCTCGACCTCAACAATTTCGACGGCCTGCGCCTCTGCAGCCAGGCGCGCTCGCTGGAGCGCACGCGCCACGTGCCGATCCTGGCGATCGCCGACCCCGAGAACGCGACGCGGCTGCTCCGCGGCCTCGAGATCGGCGTCAACGACTATTTGCTGCGTCCCATCGACAAGACCGAGCTGTTGGCGCGCGCCCGCACCCAGATCCGCCGCCGCCGCTACACCGATCATCTTCGCGACAACGTGCAGAACTCGATCGAGATGGCGATCACCGACGCGCTCACCGGCCTGCACAATCGCCGCTACATGGAGAGCCATCTGGCAACGCTCGCCGAGCAGGCCGCGACCCGCGGCAAGCCCCTGGCGCTGATGATCCTGGACATCGATTTCTTCAAGTCGATCAACGACAATTACGGCCACGACGCCGGCGACGACGTGCTGCGCGAATTCGCCGTGCGGGTGCGCAAGTCGATCCGCGGCATCGATCTGGCCTGCCGTTACGGCGGCGAGGAGTTCGTCATCGTGATGCCGGAGACCGATCTGCACGTCGCCGGCATGGTCGCCGAGCGCCTGCGCCGCTCGATCGCGGGCGAGCCGTTCGCGATCCACAAGGGCGCGAAGCGCATCGAGGTCACGATCTCGATCGGGCTGACCACGCTGGAGCGAAAGGGCGAGGCGGTCGCCGACGTCCTCAAGCGCGCCGACACCGCGCTGTACCGCGCCAAGCACGACGGCCGCAACCGCGTGGTGTCGCAGGCGGCATGAGGCCGCTCGCACAAGATTTGCGAAAACAACCCCATGCACAGTAGCCGGCGCTAGTCGGATCAATGGGTTGCGCGGGTGGCGAAATGGCCTTGCGCTGCTGGTCGCGCCCTTTGACCCGTCGGGCAAAACAGGAGCATGTTGGTAGGATCGCGACGGTCCCGCCAAGCTCCGCTGTCATTCCCCGCGAAGCGGGGAATCCCGTACGCCGCGGCTTCTCGGTTCAATCACAATCGGCTCTGGAATACTGGATCACCCGCTTTCGCGGGTGATGACACCGTCCGATGCGGCGACGATGGTCAGCGTGGTGGACGTCTGTTTTGCGTCGTCGCAGCCTTCACTGCGTCGGCCGGCACATCCACCCCCGCATTCCGCAACAACACCTTCGCCGCGTCCTTCGCCGCACGCGCCATCGCCGGGTCGTCGCGCACGAGGTCCTGCGCGATCGAGCCGTCGACCAGCAGCACGAGCTGCGTTGCGAGCGCGTCCGCATCAGCCACGCCGAGCTCGTTCAGGCGGTCGCGAAACCAGAGGCGGCGGCTTTCCTTGAAGGCGATGGCGATCTTCTTCACGGCGCGGTCGGCAGGCCCGAGCTCAGCGACCGCGTTCACGAACGGGCAGCCGCGAAAATCCTTGGCCGCAAAACGCCGCTCCAGCGCATCAAAGGTGGCGAGGATCTGCTCGGCCGGCGGCTTGTCGGAAGGGGATGCGTGCACGAATCGGCGCTCGAGATAGGCCGCGATCAGCGCATCCTTGGAGGGGAAGTGATTGTAGAGCGTGCGCTTGCTGATGCCGGTCTCGGCCGCGATGGTGTCGACGCCGATCGCGCGAATGCCTTGCAGATAGAACAGCTTGTCGGCGGTCTGGAGGATCCGCTCTTTCATCGTCTGTGGGGCGGGCGGGGGAGCCATGCAGCAGAAAGCGTCCTGTTCGCTTGACAGCACCTGCAGATCATAGCCTAAGTACACAGGTCTGTGTAACCAAAATCAGCGGCAAAAGCAGACGGCGGCATGTGCGCCGTGCCCAAAAGGGAGAAGAAGAATGCCCCTGCTGCAGGTCCTGCGTCCGACCTTGCCGATCCTGATCGGCGCCTCGATCATGCTGACACTGAGCATGGGGCTGCGGCAGTCGCTCGGCATCTTCATGCAGCCGCTGACGCACGACATCCACATCTCGATCTCGGATTTCACGCTGGCGCTGGCGGTGCAGAACCTCGCCTGGGGCTTTCTGCAGCCGCTCGCCGGCGCGATGACGGTGCGCTACGGCTTCCGTGCCATCATGATCGCGGGCGCGCTGATGTATATCGCGGGGCTCGCGCTGATGGCGACCGCGAACGGGCTTCTCAGCATCATGATCGGCGCCGGCGTGCTGATC
Organism: Bradyrhizobium sp. LVM 105; assembly: GCF_003957705.1. NCBI lineage: Bacteria > Pseudomonadati > Pseudomonadota > Alphaproteobacteria > Hyphomicrobiales > Nitrobacteraceae > Bradyrhizobium > Bradyrhizobium sp. LVM 105. Next base: position 299,825 of record NZ_QZMV01000006.1, on the reverse strand, counting down.
GGGACGTCGCTGGCCTGCACCGCGGCGGCGATCGCGATGTCGGTGGCGGCGCGTGCGGTGCCGGAAACGGTGCGCTCGACCGTGCTCGGTATCGTCTCCGGCGCGGGCTCGCTCGGCGCGCTGTTGTCGGCGCCGATCGGGCAGATGCTCAACGAGGGTTTTGGCTGGCGCATCGGCCTTGCCGGCTTCGTCGTCATGTCGGTGCTGATGATCCCTGCGGCTTGGTACGCCGGCCGCGTCGATCAGGTCCCGCTGCCCAAGCCCGCCGCCGACGACATCGTCGATGCCACCGCGGCGGCGGCGACGAAGGCGGCGTTCGGCAACGCCTCTTTCGTGGTGATGACCTGCGCCTATCTGGTCTGCGGCATGCAGCTGGTGTTCCTCACCACGCATCTGCCGTCATATCTGGCGATCTGCGGCCTCGACCCGATGCTGAGCGCGCAGACGCTCGGCATGATCGGCGGCTTCAACGTGCTGGGCTCGCTGTTCTTCGGCTGGGCCGGACAGCGCGGGAACAAGCTCGCGCTCCTGGGCGGCATCTACATCCTGCGCTCGCTGGCGCTCGCCTGGTACTTCATGCTGCCAGCCACGCCGTTCTCGACGCTGCTGTTCGGCGCCATCATGGGCTTTTTGTGGATGGGCGTCGGCCCGCTGGTCGCGGGCGCCGTCGCCGAGATGTTCGGGCTGCGCTGGCAGGCGATGATCCAGGGCCTTGCCTTCATGAGCCACCAGATCGGCAGCTTCCTCGGCGCCTACGGAGGAGGGGTGCTCTATGACGCGCTCGGCTCCTACACCATGGCCTGGCGCATCGGCGTGGCGCTCGGGCTTGCCGGCGGCATCGTGCAGGTGGCGTTCGCGCTGGTCAGGCCGTCGCAGCCGCCGGCGCCGGTGCTGCGGACGGCGTAGGCGGAACGTGTGATCGCTTTTCGTCAGCTCGGGAGCCAGAGCGGACGCCACGCAGCCTGGTCAGGATCGGCCGCTTGTGGACCCGAAGCGGACTTCATGTTGACGCCGTCTGAACATCGACGCGACGAATAGCGATGAGAGGAGCGGCGACGAGCCCACTCACCAGCAAGAGCCAATCCTGCGGCACGGCGAGCAGTATGGCGGCGCTGCCGCCGATCAAGGACCAGATGACAGGAACGACAAGAAGCCAGTGCGGCACCGGACCAATGGTCAACAGGAGCATGCCGAATGTGAAGATCGCAACCGGGCAGGGCGTGACGCCAAATACCGGAACCGCAGGATAGTCATGACCCGTGGCCATACCGATCAATGGATAGACAATCGCAGAATAGCCGACCAGTGACGCTCCGATCCAGGCTGCGGCACCGCGGCGGAAGCCGAAGCGCAACTGATGTCCGTATGCGCCAGCCAGAATAAGGCCACCTCCCTCGATCACGAACAACAAGGCGAACAGATATGCAGACTTGTTGATCTGGGAGAACCAGATCCCATGATAGAGGACGCCGGTCCATATCCACATCGCCGAGAGTACAACCGCGATCGCGCGACTCGATCTCGCCGTTTGCCGAAACAACAGAAGAAAGGCTGTACCGCCGAGCAGGTACGCGACAATCTGGCTCGGCCAGATAGCTTCGTTGTAATCCGAGAACACCGCAAGAAATTGCTGCTGTGTAAATGGCAGCATGGCCAATCCTCCAAGCGATCTCTCGCCGCAACGTGGTCGACCATTGCCGGCAGCTGCTTGATGTGACGCAAATTGGCTTCTTACACTTTGCCAAAGATGGTCATGGGCGAGCCGATTGGGCCATTATCATTCCTTGTTCTCGGATCGATCCAGCAGACCGTAGATCAATCCCATCGTAACGCTGTAAGTCGACAGCATCGCCAGCGAAAATGCTGCCGGCCAAAGCCCTAGTCCTAAGGCGGTTGCAAACGAGCCGAGGCCGACCAGCGGAAATGCGAACAGGTTCATGATCAGCCAGCCGCAAAGCCCGAAAACCATCCCCTTTGAGGCGCCACTGCCTCCTGGCAAGTACCGATAGAGATAGCCGAAGGCGAGACCGACGGCAGTCGACCCGTTGAAGAACGAGGCCAGCCAAAGAACTCTTGGATGGATGTCGTGCCCGATCAAGTTCGCTGCCGCCATCTGGAAGTGCTCATATGGCTGGAACGACGGCAGGATTCCGGCCTTTGCCTTGAAGTACATGAGCGCGGTCGAAGCGGTGCTGCCGCTCAGTCCGGATACGGCGGATTTCCAGATCCACGCCCACGCCGTCCGCTCACGGTGAGGTGGGGTCATTGGCCCGGTAGTCTGCATGGTCAGCAAGTTTGCAGCGTGCTGCCAACATCACTTTGATCTGCGTCAACCGGTTATGGCCATCGTCGACATCGAGCGACGCGGTTTCAGCAGATGAACACTGGTTACGACGCCGCGACGTTCACCTTCGCCGGGACGGGCAGCGGAAGACGCAGCCCCCGGGCCAATGCCGGGCGGCGCGTTGCCGGCCGCCTCTGCGGCAGCTTGCCGAAATATGAGAGGGATTGCATCAGCGCCGACCTGACGGCCGGCTCGATCTTCGCGCAAATGAACCAGCAGACCAGGACAAGCATGCCCAGCGCGACCCAAACGGCGGAGGTCGCGTCCAGGCCGGCATCGACCAGGGCACGGATGATTGCAGGGCCCAGGACGTTGTGCGTGAGATAGAGCGGATAGGTGATGAGTCCGAGCGTCCTCGGATAGGCCGGTGCTTCAGCACAAGCGGTGCCCGCAGAGCGCCTGTTCCTGTTGGCGGCAAAGGCGATGAGCAGCACCGCGGCCGCCCAAATCAGGATCGGGACAAGGGCCGACTGATCCGCGATCGCAGGTATCGACGTCAAAAGGATGAGGCGAAGAAGTAGATTTCCGCGGCGAGAGTCCTCGCAATGACGCGGAGAGCAAGCCGCCGTCAATTTCCGCTCTCGTGCCCCGGACGCAGCGCAGCGTCACGTCGACGGTGCGCTGCAGAGCCGGGGTCGATGTCTCCGCAGAGTGCCGTGTCGCCCTCGGGGTCCCGGTTCTGCGCAGCAACGCTTGCGCGTTGCAGCGCGCCCGGGACACGCAGCGGAGAAAATGAAAACGGGGCCCAGAGGGCCCCGTCAAAGTCTTCAACGTCCCGCGATCTTACTTGATCTTGGCTTCGCGGAATTCGACGTGCTTGCGCGCGACCGGATCGTACTTCTTCTTGACCAGCTTGTCGGTCATGGTGCGCGAATTCTTCTTGGCGACGTAGTAGAAGCCGGTGTCGGCCGAGGACACGAGCTTGACCTTGATGGTGACCGCTTTGGCCATGTTCTGAACCTCAGAATATCAGGGGAATCTGGAGCCGGCCAAACGGCCCGCGTTGGCCGGCAACCTAGCCAGAAACCGCCTGATGTCAAGGTTTTACACCCCGAAAAGCACCCAAATCGGGCCGATCAGGCCTCGAAGAACCGGTTTTTCGGCCGCGGCAGGCCCAGATTCTCCCTCAAAGTGGCCCCTTCATACTCTTTCCGAAAAATCCCGCGCCGTTGCAGCTCCGGGACGACCTTGTCGACGAAATCGTCGAGGCCGGCGGGCAGGAACGGGAACATGATGTTGAATCCATCGGAGCCGCGCCCGACCAGCCATTCCTCCATCTGGTCGGCGATGGTCTTGGCGGTGCCGACAAAGGACAGCCCGCCATAGCCGCCGACGCGCTGGGCGAGCTGGCGCACGGTGAGCTTGTCGCGCCTGGCGAGATCGACCATGCGCTGGCGGCCGCTCTTGCTGGCATTGGTCTCGGGGATCTCAGGCAGGGGCCCGTCGGGATCGAAGCCGGAGGCGTCGGTGCCGAGAATGACGGAGAGCGATGCGATGGCGCTGTCGTAATGCACGCGGCTGTCGAGCAAAGCGCGCTTCTCCCTGGCTTCATCGACGCTGTCGCCGACCACGACGAAGGCACCGGGAAGAATCTTCAGATGCTCGGGGTCGCGGCCGATCTTCTCCATGCGGCCCTTGATGTCGGCATAGAGCTTTTGCCCATCGGCAAGGCTGCCGCCGCCGGTGAACACGGCTTCCGCCGTCTCCGCCGCGAGCTGCTTGCCGTCTTCGGAGGCGCCGGCCTGCACGATCACGGGCCAGCCCTGCACAGGGCGGGCGATGTTGAGCGGGCCGCGCACCTTCAGATATTTGCCGTGGTGGTCGAGCGTGTGCATCTTGGCGGGGTCGAAGAACAGGCCGCTCTCGACATCGCGCACGAAGGCGTCGTCGGCGAAGGAATCCCACAGGCCGGTGACGACGTCGTAGAACTCGCGGGCGCGCTTGTAGCGCTCGGCGTGCTCCATGTGATCGTCGAGGCCGAAATTCAGCGCCGCGTCCGGATTCGAGGTGGTGACGATGTTCCAGCCGGCGCGGCCGCCGCTGAGATGGTCGAGCGAGGCGAAGCGCCGCGCGACGTGATAGGGCTCGTCGAAGGTGGTCGAGCCGGTCGCGATCAGGCCGATGCGCTCGGTGACGGCCGAGAGCGCCGACAGCAGCGTGAAGGGCTCGAACGAGGTCACGGTGTGGCTGCGCTTCAGCGCGTTGATCGGCATGTTCAGCACGGCGAGGTGATCGGCCATGAAGAAGGCGTCGAACTTGCCGGCCTCGAGCTTCCTGATCAGCTGCTTGATGTGCGGGAAGTTGAAATTGGCGTCGGGCCAGGCCCCGGGATAGCGCCAGGCGCCGGTGTGGATGCTGATCGGGCGCATGAACGCGCCAAGCTTGAGTTGCCGTTGTGCCATCGCCCGGTGTCCATTCTTGGTGACGCTCGGAAAGACATAGGCATGCCGTGGAGCCGCGCCATCGGCAGCGGCGGGAAGATTATTTTGTTTTTTGCAGATCTCTCAGCACGTCATTCCGGGGCGCCGCGGAGCGGCGAGCCCGGAATCCATCGGACCGCGGAGACGGTGGATGAATGGATTCCGGGTTCGCGCTGCGCGCGCCCCGGAATGACGAGAGGAGAGAGCTGCGTCCCGCAATGACGAACGAGGGCTTGGCGCCGGAGCCTAGCCCAAAATATCCTTCTGCATCTTGCCGCCGTAGAAATGGAAGAACGGCACCGGCGCGTCATGGCGAAGCGGGCCGGCGGCAAGGCGGCTGTGGAGTTCGTTGAGCACGTTGCGCGTCATCGGATGCAGGTCGGCGAGCGGCTTCGAACCGAGCTCGACCCAGATCAATTCGACCAGCTCGGCATCGGCATGGATGACGCCGTCGACGCGGTGAGCGATCGCGGAAGCATCCGCGGTGAAGAAGCGCGTGTCGAAGCGCTTGACGCGGCCGGGCGGGGTGATCGCGCGCGCAATGAGGAACAGGCTGGATGGATCGGGTAGCAGGCCGGCATCGGCGAACGGCTTCCACGGACCATCGAGCTTCGTCAGATTGCCCTCGGTCTTGCGGCCGAGACAAAGCCCGGTCTCCTCACAGGCCTCGCGGATCGCGGCAATGGCGAGCGACTTGGCGCGCGAGGCGGGGGTCTTCGGGCTGCCCTTGGCCAGATTGGCCTCGAGCTCGGGCGTGATGGGGGCCGCGCAGGGCACGCGATAATCGGCCTTGTCGACGCGCCCGCCCGGGAAGACGAACTTGCCGGGCATGAACACCACCTTGTCGTGGCGCTTGCCGACCAGCACTTTCGGAACGGCGCCGCTGCGATCGACCAGGATCAGGGTCGCCGCATCCTTCGGGCGGAAATAGGGATGGTGATCGGCTTCCTTTTCCTCGTGGACCTTTGCCTTCTCCGCGACGTGCGCAATATCCGTCATGTCCTCACCCAGACCGTTCTTGCTTATTCTGCCTACACCGGCGGAATACCATCCGGAGGGGTCTCGTCAAACCCGTGCATGCGCAGAGCCCATTGCAAGCCGACCACAGCTCCCTTGACGGGCTGCAGCAGCGCGAGCGAGGCAACGAAGGTGAAGGGCAGATAGGCGGCGAAGCTGATCCAGACCGGCGTGGTGTAATTGGTCTCGATCCACAAGACGGCCGGCACCACGATGTGGCCGACGATGACGATGACGAGATAGGCGGGCAGATCGTCGGCGCGATGCGGCGTGAAATCGAGACCGCATTTGGCGCAATTGTCGGCCGTCTTCAGGAAAGCGCGGAACAGCTTGCCCTCGCCGCAGCGCGGGCAACGGCCGCGAAAGCCGCGCCTCATCGCCGCAAAGACGTCGCGCTTCTCGATGAGACCCGTCTCGCGCGTCCAGATCTTTGGGGCCGTGCTCATCGTCACCATGCCTTGCCCTTCTTGCCTTTGCCCTTGCTCTTTCCCTTGCCCTTCCCGGGTTTGCCGGATTTCGGCTTCGCCGGCTTGCGTTTTCTCTCCGGACTGCGTCCGGGATGGGGCTTGGAGGATTTGCGCTGCGCACCGAGCGGCCGGCGCTGGCGTGGCGCGGTCTCGCTGGATGATGACAGCAGCTCGAAGCGCAACGCGCCCGCGATGGGGGCGGCTTCGATCAGGCGGACATCGACGACGTCCCCGAGCTGGTACATGGTGCCGCTGCGCGTGCCGACCAGCGCGTGCCGGCTCTCGTCATAGTTGAAATATTCCGTGCCGAGGGATCGGATCGGGATCAATCCGTCGGCGCCGGTCTCGCTCAGCTTCACGAACAGCCCGGCGCGGGTGACGCCGGAGACGCGGCCCTGGAAGCTGGCGCCGATGCGATCGGCGAGGTGATGCGCGATCAGGCGGTCGACCGTCTCGCGCTCCGCCTTCATGGCGCGCCGCTCGGTCACCGAAATATGCGCGGCGACTTCGCTCAAGGTTTCCGGCGTCTCGCTGTCAGGCAGGGCGCCTTCGCCCATGCCCAGCGCGCGGACCAGCGCGCGGTGCACGACGAGGTCGGCGTAGCGGCGGATCGGCGAGGTGAAATGCGCATAGCGCCGCAAATTCAGGCCGAAGTGCCCGTAATTCTCCGAGGAATATTCGGCCTGAGCCTGCGCGCGCAGCACCACCTCGCTGACCAGCGGGTAATAATCGTGGCCTTCGAGCTGGGCCAGCACGCGGTTGAACAGCGTCGGGCGCAGCGCGCCTGACTTGGTGAAGGGAACGTCGAGCGTCTCCAGGAATTCGGAGAGCGCGTGGACCTTCTCCAGCGTCGGCTCGTCGTGCACACGGTAGATCAGCGGCAGCGATTTCTTCTCCAGCATTTCCGCGGCCGCGACGTTGGCGAGGATCATGAACTCCTCGATCAGCTTGTGCGCGTCGAGGCGCTCCGGCACCACGACGCGATCGACCGTGCCGTCGCTCTTCAAGAGGATCTTGCGCTCGGGCAGATCGAGATTGAGCGGATCGCGTTCGTCCCGCGCGCGCTTGGCGCAGGCGTAAGCGGCATAGAGCGGCCTCAAGATCGGATCGAGCAGGGGGCCGGTGGTGTCATCGGGCCGACCGTCGATCGCAGCCTGCGCCTGCGCGTAAGCGAGCTTCGCTGCCGAGCGCATCAGGATGCGGTGGAAACTGTGCGAGCGCTTGCGGCCGTCGGGGCCGAGCACCATGCGCACCGCGAGCGCGCCGCGCGGCTCGCCCGGCACCAGCGAGCAGAGATTGTTCGAGATGCGCTCGGGCAGCATCGGCACGACGCGGTCGGGGAAATAGACCGAGTTGCCGCGATCGAGCGCGTCGCGGTCGAGCGCCGAGCCAGGCCGCACGTAGAAGCTGACATCGGCAATGGCGACATTGACGATGAAGCCGCCTTTGTTGTTGGGATCGTCGTCCGCTTGCGCATGCACCGCGTCGTCATGATCCTTCGCATCCGGCGGATCGATGGTGACGAGCGGCACGTCGCGCCAGTCCTCGCGGCCCTTCAGGTTCGCAGGCTCGGCGGCTTCCGCTTCGCGCTCCGCGGCGGAGGAGAATTGCAGCGGGATGTCGTGGGCGTAGATCGCGATCAGGCTGATCGCCTTCTCCGACTTGACCGAGCCGAGCTTCTCCTTGACCCTGCCCGAGGCCAGACCAAAACCGCGCGAGCGGACGATGTCGACGCTGACGAGGTCGCCGTCCTGCGCGCCGGCGGTATCGGCCTTGGCGATGTTCAGCTCGCGGTCGGCGAACTTCTTGTCGACAGGCACGAGCCGCCCGCCACCTTCGGGAAGCTCGCGGAACACGCCGAGGATGCGGCTCTTGGCCTTGTCGATGACCTTGATGATACGGCCGCGCCAGGCCGGGCCGTCGTCCTCGCCTGTCGGCTCGATGCGCAACAGCGCGCGGTCGCCGACGCCAGCGGCGGTGCCGGGCCTGGGCCGGCGCGGCATCTCGATCAGGATTCTTGGCGGCTCGCCGCTTTCGACCTCGTCCCATTCGGCGGGGGAGGCGATCAATTCGCCGTCGGCGTCGCGCCCCGTAATGTCGGCAAGCAGCGTGGGTGGCAGCGCGTCCGGCTCGGACACCTTGTGGCGCTTCTTCTTAACGATTCCGTCGTCGGCGAGCTCGCGCAGCATGCGCCTGAGCTCGGCGCGATCGGCGTTCTTCAGGCCGAACTCGCGTGCGATTTCGCGGGTTCCGGCCTTTCCATGATTTGCCTTGATGAAGGCGACGATGGCTTGCCGGTCGGGAAAGCCATGGTCATTCTTGCGTTTCACTTAACCTCTAATTTTTGATCTCAAGTCTTGCCGGCACTCTTCTTGGCCGGAGCCTTGGTGGCGGCGGCCTTGGTCGGCGACGTTTTTGCCGTCGACGGCACGGCGGCGCGCGCCTTGCTGATGGATTCGGTTTTCGATTTGGCCGCCTTCTTCGCGGCCGGTTTCTTCGGCTTTGGCGGGGTGTCCTCGCCGTCCGCGGCCTTCTCTGCAGTCTTTTTGGCCTTGGCCGGCTTGGCCGCTTTCTTGGCTTTGGCCTTGCCGCCGCTCTTGCCGCCGCCCTTGGCCGCGCGCTCGTCGATCAGGGCGATCGCCTGGGCGAGCGTGACGGTGTCCTTTTCGAACTCGGCCGGGATCGTCGCGTTGACGCCGCCGGCAGCGACATAGGCACCGTAACGGCCGCTCTTCACGGTGACGGTGCCGAGGGTGGGATGATCGCCGAGCGCCTTGCCGGGATCGGCGCCGAAGCGGCGGCTCGGGCCCTTGGCGACCTTCTCCGCGATCAGCGTCACCGCGCGGTTGAGGCCGATGTCGAACACCTCGTCGCCGGCCTCGAGGCTGGCGTAGGTCTTCTCGTGCTTGACGAACGGCCCGAAGCGGCCGAGCCCGGCGGTGATGGGCTGGCCGGTCTCCGGATGCTTGCCGATCTCGCGCGGCAGCGACAAGAGCTTTAGCGCGAGCTCGAGATCGACATCCGCGGACGAGGTGCCTTTCGGGATGCCCGCGCGCTTGGGCTTCTCCCCTTCCTCATAATCCTTCTGCTCGCCGAGCTGGATGTAGGGTCCGAACCGGCCGGCCTTGACCCAGACATCGCGCCCCGTCTCAGGATCCTGGCCGAGCGAACGGTCGGCGCTGGCCTCGCCATCGGCGGCGAGCTGACGGGTGTAGCGGCACTCCGGATAGTTCGAGCAGCCGACGAAGGCGCCGAACTTGCCGGCCTTGAGATTCAGCCGGCCGGTGCCGCAATTCGGGCACTGGCGGACGTCGCCGCCGTCGGCGCGAGGCGGATAGATGTGCGGCCCGAGCATCTCGTCGAGCACGTCGAGCACCTGCGCGACGCGCAGATCCTTGATCTCGTCGACGGCGCCGATGAAGCCGGTCCAGAAATCCTTCAGCACCTGCTGCCAGGAGATCTCGTTGTTGGAGATGCGGTCGAGCTGCTCCTCGAGGCCCGCGGTGAAGTCGTACTCGACGTAGCGGCTGAAGAAGCTCTCCAGGAACGCGATCACGACCCGGCCCTTGTCCTCGCCGTGCAGGCGCTTCTTCTCCAGCTTGACGTAGCCGCGGTCCTTCAGAACCTGCAGGATCGAGGCGTAGGTCGAGGGGCGGCCGATGCCGAGCTCTTCCATGCGCTTGACCAGCGAGGCCTCGGAGAAGCGCGGCGGTGGCTCGGTGAAGTGCTGGGTGACCGACAGGCTCTGCCGTTTCACCGCCTCGCCCTGGCTCATCGCGGGCAGGCGGCGCGAATCCTCGTCCTCCTCGTCGTCGCGGCCTTCCTGATAGAGCGCCAGGAAGCCGTCGAACTTGATGACCTGGCCGGTGGCGCGCAGCTCCAGCGTGCGGGAGCCTGCCTTCGCGGTGATGTCGACAGTGGTGCGCTCGAGCTCGGCCGATTCCATCTGGCTCGCGATGGTGCGCTTCCAGATCAGCTCATAGAGCTTCGCCTGATCGGCATCGAGCCTGCGGCTCATGCTCGCGGGGCGGCGCGACATGTCGGTCGGGCGGATCGCTTCGTGGGCTTCCTGCGCGTTCTTGGCCTTGGCCTGGTACTGGCGCGGGGTATCCGGCACATAGGCGTTGCCGTAATCCTCGCCGATCACCTTGCGGGCCTGGGTGATCGCTGACGGATCGATCTGCACGCCGTCGGTACGCATATAAGTAATGAGTCCGGTGGTCTCGCCGCCGATGTCGATGCCTTCATAGAGCCGCTGGGCGATCCGCATTGTGTGCGCCGGCGCAAAGCCGTATTTGCGGCTGGCTTCCTGTTGCAGCGTCGAGGTGGTGAAGGGTGCATGCGGATTGCGCCGGGCCGGCTTGGCATCGACCGCGGTGACGGCGTAGGTCGCCGCCTCAAGCGCCTTCTTGAAGTCTTCGGCCTCCGCGCCGGTGCCGATGTCGAGGCGCTGGATCTTCTTGCCGTCGGCGCCGACGAGGCGGGCCTCGAACGCATCGCCGCGCGGGGTGAGCAGCGTCGCAATCAGCGACCAATATTCACGCGCGACGAACTTCTCGATCTCGAGCTCGCGGTCGCAGACGAGGCGCAGTGCCACCGACTGCACGCGGCCGGCCGAGCGGGCGCCGGGCAGCTTGCGCCACAGCACCGGGGAGAGGGTGAAGCCGACGAGGTAGTCGAGGGCACGGCGCGCCATATAGGCGTCGACCAGCGCGCCGTCGATCTGGCGCGGATGCTTCATGGCGTCCGAGACCGCCTGCTTGGTGATGGCGTTGAACACCACCCGCTCGATCTTCTGATCCTTCAGCGCGCGCTTTTCCTTCAGCACCTCCAGCACGTGCCAGGAGATGGCCTCGCCCTCGCGATCAGGGTCGGTGGCGAGAATCAGGCGATCGGCGTTCTTCAGGGACTTGGCGATGTCGTTGAGCCGGCCGGCCGCCTTGGGGTCGACCTCCCAGATCATCTTGAAATTGGCATCGGGATCGACGGAACCGTTCTTCGCGGGCAGGTCGCGAACATGGCCGAACGAGGCCAGAACCTCATAGGACGAGCCCAAATACTTGTTGATCGTCTTGGCTTTCGCCGGCGACTCCACAATGACGATATTCATGCAGTTCCAGTAACTTACGGGAAAATCTGAGGCCGAAAACGAAAGGATTCGGGTCGGCCGTTTCGACCCGAACATGGGTGGTGAGGCCTCCGCTGTCAAATCGACGGGTGTCGAAGGCCCGCCGAATGGGAAAAGTTTCATATCGAAAAAGTTGTAAAACACCACCTTGGAGTTGCGGCCGATGTCGGCGTAATGTCGCGTGGAGCATAGATTCGGGTGGGGTCTGGTGACTAGGCCGGGAAAGAAACGGGCACGCGCCGCTGTCGGCGCGCCGCGAGGCTCGCGTCACGAGGAACCGGGGGAGGGCGGCGCGGACGAGGCCGTCGCCTTCATCGCCGAGCAGGTCGGGGCGCTACGCAAGCTCGCCGAGCGGCACAAGCTCGCCGTGCTGCATTATCTGTTGGGCATGACCAAGCTCGAGGCCGACGAGCACTTGAGGCTGCGGAGCAAGCGCAAGCTGTCATGACAAGGCTGGATGGTTTGGCGTGAACTATCGCGTTCTACCGACGACAAAGCCAATGTGAAGAACGCCTTCAATCCCTCGAGCCTTGCGGACAAGCTCCGCAACGATGTTCGTGGCCTCGTGATCATGGTGGCATTGATCGGAGGCTTGATCCTTTGGTTTGCGACCGTCGGCTGGACCGATCGGGTGATCTATCGCGGCGTCGATCAAGCTTGGTTCGAGCCCGGTCGCGTCCATCTCAAGACGGAGCCTTCCGGTCATTACACGATCGAGCGGAATGCAGACTTTGCCGCCATGAAGGTCGGCTGCGTTTATGATCTGAACTACGAGGCAGAGTTCGGCCGGCGCCAACGCGCCGATCGCCTGAAAATGGTTCGCAGGGCTACCCTGGTCGGATGCTAGCCAGAGTTCGCCCCGCTGGCATTGACGGTGTGGCGGCAGCTCGTCGCCGCAATCAGGCCGACCGCCGTCGCGCCGGCCGCGGCTTCAGCGTGGTGTCGGCGGGACTGAGCAGGCGCCCATCCTCCGCGCGCATTTCCAGCTTCTTCACCGGGCGGCCCTTCTCGCGATCCACCAAGATGGTCGCGATCTCCTCGGGGTGGTCGTCGAACTCCTCGCTCCATTGCCGCAGCGCCACCAGGATCGGGAAGGTGCCGCGGCCCTTCGGCGTCAGCACATATTCTTGATACGCGCTGCCGTCGGAGGCGGCGGCGGTGGCCAGAATGCCGTGATCGACCAGTGAACGCAGCCGCACGGACAGGATGTTCTTGGCCATGCCGAGCTTGCTCTGAAACTCGCCGAAACGGCGCAGGCCGAACAGCGCCTCGCGGATGATCAGCAGCGACCACCAATCGCCGATCGCCTCCAATGAGCGCGCGATCGGGCAGGAATCGCCCTCGAAGCTCGTTCGTTTCACCATCGTTCCGGTCCTGTCGCGTTCGCACGATCCAAACGCCGATCACGCGCTTGTGTGGTTGCATCATAAAACCATGTGCCCTAGATCGCAATCTAGTTTTATGATGCAACCAATGGAGGCGAGCGTGAGACTGACGAACAAGACGGCCCTGATCACCGGCGGCAATAGCGGCATCGGCCTTGCGACCGCAAGACTGTTCGTGGCCGAAGGCGCCAAGGTGGTGATCACCGGGCGCAACAAGGAGACGCTGGAGAGTGCGGCGAAGCAGCTCGGGCCGAACGCGCTCGCGCTCGCCGCCGATGCCACCGACATCGCCGCGACCGAAGCCGCGATCAGGCAGGGCGCCGAAAAGTTCGGCAAGTTCGACATCGTGTTCGCCAATGCCGGCATCGCCGGCGGCACGCCGCTGGGTTCGGCCACGCTTGACGTGTTCGAGAGGGTCATCAGCACCAACCTGACCGGCGTGTTCTTCACGGTGCAGTCGGCGCTGCCCCATCTCAACGACAACGCCTCGATCGTCCTCAACGGCTCGGTGATCTCGGTGCTCGGCATTCCCGGTTACGCGGCCTACGGCGCCGCGAAGGCCGGCGTGCGGGCGATGGCGCGGATCATGGCCTCGGAGCTGTCGCCACGCGGCATTCGCGTCAATGTCGTGGCGCCCGGCGCGACCCGCACGCCGATCTGGGGGCCTGCGACCGCGACACCGGAAGCCGAGAAGGCGTTCGAGAAGCGGATCGCGCTGTCGACGCCGCTCGGCCGCATCGGCGAGACCGATCACGTAGCGAAGACGGTGCTGTTCCTCGCCTCCGACGATGCCGCGCATGTGCAGGGCCAGGAGATCTTCGTCGACGGCGGCGCGGTGGCCTCTCCAAGCGGCGCGCCGATCTATCGCGGCTGATCAAATCGGCCACAATCTGAATCGGCCGGCGCCGCGTCCGCAATTGCGCCGGCCGAATCCTGCGTCTTGCGACCTCAGGCGGCGCGCAGGCTTGCGGCGGCGTGGAGTGCGTCGGCCAGCGCCTTCTCGCGATGCTCCGGCCCGACCTGGATGCCGTCGGCGACGATGAATTCGGGATTGATCCCGATGAACCCGAACACGCTGCGCAAGTACGTTTCCAGGTGCTCCAGCGCCGCGGCGGGCGAGCCCGCGCCGTAATAGCCACCGCGCGAGATCGCGATGATCACACGTTTGCCGCCGGCGAGGCCCTGCGGTCCGTTAGGGCCGTAGCTGAACGTCTTGCCCCTCACGGCGATGCGGTCGATCCAGGCCTTGAGCTGGCTGGGAATCGTAAAATTGTACATGGGCGCGCCGATCACAACGATGTCGGCAGAAAGAAACTCGTCGAGCGCGGCAGCGCCAGCGGCAAGGTCGGGTCCGAGTTCCGCCGGCGCGGGCGCACCTTGCGCGGCGGCGAGATGAGAGCCGGAGAGGTGGGCAAGCGGGGCCTGGGTCAGGTCGCGATAGACCACTTCGAGCGAGGGCGTTGCCTGGCGCAGCCGATTGACGATGGCGGCGGAGACCTGCCGGGAGACCGAGTGGGGGCCGAGGACGCTGGAGTCGAGATGGAGAAGTTTCATTTTGGGGTCACCGATGGTATAAGTTTGTAACCAGGACTACATGAGTGACTATCGAAACTCCCGCAAGAACGCACTTTTTTGGGCCATGGGCACATCTTTGAAACCTGCGCACATCGATTTGACCGCCTCGCCGCGGCCGGATCCTGATCATGCCGACTGTCGCGGCGTGGCCTCCGTGCTGTCCCGTGTCGGCGACAAATGGAGCGTGTTGGTGATCATGATGCTCGGCGACGGGCCGAAGCGCTTCAACGAGCTGAAGCGCATGATCAACGGCATCTCGCAGCGGATGCTGACCCTGACACTGCGTGGGCTGGAGCGTGACGGCCTGGTGACGCGCACGATCTTTCCGACGATTCCGCCGCGCGTGGACTATGAGCTGACCGATCTCGGCCGAGGGCTGTCGGAGCCGGTGAAGGCGCTTGGGGAGTGGGCGATGGACCACCTGACGCAGATCGAGGCTGCACGTACGCGATTCGATCGGCGCAATAACGGCTAGCTAAGTCTGTCACCGTCATCCTGAGGTGCTCGTCCTGCAACGCAGGGCGAGCCTCGAAGGACGACGGCCCGGCTGCATCCCGGCCGCTGCTCCGCATCGCGCCATTCGCGCCTCAGGATGACGGGTTCAACATTGCCGGTGCGCTATAGCGCACATCCGACGATCTTCTCGGTCATTCCGGGCTCGCGACTTCGTCGTGCCCCGGAATGACGTACCCTCAGTGAATGGGAGTTCGAGGCACGGCTCTACAGCAGCGACACCAAGCCGCCGCCGTGGCGTTCGAGCTTTCCGGCCAGCTCCAGCTCCAGCAGCACCGTGCGCACGATCGCGGGCGAGGCGCCGGACATCCGCACGAGATCGTCGATCGAGACCGGCGCCGGACCGAGCAGGCCGGTGATCTGGTCGCGGTCGTGGCCTTGCGGATCGCTCTCGAACGGCTCGCTGTCGGGCTCGCCCGCAGGCATTAACGGCCGCTCCATGATCGGCTGCACCGCGTTGACGATGTCGGCGGCTTCGGTGACAAGGGTCGCGCCCTGCTTGATCAGGTCGTTGGCGCCGGCGGCGCGCGGATCGAGCGGGGAGCCCGGCACCGCGAACACCTCGCGGCCCTGTTCGGCCGCCATGCGCGCGGTGATCAGCGAGCCCGAGCGGTGCGCCGCTTCCACCACGACGACGCCGAGCGACGCGCCCGAGATCAGCCGGTTACGGCGCGGGAAGTCGCGGGCTCGCGGCTCATGGCCGAGCGGCATCTCGGAGATCGCAGCGCCTTCGTGGTCGAGCATCGCCGTGAGCAGGTCGCCATGCTCGGGCGGGTAGATGCAATCGTGGCCACCGGCGAGCACGGCGACGGTGCCGGTCTCGACGCTGGCGCGATGCGCGGCCTGATCGACGCCGCGGGCGAGGCCGGAGATGACGGCGAAGCCGGCCTCGCCAAGCTCACGCGCGAGCAGGCCCGCGAATTTCAGCCCGGCGCCGGAAGCATTGCGCGAGCCGACGATGGCGATCATCGGCCGCATCAGGGTTTTCGTATCGCCACGCACGGCGAGCAGCGGCGGTGCGTCGTCGATCATCGCCAGCCGGGCCGGATAGCCGTCCTCGCCGGGCGCGCGCCAGGCGATGCCGAATTTGCGGCTCGCGGCCAGCTCGGCCTTGGCTTCATCGGCGCTACAGATGCGGCCCGATCGCTGCGCACCGCCGCGGCGCGCGAGATCGGGCAGCCGCTCCAGCGCGGCGCGCGCGCTGCCGAAATGGTCGACCAGCGAGCGGAAGGTGCGCGGGCCCACGTTGTCGGAGCGGATCAGCCGCAGGCGGTCGATCCGCTCAGCCTCGGTCAGCTCCACGCTCGGATTGATGGCGTCCACGGCGGCTCCTTGTAGCCCCAGCATGGAACAACCTGAGGGCGTTGCGCAACAGCGACGTGCGCTTGCGTGGCCTCGCCCCGATGTTAAAAGCGATGCCAATAAGAAGGATTTTGCCATGATCTCACTTGCCGACCTCCAGCACCGCATCGAAGCCGGCGAGTTGTCGCCCGATGCCGCCATCGCCCAATCGCATGCGGCGATCGAGGCGCGGGAGAAGGACGTCCGCGCCTTTGTCCGCCACGACAAGTCGGCAACAGCGCAGGCTTCCGGGCCGCTGCGCGGCATCGCGGTCGGCATCAAGGACATCATCGACACCGCCAACATGCCGACCGAGATGGGCTCGGAGATTTATCGGGGCTGGCAGCCGCGCGCTGACGCGCCTGTGGTGATGATGCTGAAGCGGGCAGGGGCCACCATCATCGGCAAGACCACCACGACCGCGTTCGCCTCGCGCGATCCGACGCCGACGCTCAATCCGCACAATCCCGGTCATTCGCCGGGCGGCTCCTCCGCGGGCTCGGCGGCAGCCGTCGGCGCCGGCATGATCCCGCTGGCGCTGGGCACCCAGACCGGCGGCTCGGTGATCCGGCCCGCCGCCTATTGCGGGACGGCCGCGATCAAGCCGTCGTTCCGGATGCTGCCGACGGTCGGTGTGAAGTGCTACTCGTGGGCGCTCGACACCGTCGGCCTGTTCGGCGCGCGCGCCGAGGATCTCGCGCGTGGGCTGCTCGCGATGACGGGGCGCACGGAGTTCTCCGGCATCGTCGCGGCGAAATCGCCGCGGATCGGCGTGGTCAGGCAGGAATTCGCGGGCGCCGTGGAGCCGGCGGCCGAGCAGGGGCTGCAAGCTGCCATCAAGGCGGCCGAGCACGCCGGTGCCAGCGTGCAGACCATCGATCTGCCCGAGGCGGTGCAGGAGGCCTGGCGCATCCACCCTGTCATTCAGGATTTCGAGGCGCATCGGGCGCTGGCCTGGGAATTTTCCGAACGTCACGACGAGATCGCGCCGATGCTGCGGGCAAGCCTCGACGCGACGGCCCATCTGACGCCGAAGGAATATGACGAGGCGCGCCGGATCAGCCGTCGCGGCCGCCGCGAGCTCGGCGAATTGTTCGAGGGCGTCGACGTGCTCTTGACCTATTCGGCGCCGGGCACCGCGCCGGCCAAGGAGCTCGCGACCACAGGCGATCCCCGCTACAACCGGCTCTGGACGCTGATGGGCAACCCTTGCGTCAACGTGCCGGTGCTGAAAGTCGGCGGCCTGCCGATCGGCGTGCAGGTGATCGCACGTTTCGGCAACGACGCCCGCGCGCTCGCGACGGCCTGGTTCCTGGAGAACGCGCTGGCGCTGGCGCGGGCGTGAGCGTGCGCTTCAACTGTTTATAAACGCGGCGGAGGCAACTGCGCTGCCGCTCGGACGACCAACTGAATTCATGGCTCTTCCACACCGACAGGGTCCGCGCGGCCCGCAATTCTTCGCTGCGCGCGAAAGTCTCGGCGAGATCGTCGAGACGCTTTGTGACGTCGATCTCGCGGATGCCGCGACCGCCTGCGCGCGAACGATCAAGGTGCTACCGGCGACGTCGCCGGTGCTGATCGTGCACTATCGATCGCCAATGGCCTCGCAACGCGGAGTCTACAAGCGCACCGTCAAAGGCATGCACACGCGCGCGGCGGCGCTGAAGCCGAGTGGTCCGGTCGGTGTCGTGCTGGTGCGGTTGAAGCCCGAGGCGGCCGATCGCGTCCTCGGGGTCAAGCCTGCCGAGCTGCTCGATGCCAGCGTCGAAATCTCAGACATCTTCGGCGACAACGCTGCTGCATGTCTTGAAGAACGCCTCGCCGGGGCTGGCAGCGCGGCTGCGCGCGTGACTTGCATGCAGGGCTTTCTCGAGCAGAGGCGGAGGCCGTCACGGCTCGATCCGCTGGTTGCACGGGCGATGCGGGCTATCAGGCGGAATCCGGCGATCTCGATGCGCGGGCTCGCCGATTGCCTCGATGTCGGCGAACGCAGCCTTCAGCGTCGCTTCAAGACCGAGACCGGTGTGTGCGCGAAGCGGTTCGCACGGATCGAGCGGATGCTGCAGGCGATCGCCGCGCGCCGGTCCGGCGCCGATTGGGCCGATGTCGCGCATGCGTGCGGATTCACCGACCAAGCGCATCTGATCCGCGACTTTCGCACTTTCGCAGGAAGCTCGCCGGAGGTTTTCTGCCGGCGTGTTGCGGCCGACAGATGGCAGGGGTGGAATGACGAACTCGCCTCGTCGGATTTTTACAATACGTTCGTTGCCTAGGCCGCTACCAGCGTCTCCAGACTTCGCAAGGAGACGCAAACATGTCGACAGAGTTCGCCCGCGGCACCCGGCTGCGCAATGCCTTCAACAAGGAGACGTTCGTCTTCTCCGGACTGCTCGACAACCGTGACGTCGCACGTTTCGGTGTGATCCTCGAAAAGGGCGGCTCTGGCGGCGGCAACGCGCTCGTGCACGTGCATCCCGGCGCGGACGAGCACTTTGCAGTGAAGAGTGGACGCATCAAGTTCGTCATCGACGGGCGTGAGCAGTTGGTGGACGCCGGCGGCAGCGTGACCGTGCCACGCGGCAGACCGCATTATTTCTCCAATGCGGGCGACGGTAACGCCGAGTTCGAGGTCTCGTTCATGCCGGCGCAGCAGCATCTGCGCTTCTTCGCCAATTTCGCAACGCTCACGGCGAAGCAACCTGCGTGGTTCTCCAGCGCGGGCGATCCGAACTTTCTCCTGATTGCACTGGTGCTCCACACCTATCGCGATCACCTCTATCTCGCGGGCGTGCCGATCTGGCTTCAGAAGCTGCTGTTCGCGACGCTTGCGCCCGTGGCGCGCCTCGTCGGCTATCGCATGGCAATCGAGCCGCTACCCCGGGCCGCGTCTGGTTCGGACGCCTGAGGCGCAAATCAGAGCAGCGCGGGCTCGGCAGCGGGCAAGACGCTTGGGGCCTCGGTCCCGACCGCATCGTGTCCGAGCCAGCGCTCGGCGGCCGCGCGACCGCTCCGGTGCAGCAGCCGGATGAAGCCGCGGCCGAGATCGGTCGATGAACGCTGCGCCAGGCCGTCAACGGAGTCTTCCGCCGCGATCCTGGTGAGCCGCAGCGAAGAGGCTGCGTGGGACTGCGCCCATGCGATCGCCGCGATCTCGGCATTGAGCGCGGCGTTGGCCGCGATCTGGTCGAGCCGGCGGTCGATCGCCGCGAGGGTGATCGGCACATAGCTGTCGCGCGCCGGCGTGACCTGGACGAGCAGGACGTCGGACGTCGTCGTCTGCTGTACCAGCCGCAGCAGCGGCGGATTGCCGCCGATGCCGCCGTCCCAATAGGCCTCTCCGTCGATCTCGACGGCGCAGTGAACCAGCGGCGGGCAGGTCGAGGCCAGCGCGACGTCGGCGGTGACGGCGTCGTTGCGGAAGATCTGCTGCTGGCCGTCGCGGATCCGCGTCGCCGCGATCAGCAGCTTTGGTGCTCTTGGATCTTGCAGCGCCGTGAAATCAATGTCGCGCGACAGCGCCAGCCGCAGCGGATCGAGATCGAACGGATCGAACTGGCCCGAGCGCAGCGTCGGGCCGAACGCGACCGAGCTTCCCGCCGGCGAGAAACCTCCGAGCAGCATCAGCGAGCGGAACGAGGCCTCGTGCATCAGCCGGGCCCAGAACCGGTTCAGCCGGCTGCGGGCGCCTTCACGGCCGCCTTCGGCAAGACCGCAAGCGAGCAGCAGCGCATTGATGGCGCCGGCACTGGCGCCGCTGATGGTGTCGATCTCGATCGGCTCTTCCAGCAGCCGCTCCAGCACGCCCCATGTGAAGGCGGCAAAGGTGCCGCCGCTCTGCAGCGCCAGCGACAATCGTCGCGGCGGCCATTGGCCGGAACGCGCCTGCGGGAGCGCGACCGGTGCAGCCTTGGTAACCACGACGTCGCGCGGCGCGCTCGCTTGCGCGGCGGGCTCAGGCTGCGCCACTTGCGGCGAAACGGGCGCGGAGGCCGGCGGCGGCGCGTCGGACCAGATATTGGTCGCCGACAGCAGCCGGCTCGCCGCGCTGCCGGAAGCACTGAGCGAACCAACCCCGTCATGCGCGCCGACAATCATCTCGCTCATTCTGAGCAACCGCCTAACGCCGTTTCCTGTGTCAGGATGACAGGCATGGAACCCGTTCGCTACTGTCTGCACCGAGCGGTGCGGGAGTTGCGAACAGGATTTGGCATATAATGCGAAGGATGTGCGGCGATATCCGTACTTTTTCCGGATTCAGGCCTTCTCGCCAATCCGGCTTTCCTTGCCGGCTTGCAACCGCTTGATGTTCTCGCGATGCGCGTAGAACAGAAGCAGCGTCAGCACCGCGAACAATGCTGCGAGCGCGAGGTGGCCGAACCACCACAGGAAGATCGGCGTGATGAACGCCGCCACCAGTGCCGACAGCGAGGAGTAGCGGGTGGTGAAGGCGGTCGCCAGCCAGAGCAGGCAGAACACCACCATGCCGGGCCAGAACAAGCCAAGCAGGACGCCGATGTAGGTCGCGACGCCCTTGCCGCCTTTGAACTTGAGCCAGACCGGGAAGAGATGGCCGAGGAAGGCGCCGAGCCCGGCCATCATGGCGGCGTTGGGCCCTGCGATATAGCCGGCGATCAAGACGGCCACGGTGCCCTTGAGCGCGTCGAGCAGCAGGGTGCCGGCGGCAAGGCTCTTGCGCCCGGTGCGCAGCACATTGGTGGCGCCGATGCTGCCGGAGCCGATCGCGCGGATATCCTGGGTGCCGGCGAGCCTGGTCAGAACCAGGCCGAACGGAATCGAGCCGAGCAGGTAGCCGATGACGAAGGCCACCGGCAGAAATGCTTCAAGCCCCATGGCGGCCTCTCCGAAGACTGGATTTCAATGTCGCGGGATCGCGGACGTCAGACATGTTCGTACACCGTCCGGCCGCCGACGATGGTGCGCACTACGCGGCCGGTAAAGCGGGCCTCGTCGAACGGGGTGTTCTTGCAGGGCGATTTGAGGTCGGCGGGATCGACCACCCAGGGCACATCGGGGTCGATCACGATGACGTCGGCCGGGCTGCCGACGCGCAGGGTTCCGCCAGGCAGGCCGAGCAGCTCGGCCGGACGGGTCGACATCGCCCGGATCAACGTCTTCAGGTCCAGCTCGCCATTGTGCACGAGGCGGAGACCGGCGGGCAGCATGGTCTCGAGACCGACGGCGCCGGGCGCGGCTTCAGCGAACGGCAGGCGCTTGACCTCGACGTCCTGCGGATTGTGGTCGGACATGATGACGTCGAGCAGACCGGAGGCCACCGCGGCCACCAGTGCCCGGCGGTCGTCCTCGCTGCGCAGCGGGGGCGACAGCTTCAGAAACGACCGGTAGGGGCCTATGTCGTTCTCGTTCAGCGCCAGATGGTTGATCGAGACCGAGGCGCTGACGGCGAGCCCGGCGTCGCGGGCACGCTGGAGGATGTCGAGGGAGTCGATGCAGCTCAGCGAAGCCGCGTGATAGCGGCCCCCGGTCAGTGCGACGAGGCGCATATCGCGTTCGAGCATGACGGCCTCGGCGGCATTCGGGATACCCATCAGGCCGAGGCGCGAGGCGAACTCGCCTTCGTTCATCACGCCTTCGCCGACGAGATCGGGGTCCTCGGTGAAGTGCACGATCAGCGCATCGAAATCGCGCGCGTAGGTCAGCGCGCGGCGCATCACCTGCGCATTGGTCACGCTTCTGGCGGCATCGCTGAAAGCGACGGCGCCCGCGGCCTTGAGCAGGCCGAACTCGGTCATCTCCTGGCCGAGCATGCCCTTGGTGAGTGCCGCCATCGGCTGGATGTTGACGATCGCGGTGTCGCGGGCGCGGCGCATCACGAAATCGACGGTCGCCGAATTGTCGATCACCGGCGAGGTGTCGGGCTGGCAGATGATGGTGGTGATGCCGCCGGTCGCGGCCGCCTGGCTCGCGGTGGCAAAGGTCTCGCGATGGCTGAAGCCGGGCTCGCCGACGAAGGCGCGCATGTCGACCAGGCCGGGTGCGACGATCTTGCCGGCGCAATTGACGATGTCGGTACCCTCGGGGACGCCGGCCGCGCCAATGCCGCGGCGGGTCTCGCGGATGGTGCCGTCGGCGATCAGGACGTCGCCGACACCGTCGAAATCCCTGGAGGGATCGACGACGCGGGCGTTGGCGAGCAGGATGGGGCGGCGATCGATCAGCATCGGCATCACGCGTTCGGCAGGTTACGGGCGAGCGCTTCCAGCACCGCCATGCGCACCGCGACGCCCATCTCCACCTGTTCGCGGATCAGGGACTGCGCGCCGTCGGCCACGATCGAGTCGATCTCGACGCCGCGGTTCATCGGGCCGGGATGCATCACGAGCGCGTCCGGCTTGGCGTAGGCGAGTTTCTTCTGGTCGAGCCCGAAATAATGGAAATATTCCGACGACGACGGCACGAAGGAGCCGTTCATGCGCTCGCGCTGCAGCCGCAGCATCATGACGATGTCCGCGCCGTTGAGCCCCTCGCGCATGTCGCGGGCGACCTCGACGCCCATCCGCTCGATGCCGGGCGGCAGCAGCGTGGTGGGGCCGACCACGCGGACGCGGGCGCCCATCGTGTTGAGCAGGATGATGTTGGAGCGGGCGACGCGCGAATGCAGCACGTCGCCGCAGATCGCGACCACCAGCCCTTCGATCCGGCCCTTGTTGCGGCGGATGGTGAGCGCGTCGAGCAGGGCCTGGGTCGGATGCTCATGGGCGCCGTCGCCGGCATTGATCACGGAACCGTCAACCTTGCGTGCCAGCAGTTCCACCGCGCCGGAGGCGTGATGGCGCATCACCAGGATGTCCGGATGCATCGCGTTCAGCGTCATCGCGGTGTCGATCAGGGTCTCGCCCTTCTTCATCGACGAGGAGGAGACCGACATGTTCATGACGTCCGCGCCGAGCCGCTTTCCCGCGAGCTCGAACGAGGATTGGGTCCGGGTGGAGGCCTCGAAGAAGAGGTTCACCTGCGTCCGTCCCCGCAGGACGGTGCGCTTCTTGTCAACCTGGCGGTTGAGCTCGACATATTCTTCGGACAGGTCGAGCAGGCCGGTGATGTCGGCCGCGGAAAGGCCCTCAATGCCCAGCAAATGCCGGTGGCCGAGGACGAAGGTCGATTTCGATGTCATTAAAAGCAGAGCTATAGGGGGGGATGGGGGGTGGGGCAAGCTGCAAATCCGGCCTGCGGACTTATCCACGGCGCTTTACCGGCAACAGGGCGCCGCCGGCCTGTGTTCGGGGCTGCCGCTTTGCGCTAGACTCGTCCCTTCGTTGGGTCAGGGGCCGGCTCATGACGAGCATGCGGTATTTTAATCGACTGGCGCGCAATGTTGCTGCGCTGGCGGCCGTGTGCCTCGTCGGCATGGCGACCCCGGCGCTGGCGGAGAAGCGCGTGGCACTCGTGATCGGCAACGACCGCTATCCGAACTTGCCGCCGGACCGCCAATTGAAGAAGGCGGCCAATGACGCGACCTCCGTCGCCGACGCGCTGCGGGCACTCCAGTTCGAGATCGTGCTGGGGACCAATCTCGGCCGCCAGGGCATGATCGACCGGCTCGCCGATTTCACTGCGCGACTTGAGCCGGGCGACACGGCGGCGGTGTTCTATGCGGGGCACGGTGTGGCGATCGCGGGGGTGAACTACCTGGTGCCGAGCGATGTTCCGGCTGTGAGCGAAGGCGCTGAAGGGCGGGTGCGCGGGGCCTCGATCGCCGAGCCCGACTTGATCGCAGAGCTCCAGGCAAAATCAGTGCGGGTCGCCTTCGTCGTCATCGACGCCTGCCGTGACAATCCGTTTCCGCGCGCCGCCGGCCGCTCGATCGGGAATACGCGGGGGCTCGCGGATGCGCGGCCGGCGCGCGGGATCTTCACGCTCTATTCGGCCGGGATCGGCCAGACCGCGCTCGACCAGCTCGGCAGTAACGATGCCGCAAATAATTCGGTGTTCACGCGAATCTTCGTCGAGCAGCTGAGGCGGCCCGAGCTGCATCTCGGCGACCTCGCGGTCGAGGTACGCGAGCGCGTGGCGGCGTTGGCGCTGACCGCGACGGACAATGGCGGCCAACCGGCGCCGCATGAGCAGACGCCGGCCTATTACGACCAGACGCTCGGCGGACGCATCTATCTTTGGGAGGCGGCACCGTCGACGCCGCGCGTGGCAGGCATGCTGGTGAAGCCGCCGGCAAAGCCTGCGGTCGCGGAGCGCGCGACGATGCGTCCGCCGCGTCCGTCCGCGGCGGGTGAAAGCTGCGCCCGCAGCGGCTTCGAGACCTACTGCGTCAGCTCGATGCTGAAGCCGCAATTCGGCAATTCATATGGCGCGGTGAACCTGTTCGACGCCTCGACGGGAACGGCTTGGGTAGAGGGTGCAGCCGGCAACGGCATCGGAGAATGGATCACGGTCGAGTTCGACACCCCGCGACGGGTCAAATCGATCCATGTGCAAAACGGCTACCAGAAGAACTCCGACATCTTTTCCAAGAACAACAGGGTTCGTCAGATCCGGGTGCTGTTCTCCGGCGGCGAGTCGCAGGTCTTCATTCTCGAGGACAGGCTGTCGGCGCAACTGCTGACATTGCGGCCGCCGGTGACGGCCCATTGGATGCAATTCATCATCGACGACGTCTGGGCCGGCAACAAATACACGGACACCGCGATCACGAAACTTCTGATCAGCTCGGATCCGGTGCAATGACCGCAAGGACAGGGATCGCGGCGCGTGCGGCGCTCGGTGTGCTGCTTGCCATATCGGTGCTCGCGCCGGCGCGGGCGCAGGGCTTGCCCGGCGATTTCGTCTATCTGCGCGACATCGACCCCAGCATCATCCAGGACATCCGCTACGCCACCTCGAACAATTTCGTCGGCCGGCCGCTGGCCGGCTACAATGCCGGTGAATGCGTGGTGAAGCGGGAGGTCGGGCTGCGGCTGAAGGCGGTGCAGCAGGAGCTGGCCGCGCAAAACCTCTCGCTCAAGATGTTCGACTGCTACCGGCCGGCACGGGCCTCCCTCGACATGGTCAAGTGGTCGCAGAACGGTCACGAGACCGCCGCCGAGCGGCGCTACAATCCCAAGATCCCCAAGACAGAGCTGTTCCGCCTCGGTTACATCGCGAGCCGTTCGCAGCATTCCACCGGCGCGGCGCTCGATCTGACGCTGGTCGATCTCAAGGCTGACAATTCCGCCAAATACGACCCGTCGAGGACCTATGCCGATTGCACCGCGCCGGTCGAAGCGCGCGCGCCCGAAGGCAGCGTCGATATGGGGACCGGCTACGACTGCACCGACACGAAGGGCCATACCGCGGCACCGTCGATCACGGCGGAACAACGCAGCTGGCGCAGGCGGCTGGTGGCGGCGATGGCCAGGCAAGGCTTTGTGAACTATTCGAAGGAGTGGTGGCATTTTTCCCTGCCTGGGGCCGGCGGGGCGGCCTATGATTTCCCGATCCAGCCGCGACGGAACTGATTTCGCGCCGAGGAAACTTGATGACCCAGCCGAGCTTTGCGACCCACGAGGTCTTCAACCAGTCACCGCCGTTCGAGGATATCGACCTGTTTGCCGTGGACCGGCCGCTGGTCGAGGCGGTGAAGGCCAATGGCGGCGCGGCGGCGGAACGCGAGCTCTCCGAGTTCGGCAAGCAATGGGGCTCGGCCGCGATGGCCGATCGCGGGCGCCTCGCGAACGAGAACACGCCGAAGCTGCGCACCTTCGACGCCAAAGGCAATCGCCGCGACCAGGTCGAGTTTCACCCGGCCTATCACGAGCTGATGGCGCACAGCGCCCATGCCGGCGTCCATAATTCGACGTGGACTGCGAACGGCAAGCCGGCGGGCGATGCTGCCGAGGTCATTCGTGCGGCGAAATTCTACATGGCGGCCCAGGTCGAGACCGGCCACCTC
This sequence comes from Bradyrhizobium sp. LVM 105, assembly GCF_003957705.1. NCBI lineage: Bacteria > Pseudomonadati > Pseudomonadota > Alphaproteobacteria > Hyphomicrobiales > Nitrobacteraceae > Bradyrhizobium > Bradyrhizobium sp. LVM 105. Next base: position 273,713 of record NZ_QZMV01000006.1, on the reverse strand, counting down.
TGTCCGATCACGATGACGCGCGCCTCCGTCGGTGCGCTGGCGAAGCAGCCGGACCTGCTCGGCAAGGTGATGCCGGTGCTGTCGACCAAAAGCTACGATCCGAGCTTCGCACCGTGGTGGCAGAAGCGCGGCATGACGCTCGGCATGGGCATGACCGAGAAGCAGGGCGGCACCGACGTGCGCTCCAACATGACGCGCGCGGTGCGCGATGGCGAGGCCTATCGCATCACCGGCCATAAATGGTTCATGTCGGCGCCGATGTGCGATGCCTTCCTGGTGCTGGCGCAGGCCGAGCAGGGTCTGACCTGCTTCTTCATGCCGCGCTTCGCACCGGATGGATCGGTCAACGCGATCCAGTTCCAGCGGCTGAAGGACAAGCTCGGCAACCGCTCCAATGCGTCCTCTGAGGTCGAGTTCGTCGGCGCCTATGCGCAAGCGGTCGGCGAGGAGGGCAAGGGCATCCGCACCATCATCCAGATGGTGCAGCTGACGCGGCAGGATTGCGCGATCGCCTCGGTCGGCCTGATGCGCTCGGGGCTGGCGCACGCGCTGCATCACGCCCGTCACCGCAGCGTGTTCCAGAAGCATCTGGCCGACCAGCCCCTGATGCAGGCGGTGCTGTCGGACATGGCGTTGCATGTCGAGGCCAGCACGGCCCTGGTGATGCGGCTCTGCCGCGCCTTCGATCGCACCCCGCACGATGCGGCGGAGGCGGCCTATATGCGGCTCTTGACGCCCGCGATCAAATACTGGACCTGCAAGAGCGCGCCGCCGTTCCTCTATGAAGCCATGGAATGCCTCGGCGGCAACGGCTATGTCGAGGACGGCATCCTGGCGCGGCACTATCGGGAGTCGCCGGTCAACGCGATCTGGGAAGGCTCGGGCAACGTGATGTGCCTCGACGTGCTCCGCGCGCTCTCGCGCGAGCCGGAGCCGGCGATGGCGGTGCTGCAATCGCTTGCGGCCGAGACCAAGGGCTTGCCGGGGGCTGGGGAGGCGGCCAGCTTCATCGGCAAGACGTTTCGGCGCGCCGACGGCGAGCGCCTCGCGCGGCTTGCCGTCGAGAAGCTGGCGCTGCTGGCCGCGGCCGCGGCGCTGAACGGTGTGTCGCCGCGCAACGCCGAATTGTTCGCGGCGAGCCGGCTCGCCACCAGCCACGCCAGCATGTACGGCGCCGTGGAGCTGGAGAGCGGCGAGGTCCGCACGCTGCTGGAGCGGGCGCTGCCGTGAGCGGGCACGGTCTCTCCACAACGTCATGGCCGGGCCTGACCCGGCCATCCACGTCTTGCTGCGTTGCGCGTAAAACGTGGTTGCCCGGGACAAGCCCGGGCATGACGACCTCTCGATAGTTTGCGCGACCTAACGAAGGCCCACTGATGGACTCCCTCAATCCCGACCATCCGCCGCTGACCATGACGCCGGCGACGCCACGCGTCTGGAAGTTCTGGGGCACGGCGCTGTGGGGCCTCTTCATTTTCGTCGCGATGTTCGTCGGACAGATCGGCGCCGTCGTCCTGCTGGCGGCGCAGCGCGGCCTGCCGATGGATCTCGCCTCGATCCAGCTCGTCGGCCGCGAGCCGCAGACGCTCGCGCTCTCGGTCATCATGGGCCTGCCGGCGACGCTTTTTGCGGTGTGGCTCGCCATTGCCATCAAGAAGGCTTCCTTCGTCGACTATCTCGCGCTGCACTGGCCGTCCTGGAAGCAGCTGCTGTTCGGCGCCGTCGGCCTCATCCTGATCGTGCTGGTCTGGGAGACGATGTCGCGCGCGCTCGGCCGCGAGGCGACGCCGGGCTTCATGACCGATCTGTTGAAATCGGGCCGCGACAAGGGCGCAGCGCTGTTGCTTCTGTTCGCCTTCAGCGTGGCCGCGCCGATGTCGGAAGAGGTCTTGGCCCGCGGCTTCCTCTACCGCGGCTGGTCGGCGAGCTTCCTGCGGGCATCAGGCGCGATCCTGCTGTCGTCCTTGGTCTGGACAATCGTGCACCTGCAATACGACCTGTACTTTCTGGCCGAAGTCTTCTGCATCGGTCTGTGGTTCGGCTACATGCGTTATCGCGCGGGTTCGCTCTGGCTCACCATCGTGCTGCATGCGCTGAACAATCTGACCGCGGTGGTGCTGACGATGTGGCTGGGGAGCTAGGCCGCCAGCGCGATCGCGATCGGCATCGTGATCGCCGCCAGCATCGTCTGCAGCGTGATGATCTGCGCCAGCAGCGGGGCGTCGCCGCCCATCTGGCGGGCAAGGACATAGGCGCTGGACGAGGTCGGCACCGCCGAACAGATCGCCACGATCGCGAGGCTGTTGCCGGAAAGCCCGAACCAGAGACCGAGCCCCATCGCGAGCGCGGGCATCAGCAAGAGCTTGAAAACGACGCCGACGGCTGCGCCGAGGCTTGGACGGAAGAGCCCTTCAAGATGCAGCCCCGCGCCTGTGACGAGCAGGCCGATGGCGAGGGAGGAACTGCCGAGCGCGTCTGCAACCTCATGCCAGAGCCTTGGCAGCGGCAGGTGGGTGACATTGACAGTAAGGCCGATGATGCAGGCCCAGATTAAGGGATTGCGCACCAATGTCACGACGATGGCGCGGCCGGATTGCTTTTCCGGCGATGCGTAACGAGCGAGCACCGAGACGCTGAACACGTTGACAAGCGGGATGATCGCCACCATCGCCACCGAGGCGAGCGCCAGCCCGACATCGCCGAACAGATTGGCGGCGATCGACAGCGCAACGAAGGTCTGCCAGCGCGTCGCGCCCTGGAAGATCGAGGTGAAGGCGGGACCGTCGATGCCGAGCCGCGCCAGGGCAGGGCGGAGCGCGAGGCAGAGCAGCGACATCGCCAGCGCCGACAGCAGCAGCGCGCCGCCGACGCCGGCGACCGGCACCCTGGAGAGGTCGGCCTTCACCAGCGTCTGGATCAGCAGCATCGGAAACAGCACGAAATAGGTCAGCCGCTCCAGCCCGTGCCATTGCGTGTCGAGCCGCATCAGGCTGCGCTTCAGCACGATGCCGAGCACGATGAGGATGAAGACCGGCAGCAGCGCCGCGATGACGACCGCCATGGATCAGCCGGTGCGGAGATTGGCGAGACGGTCGAGCGCGCCTTGCAGGATGAAGATCGCGGCATGCTCGTCGATCACCTCGGCGCGCTTGGCGCGGCTGACGTCCATGCCGATCAGCTCGCGCTCGACCGCCGCGGTCGAGAGGCGCTCGTCCCACAGGCCGATGGGAAGCGAGGTCAGGCCGGCAAGGTTGCGGGCGAAGGCGCGGGTGGATTGCGCGCGCGGGCCCTCGCTGCCGTCCATGTTGATGGGCAGGCCGAGCACGAATCCGGTCGCCTTGCGCTCCGCCGCAATCGCGAGCAACCGGGCCGCGTCCCGCTTGAATTGCGTGCGCTGGACCGTCTCGACGCCGGTCGCCAGCCGCCGGTCCGGATCGGACACGGCAACGCCGATGGTCTTGGTGCCGAGGTCGAGCCCGACCAGCGCGCCCCGCGCGGGCCAGTGGGTTGCAGCATCGACGAGAGGCAGGATAAGAGCCGGCATGGATAGCGCATATCACGCGCCGCGCCGCGGAGTGAACCCGGAACAATGGATGCGCTGACATTATTCGGCCTGTTCGCCGTCACGGCGATGCTGCTCACTTACGCCCTGGAGGATCGCAGCCATTGGTACGTGCTGCTGTTCGCAGCGTCCTGCGCGCTCGGCTCGGCCTACGGCTTTCTCCAGGGCGCCTGGCCGTTCGGCCTGGTCGAAGCGATCTGGGCTGTCGTGGCGCTGCGGCGGTGGCAGCTCAGGCCCTAAAGCATGATCCGGAAAAGTGCGCAGCGGTTTTCCGAAAAGATCATGCTTAAACAGTAACCTAAAGCGCGATGACGATTCATCCTTATCGCATCGCGCTTTAGGCCGTCCCGCGGCAAGAAAGCGCGCAAGGCACAAGCGCATCGTTGATTTGTGGGAAATCTCACACTGATGATGTGCAGACCATGGCATGATGCCGTGTGGTTGCGTGCCAATAGATATGCAGGTTTAAAGTAGTGTGGGGGTGCATCCCCCGATTTTCAAGAACGATCGGCAGCGGCCGGCATTCCGGCCCGCGCTGCTACCTTGGCGCAAATTTTCTGGCGCTCCGACCACGTCCAATATTCGCCCAATCATTGAGAGGTCACGATGCTCATCAAGCCAAGCCTGATCGCGGGCTCAGAAAGGCGATTCAAGCAAGCCGAGTTCTCACCCGAAGCCTTGAACCGGAAATTGGGCGACGGTCCGATCGAGATGTCCGTCGAAAAGATGCGTGTGCGCCAGCGCCAGCTGCTGGCCGAGACGCAGGACATGGAGAAGGCCGAGATCGGCCTGGAGCGGATCATCCAGGGCAATGATCTCGACAGCATCAACTATCTCGCCAAGGGGACCGCCGCCTCGCGCTCGGTCTGCCGCATCCAGCTCAGGGACCTCAAGTCGAACCTGCTCGGCTATGGCTCGGGCTTTCTGATCGGGCCGGGCCTGCTGCTGACCAACCATCACGTCTTCGGCAAGCCGGCCGACGCGGCCAATTCGATCGGCGATTTCAACTACGAGCTCGACGTCTCGGGACAGGAGCGCGTGCCGGTGCGGTTCGGCTTCGAGCCGGGCAAATTCTTCTACACCAACGACAGGCTGGATTTCTCGGCGGTCGCGGTAGCGCCGACCTCGCTGTCAGGCGGGGAGGAGCTGGAAGACTTCGGATGGCTGCCGCTCAGCGCCGCGCCCGGCAAGGCGGACCCCGGCGAGTACCTGACCATCATCCAGCATCCCAGCGGGCAGATGAAGCAGGTCTGCGTCCGCGAGAACAAGCTGCTCAAATATGTCGGCGACTTCCTCTGGTACAACACCGACACGACGGCGGGCTCGTCGGGCTCGCCGGCGTTCAACCGGTTCTGGCAGGTGGTCGCGCTGCACCACAGCGGCATTCCCCGCAAGGATGCGCAGGGCCGCACCCTGACCAAGGACGGCAAGGTGTGGAAGCCGTCGATGGATGAATCCCTGATCGACTGGATCGCCAATGAAGGCATCCGTATCAGCGCGATCGTCGCCGATCTCAAGGTTGCCGTCGGCTCCCATCCCCTGATCAAGCCGGTCCTGGACGAGGAGGAGCCGCCGATCCGGCAAGAGATCGCGAAAGTCCGGGCGCCGGCTGCCGCGCCTGCTTTCGGCGCCAATGTCTGGGTCGAGCAGTCCCTCGACGGGACCTCGCTGGTGGTCCCGATCCGCGTGCCGTTGCCGATGTTCAAAAAGGAAATCCCATTCGCGCCGCTCGCACCCGTGCCGGGACCTGCGGGAGGCAACGGAGGGGCGCCGAACGGCGGCACAGCAAATGGCGGCGCGCCCTTGATCACCCGACCGGCCGGCCTGCTGCCGCACATCAGCGCGAACAACGGGCTGCCGATGGAGGCCGTGCATATCGATCAGAGCACGCTGAAATCGCGTCCCGGATACAAGGCGAATTTCCTCGGCACCGGCAAATTCTCGGTGCCCCTGCCGAAGATTCCGGCCTCCCTCAAATCGAGGGTCGCGATGCTCAAGGGAAGCTCCCGGCAATCCGAGCTGAAATATTTCAACTACAGCGTCGTCATGAACAAGGAACGCCGGCTCGCCTTCTTCAGCTGTGTCAATATCGACGGCGGCAAGCAGCAGGACGTCGGCAAGCGCGAGGGCGATTCCTGGCTGCGCGATCCGCGCATCGACGACGAGGCCCAGATCGGCGACGAGTACTACCGCAAGCAGGCCACGTTCGAGGCGGATCGCAGCAAGAATCCGTTCGACCGCGGTCATCTCGTGCGCCGGCTGGACGCGACCTGGGGCGACACCGTCGCCGCGGCCAAGCAGCATGGTGACGATTCCTTTCACTTCACCAATTGCTCGCCGCAGTTCTTCTCCTTCAACCAGGGCAAGCAGCTCTGGGCGGGACTGGAGGATTATACGCGCGATGTCCTGCTCGAAGGCGAGGAGAAGGGCATCGTCATGAACGGTCCGGTGTTCGACGGGCCGGACGCCGACGGGTCCGATCTGCCCAATCCGGCGGGCCGGCCGCACAAGGATCCGAGCTTCGGCGGCGTCCAGATCCCGAAATATTTCTGGAAGATCCTGATCCGGCGCAACGAGGACGACGACGCGCTCAAGGCGGCGGCCTTCCTGATGAGCCAGCGAAAGCTGGTCATGGAGATCGACCGCATCCAGGGGGTGGATCTACGCGAGCGGATGTCGGAGGAGGACGTCAGCGTGTTTCAGGTCTCGATCGCGGACCTCGCGAAACTGACCAAGCTCGATTTCGGCAATCTCACGGATGCGGATTCGCACGAGGCGACCTCGGTCGGCCCGCGGCGGATCGAATCCTATGAGGATATCCGGCTCAAATAGGAGCTTTCTCGTACGGTGCGAAACCGGCGCGCGATCGGGTGAGGGCAGTGGTGCAAAAGACACCGCATGACCCTCACCCCACGGTCTTCCGGACCCGCCTCGGCGTCAGCGGATCGCGATCGGGTTGATCATGGCCTGCACGCCGCCGGTCAAGCGCGGCTGTCCCAGCACGAACAGGAATTCATAACCCTTGTCGCGGGCGAGCGCGGCCGTGTCCATGTTCTCGAGGATGTAGGTCCCGTTCATCGCGAGCAGGATCTGGTGCACCTCGAACACGGTCTTGGATTCGAAAGGCAGCACCTCGAGTCCCCAAGTGTCGGCGCCAACCGCGACGACGCCCTTGCCGGTGAGATATTTTGCGCCTTCGACGCCGAGGCCGGGCTCGCCGGCCGAGTAGCGCTTGTCGTCCTTGCCGATCAGGCTGAGCCAACCGGTGTGGAAGATGACGACGTCGCCCTGGCGGATCTCGACGTTCTGCTGCTTGGCGGCTTCCTCGATCTCCTTGACGTTGAAGGCCGTGCCTTCCTTCACCACGTCGGTCTTGAAATAGGCGGCCATGTCGAGCAGCACGCCGCGGGTGACCATCGGCGGCACCTTCTCGATGCCGAGCTTCTTCAGACCGTTGGGATCGGCGAAGTCGGCAAGCTTGTTGCCGTTGTAATAGACATGCTCGATGCCGAGATGGCCGAGGCCGTCGAGCTGGCTGCCGATGCCGACCCAGGTGTCGAGGATGTCATCGTTATAGGTGGCCTTGTTCGGACCAAGCCCCGCGCTGCCGGCCTGTCCCGGCTGCACCACCGTAATCTTGTAGGTGCGCGGCGGATAGGCAGGCGTTTGCGGCGTGACGGGAATGCCGAGGGCGTAGGTCTTGCCGGTCTTCACCAGCGATGCCGCCTTCACCACGAGCTCAGGCGTCATGTAGTTGGCGGCGCCGATCTCGTCGTTCGGCCCCCATTTCGACTTGGTCCAGTCCTGTGCGCTTGCAGTTCCTGATATCGCCGACAACGCAGCGACACAGCACAACACGAGCGTATTGCGCATCGATAGTCCTCCCGATGTTCTTGCCGATGTTTGGCTTCGTTATGGTTTCGCGCCGGCCAGTCACGCATCCTAACGTAGAACCGTCGCGCGCTTCAAAGCTTTTCGAGCCATCGGCGACAACGACCGACCCTCGCGAACCGATTCAAGCGTGATGAATTTGTGACGAATTTCATCGCGCGGAACGCGGCGCCTGCGTCAGGCCGCGATGACGTCCTCGCCGTTGGTCAGGCAGCCCGCGAAACTCTGAAGCGCGCTGGTCTGATGTCCGGCGCGACGCTGGATGAAGAGTGTCTCGACGCGCGCATGCGACGGGCTCAAGGCGTGGATCGAGACGGTACCATTCATGGCGCTGCGCTCGACGACAGCACGCGGCAGCAACGTCACGCCCATGTCGGCGGCGACGCAGCCGATCATGCCGTCGAGCGTGCCGAGCTCGAAGCGGGCCGCCGAAGGCCAGCCGAAGTCGACGAAGATCTGCTCGAGCCGTTGGCGGTAGGTGCAGCCGGTGCGGAACACCAGCGCGGTCGGGCCGGATTCCGCAGTGCCGGCGCGCAGCTCGGCAAGCGAAGCCCAGCGCCGCGCGCTGACCAGCACCAGCTCCTCGCGGAACGCGCTCGTCGCGGTGAGATCGGCATGCGCAATGGGACCGGCGACAAAGGCGCCGTCGAGCGTGCCTTCGAGCACGGCTGCGACGAGGTCGGCTGTGGTTGCGGTGCGCAAGGAAAGCCGCACGGCGGGAAAGCGGCGGTGGAAATCGGCGAGCAGCGGCGGCAACCGCACCGCTGCCGTCGTTTCCATCGAGCCGATCGCAAGCGGTCCCTTGGGTTCGCCATCGTCGCGCGCTGCGAGCACGGCCTCGCGCGACAGCGCGGCCATCCGTTGCGCGTAAGGCAAGAGGCGCTTGCCGGCGCCGGTCAGCGTCATGCCGCGGCTGTGGCGTTCGAACAGCGGCGTGCCGATCTCCGCCTCCAGCGCCTTCACGCGCTGGGTGACGTTCGACTGCACCGTATTCAGCTCCTCCGCGGCACGGGTGATGCCGCCGGTGCGGGCCACACTGGCAAAGGTCTGGAGATCGCTGAGTTCCATGGCGTCGTTTCGCTTTCGAGATGGCAGCGTTCGCAACAATTCATTTCTGAAGAATGCTAGTCGTGCCTAGTCTCGCTGTCCAGATCGGGGAGAAGCCATGCCGATGACGACGTCGCTGACCACGCTGCTGGAGATCGCACATCCGATCTTGCTGGCGCCGATGGATGTCGTCGCCGGCAGCCGCCTGGTCGCGGCTGTGAGCCGCGCCGGCGGGTTCGGCATTCTCGGCGGCGGCTACGGCGAGCGAGCGTGGCTGGAGCAGGAGACTGCGAAGCTCGCCGAACTGCGTGCGCCGTTCGGGATCGGCTTCATCACCTGGAGCCTCGCCAAGCGGCCCGATCTTCTCGACATCGCGCTCGGTGCGAAGCCATCGGCGATCATGCTGTCATTCGGCGATCCCGCGCCGTTCGCGCCCAGGATCAAGTCCGCCGGCGCACGCCTGATCTGCCAGGTGCAGGACGAGACGATGGCGCGACAGGCACTCGATGCCGGTGCCGATGCCCTGATCGCGCAGGGAACGGAGGCGGGCGGGCATGGCGCCTCGCGGACCACCGTCGATCTCGTGCCGGCGATCGTCGATCTTGCCGCGGGCCGCGTGCCGGTGGTCGCGGCCGGCGGCATCGCGGACGGGCGCGGGCTCGCCGCCATGATGATGCTGGGCGCGAGCGGCGTGCTGCTCGGCACGCGCTTCTATGCGAGCCAGGAGGCCGACGGCGCGGAGGAGGCCAAGCGGCGCATCTGCGCGGCAAACAGCGGCTCCACTGTGCGCGGCATCATCTTCGATCTCTCGCGCAACAATGTCTGGCCGGCGCCCTTCACCGGGCGGTGCCTGATCAATGATCACGCCCGGCGCTGGATCGGCCGCGAGGTCGAGCTGATGCAGAATGTCGCCGCAGTTGCCGTGGACTATGCCGCGGCGAAAGCGGCCGGCAATTTCGACATCGCGGCCGTCATCGCCGGCGAGGCGGTCGGCCTGATTCATGATATTCCCCCGGCGGCCGAGATCGTCGAGCGGATCGCGGCCGAGGCGGAACAGTTGCTGGAAGGAAGACGCAATTCGCTGACAGCGGCGCGAGATTCTTCACCCTCCCCCTCCAGGGGAGGGTAAAGGCAACAACGAGCGAGAGAACAACCATGTGGCCTGACCGTCGACTGATCGATCTGTTCAAGACCGAATTCCCGATCGTGCTGGCACCGATGGCCGGTGTGATGGATGCCGAGCTGGTGATTGCGGCCGCGCAGGGCGGCGCGCTGGGCTCGCTGCCTTGCGCGATGATCGCGCCGGAGAAGGCGCGCGAGCAGGTCGGTCTGATCCGCCAGCGCGTCAAGGCGCCGGTCAACATGAACTTCTTCTGCCACACACCGGCCGAACTGACGGGCGAGGCCGAAGCGCGCTGGAAGCAGCGGCTCGCGGGCTATTACGCCGAGCATGGTCTCGATCCCGCGGCGCCGATCGCAGCGGCGAACCGGGCACCTTTCGATGCCGCCTTCTGCGAGGTCGTCGAAGAGCTGAAGCCGGAAGTCGTCAGCTTCCATTTCGGCCTGCCTGAGCAGGCGCTGCTCAAGCGGGTGAAGGCTGCGGGCTGCCTCGTCATCTCGTCGGCAACGACGGTGAAGGAGGCGGTCTGGCTCGAACAGCGCGGCGTCGATGCCGTGATCGCGCAAGGCGCCGAGGCGGGCGGCCATCGCGGCATGTTCCTGACCGACAAGATCGCCGAGCAGCCCGGCACCTTCGCATTGGTGCCGCAGGTCGCCGATGCCGTGAAGGTGCCTGTCATCGCGGCCGGCGGCATCGCTGACGGTCGCGGCATCGCCGCGGCCTTTGCGCTCGGCGCCTCCGGCGTGCAGATCGGCACCGCTTATCTGCGCTGTCCGGAATCGAAGGTCAGCGCGGGCGGCCGTAAGGCGCTCGCCGAGGCGGGAGATGAATCCACCGTCATCACCAATGTGATGACCGGCCGGCCGGCGCGCGGGGTCCAGAACCGCCTGATGCGCGAGACTGGCCCGGTGTCGCCGGATGCGCCGCCCTTTCCCCATGCGGCGACCGCGCTGGGACCGCTCAAGGCGGCTGCTGAAAAGCAGGGCAGGGTGGATTTCACCAATCTCTGGGCCGGGCAGGCCATTGCGCTCGGCCGCGAGGTCGGCGCCACCGAGTTGACCCGGGATCTCGCCAAATCGGCCTTGGCTCGGCTGAAAGCGCTGGCCGGATAAGCCTCTAGGTTCTTGTTTGCGCATGATCTTTTCGGAAAACCGCTTCACACTTTTCCGGATCATGCGCTAGCGCCGGTTGCGGCGCAAAAGCGGCCTCTGCTATACGGCACATGGGTTTTGCCGTGAGAGGCCTTATATAATGTCCGTCGACGCCGCTACCGTCCGCCGCATCGCGCATCTGGCGCGCATTGCGGTTTCCGAGGACGAGGTTCCGCATCTTCAGGGCGAGCTCAACGCCATGCTCGCCTTCGTCGAGCAGCTCTCGGAGGTCAATGTCGAGGGCGTGGAGCCGATGACCTCGGTTACCCCGATGCAGATGAGGAAGCGGCAGGACGTGGTCGATGACGGCGGCATCGCCGACGATATTGTCGCCAACGCGCCCGCGACCGAAGGCCACTTCTTCCTGGTGCCGAAGGTCGTCGAGTAGCATGGCGCTATCGAGCGAAGTGGAAGCCGGTTCGCGTGAAGATAACGCGTCAAACAAAGAGTCTTAGGACGTGGTCCGATGTGTCTGCTTTGCGACGATGAGAAGGCCTATCAGGCCTACATGAACTACCTCGACAAGATGGAGCGGCAGGGCAAGGCCGCCGATCCCAATGTCGCCGTCAATGCCGTGCTCGACGAGATCGAGGCCGCCGCGAATGCCGCTGCCAAGAAAAACGTCATGCAAGACGACCCGGCCAACGACAAGACCCTGTCTCCGTTCTTCTGCAGCCCGATCAATAAATGACCGATTTGACATCGCTGACGCTCGCCGAGGCCCGCAAGGGTCTCGCCGACAAGACTTTCACGTCCCTCGAACTGACCGACGCGCACCTTGGCGCGATCGAGGCCGCGCGCGTGCTCAACGCCTTCGTGATGGAGACGCCGGACCAGGCGCGCAGCATGGCCAAGGCCGCGGACGAGAAGATCGCCAAGGGCGATGCGGGCCCGCTCGCCGGCATCCCGCTCGGCATCAAGGATCTGTTCGCCACCAAGGGCGTGCGCACCACGGCGTGCTCGAAGATCCTTGGCAATTTCGTGCCGACATATGAGTCCACCGTCACCTCGCAGCTCTGGCGGGACGGCGCGGTGATGCTCGGCAAGCTCAACAATGACGAGTTCGCGATGGGCTCGGCCAACGAGACCTCGTGCTTCGGTCCGGTCGGCAATCCCTGGCGGCGCGAGGGCAGCAACACGACGCTGGTGCCGGGCGGCTCGTCCGGCGGCTCGGCCTCGGCCGTGGCGGCGCTGCTGTGCATGGGCGCGACCGCGACCGACACCGGCGGCTCGATCCGCCAGCCGGCGGCGTTCACCGCGACGGTCGGCATCAAGCCGACCTATGGCCGCTGCTCGCGCTGGGGCATCGTCGCCTTTGCCTCCTCGCTCGACCAGGCCGGCCCGATCGCGCGCAGCGTGCGCGATGCCGCGATGCTGCTGCGCTCCATGGCCGGACACGATCCGAAGGACACCACCTCGGTCGATATCGCGGTGCCGGATTACGAGGCTGCGATCGGCAAGTCCGTGAAGGGCATGAGGATCGGCATCCCCAAGGAATATCGTCTCGACGGCATGCCGGCCGAGATCGAGAAACTTTGGGAAGCGGGTGCGGCCTGGCTGAAGGCGGCGGGCGCCGAGCTGGTCGAGGTGTCGCTGCCGCACACCAGGTACGCGCTGCCGGCCTATTACATCGTGGCGCCGGCGGAGGCGTCCTCCAACCTCGCGCGCTATGACGGCGTCCGCTACGGCCTGCGCGAGCAGGGCAAGAACGTCATCGAGCTCTACGAGAACACCCGCGCGGAAGGGTTTGGCGCGGAAGTGCGGCGCCGCGTCATGATCGGCACCTACGTGCTCTCGGCCGGCTATTACGATGCCTATTATCTGCGCGCTCAGAAGGTGCGCACGCTGATCAAGAAGGATTTCGAGGATTGCTTCGCGAGGGGCGTCGACGCGATCCTCACCCCCGCGACGCCCTCGGCCGCCTTCGGCATCGGCGAGAAGGGCGGCGCCGATCCGGTCGAGATGTATCTCAACGACATCTTCACGGTGACCGTGAACATGGCGGGCCTGCCCGGCATCGCCGTGCCCGCGGGCAAGGACGGCCAAGGCCTGCCGCTGGGCCTGCAGCTGATCGGCCGTCCCTTCGACGAGGAGACGCTGTTCTCGCTCGGCGAGGTGATCGAGCGGGCCGCCGGCCGCTTCACGCCGACGAGGTGGTGGTGAATGTCGCCGCCTTCATCGCGAGCCTCGACGGCGCGGAGCCTGCGCCGGATCTGAACGCGCCGCTCAGAGGTCTCTGGTGGGCCGCCAAGGGCGATTGGGACCGCGCGCACAAGATCGTTCAGGACGACAGCGGCCGCGAGGCCGCCTGGGTGCACGCATATTTGCACCGCGTCGAAGGCGATCTCGGCAATGCCGGCTATTGGTACCGCCAGGCCGGCCGGCCAGCGGCAAAGGATTCATTGGAAGCGGAGTGGGAGCGGATGGTTTCCGCGCTGCTCGGGGATGGAAAAGCATGAGCGCGTCAGTCAGACAGGGAAAACTGATCAAGGGCCAGACCGGCGACTGGGAAGTCGTGATCGGCATGGAGGTCCATGCCCAGGTCACCTCGCAGTCGAAACTGTTCTCGGGGGCCTCGACCGAATTCGGCGGCGAGCCCAACAGCCATGTCTCGCTGGTCGATGCGGCGATGCCGGGCATGCTGCCCGTCATCAACGAGGAGTGCGTCAGGCAGGCTGTCCGAACCGGGCTCGGCCTCAACGCCGCGATCAATTTGCGTTCGGTGTTCGACCGCAAGAACTATTTCTATCCGGACTCGCCGCAGGGCTACCAGATCAGCCAGTACAAGTCGCCGATCGTCGGCGAGGGCGAGGTCGTTGTCGAACTGGACGGCGGCAAGGTGGCCACCATCGGTATCGAGCGGCTGCATCTGGAGCAGGATGCCGGCAAATTGCTGCACGACCAGTCGCCAACCATGTCCTATGTCGACCTCAACCGCTGCGGCGTGGCGTTGATGGAGATCGTCTCCAAGCCTGACATCCGCGACGCCGAGCAGGCCAAGGCCTATGTGACCAAGCTGCGCTCGATCCTGCGCTATCTCGGCACCTGCGACGGCGACATGGAGAAGGGATCCTTGCGCGCCGACGTCAACGTCTCGGTGCGAAAGCCCGGCGGGCCACTCGGCACCCGCTGCGAGATCAAGAACATGAACTCGATCACCTTCATCGGCCAGGCGATCGAGTATGAGGCGCGGCGCCAGATCGAGATCCTGGAGGACGGCGGCCAGATCGATCAGGAGACGCGGCTGTACGATCCCAACAAGGGCGAGACGCGTTCGATGCGCTCCAAGGAGGAGGCGCATGACTATCGTTACTTCCCCGATCCCGACCTGCTGCCGCTGGAGTTCTCGCAAGGCTACGTCGATGAGCTGAAGGCTGAGCTGCCCGAGCTGCCGGACCAGAAGAAGACGCGCTTCGTCGCCGACTTCGGCCTGTCGGCCTATGATGCGAGCGTGCTGGTTGCCGAGCGCGAGAGCGCGGTGTTTTACGAGACCGTGCTGGACAAGCTCGGCAATCGTACGCGCGACGGCAAGATGGCGGCGAACTGGGTGATCAACGAGCTGTTCGGCCGTCTCAACAAGGAAGGCCGGGACATTACGGGCGCTCCGGTGAGCGCCGAGCAGCTGGCTGCGATCGTCGACCTGATCGGCGAGGGCACGATCTCCGGCAAGATCGCCAAGGATCTGTTCGAGATCGTCTGGCAGGAAGGCGGCGATCCCCGCGCGCTGGTCGAAAGCCGCGGCATGAAGCAGGTCACGGACCTTTCGGCGATCGAAAAGGTTGTCGACGACATCATCGCGGCCAATCCCGACAAGGCCGCGCAGGTCAAGGACAAGCCGCAATCGCTCGGCTGGTTCGTCGGCCAGGTGATGAAGGCGTCCGGCGGCAAAGCCAACCCGCAAAGCGTCAACGACCTGCTCAAGTCCAAGCTCGGCGTCTGACGCCGGCGCGTTCGAACGAGGTGACGGACAAGTCTCGTCACCTCGTTTTCGTTCCTCGATGCGACGTTCGCACGCATCCTCGGCGGCAAACTTCATCCCGATCAGCCGCGACGTGACGACCGAATCGCCGTCCCGCGATTCGCGCAAAACGGCGGCTCGCGCACGCTTCGACGAGCGCTGGCGCCGTTAATCATGAAAATATTTTCGTTGCCAAAATTCGCGACTCAGAGTCCGCGAAGCGCCTTTGCGAGGTGATCGCGGGATTGCCGACGTCCGTCATTGCGACGATCGCGCGCGATGCGCGCGTGCAGGAAAATACTTGCTGCATAGTGTTTTTCTGCAATCGCATATGCCGCGAACATCGATGTTGCGAGCACTCGCTGCGGCCGATCGCTCGCGTCGGGCGGTGCGCTTGCGTCGCGCTCGCCAAGCGCACGCGCGTTGCGTCGTCAACACTTCTTTAAGCGAGACGCTGTTTTTTTCTTTGTGTTGGTGTATTCGGGATGAAGTGCATTCGATCCCCGAGTGCACGCAGCGATTAAAGCCATCTCACACATCGGAGGGCAACATGGCCAAGAAAGCGAAGAAGGCGAAGAAGGCGAAGAGCGCAGTGAAGAAGACTGCGAAGAAGACCCGCAAGGTCGCGAAGAAGAAGAAGTAACTTCGCTTCTGAAGTTGCCGGCTCCCAGCCGGCACGTCATCAGCGCCTCCTGGAGGTTCTGATCGACGATAGAGGGTGTCGGCGAGACATCAGGTCAACGGTCGGATCGTTCGCTTTGACGGTCCGGCAGAAGAAACAAGTTTTCTTCGTTCGGTGCGGTTCTCCGAAAAAGGGGCTCCGCAATTTCACAAGCGGCCTTCGGGTCAACGTGAAATCTGGTCCTGACGTGTTCGCCGACGCCCTCGTTCTCCTGAGGCCGGGGTATTGCCGGCATTCCCTTCCCGACATTGCCGATCTGACACGCGAGGCGATCGCGGTGCCATGGCTGCGCGGCCCTGGTGCAGGCGAGGGGCCGCGGATTGATTGCGCGCTGCTTGCGCGCCGCTTCTCCATTCCCGGTGTCATCGCAGGGCTCCGACGGGGCCATCTGGTCGGCCATACCCTCTCTGGAATGCCGGTTGCCGTCCTGCCGCCTTCGCCGAAGCTTCGGCATCCCAGGACCGCAAGGCCGGCGAAGCCCCGGCGCGGCCGGGCCGCGGGTGGCGAGAGCGAGACGGATGCCACACCACGCACGCCACCGCGCGCGATGGTTATCGATGTCCCAAAATCCCGCGGTAAACAGACTCTGACGAATCGCAGAAGTGCCTGCGAATCAGGGACTTCTTGAAATCCCCGCGTGCGCGCCGCGCGGGCGCGTTTACGTCTGCTTCATCGCGATACTTAAACTGCCATTCAAATTTGCCCGCCATCATCGCCTCCAACAAGCCGGCAAACGGCAATGGGCAAGAAGCCTTGGGCAAGAAAGCCTTGGGCAAGAAGCCTTGGGGACGAGTTGAACGATGCACGATCCCGGGAAGGGTCATGCACATCAGAGTTGGACGGGAGCCGCGCTCGGGGGAACGAGGCGGCATAAGAACAAAGGGGATGCGTTATGTTTCAGGGTACTTTCGATCTGGAGACGGCAACGCCGATCGACGCGAGCGCGCTGTCGGACGTGCTGTTCGAGCGCGGCATCTATTGGGCGAGCGGCCGCTCCGGCATCGTCGATCTCGTCGCCGCACATAAATGGTTCAATCTCGCCGCGCTGAAGGGCCGCAAGGACGCCGTGGCGCTACGCCAGGAGGTTGCCGGGCAGATGTCGGATGCCGAGATCTCGGTCGCACAGCGCGAGGCGCGGGCGTGGATTTCCGCCCACTGAATTGAGGATCGCATCCACACCCGGGTTCGCACGGGTGGGCTGGGTTGCGCTGAATCAACTTTCCTCGTCGTGCCGCCACATAAGACCGAGCGGCATGAGCGCCCCGACACCAATGGACGATGGCTGCCGATTCAAATCGCGCCCGACGAGTGCGACCTGGAACTCGGACGTCTGCACAAGACGGGGATTCTGCCCTGGTCGTTCCCCTGCCGGCGCAGGTCCGGCATCTGGTTCAACGTCTGGGCCGACGAGGCCGTGCTGATTTCGCCCTCGCATTGGCGGATCTGGCGGTTCCACCGCTAGGCGCGGACGCACACATATAGAGTCGGTGCGAATCGGGCTGATGAAGCCGCGCCGATCCTCGCGTCAGGGCTTCCGCACGGCTTCACGGTCGCTTTGAGGTGAAAGAACGCTGACCTCGAGTGATTCTGGTCTGAGCGGTGGCGGAGAGGGAGGGATTCGAACCCTCGATACAGCTTGAGACCGTATGACGCTTTAGCAAAGCGTTGCCTTCAGCCACTCGGCCACCTCTCCGGTGCGAGCCTTATGCATCTAATTGCTCCGGCCGGTCAATTTGGAAGCGTGTGTTTTCGCTCGAATATTCCCAGCGATTTTGGAAACGGGCGGTTTGCCGTCGGGCGCCATCCTAAGAAGGCCCTCTATATAGAGTCGTCGCCAGGGCGTGGCCGGATTGCCGCAGCCCTCGCCGGGGGGCGGAGCGGCGCGCCGGGTGTTTGCATCTGCGGCCTTTGAGTCTCGGTCCGATTCTACGATTCGGGCCCCGTCCGACGCCGCATCGCGCGGTGCCCGGCCTCCGCCGTCTCAAGTGAGGAAACTTGGCGGCAAACGGAACCGCTTCAAAAAGAACAATAAAACCAATATGTTGCAGCGGCGCCGCGATCACATCTGCGTGTTATTTGTGCAACACCCGGCGGAAAACCAGCTCCATCGTCCCGTTTCGAAGCGTTCTGTTGTTGTGTGTGCAAGGACGTTCGGTAATTGTGACTGAGCGACGGAGGGGGGCATCCCGAGGTCGTCCCGTTTAGGTCATTCGCTTAAGTCCCTCGCGTTCATGCGGGTGTGTCCGAAGACGCGAAGGAGCCCAAAGCGGTGATTTGGAGGGGGTTGGGGAATTGGCCGTCCGGTCAGTAACCTTCCCTGGAGAGCAACTTGGAGGTTTAACATGAAGTTGGTTAAGAGCCTTTTGCTCGGCTCAGCGGCGGGTCTGATCGCCGTGGGCGGAGCTCAAGCAGCCGATCTGCCCGTGAAGGCCAAGGCGGTCGAATACGTGAGGATCTGCTCGCTGTACGGAGCCGGGTTCTACTACATCCCGGGCACCGACACCTGCATCAAGCTGGGTGGCTACGTGCGCGCTGACATGATCATCGGCGGCGCTGGTGACTATGGTTTCAGGTTTAGCCAGAGCACCGTGAACGGTGGCTCGAACAACCGCCTGACGAACTACTACTACAGCCGCGCTCGTCTGGACTTCAATATCGATACCCGCACGGCGACCGAATACGGCGTTGTTCGTACCTACGCTGACACGGTCTTCAGCTATGATACGGCGAACGTCACTGGCAGCAATCCGGCGGCCTTCTCGACCGGCAACCCGTCGCTCGGCCTCTACCATGCGTTCGTCCAGTTCGCTGGCTTCACCTTCGGCCGCACCGTCTCGATCTTCGATGCGCCGTGGCAGAGCTATCCGGCTGGCGGTCCCGATACCATTCCGGGCGGTTCCAACCACGTGACCGGTATCAACCAGGCCGCTTATACCGCTGACTTCGGCCAGGGCATCACCGCTTCGATCGCGATCGAAGAGCCGACCACTCAGTCCAACGGCCAGGGCAACCTCTGGAACATCAACGCTGCCAATGCTGCGACGTTTGTTCAGGGCGTCTACGGCAACAACGGCTGGGGTGGAACGCGCTCTCCCGACATCGTTGGCGCGGTCCGCGTAGACCAGGCTTGGGGTCTTGCCCAGTTCTCGGTTGCTGCGCATGAGCTGCATGCCGGCTACTACGGCACGACGGAACCCACGGGTCACCCGTCGGACAAGTGGGGCTGGGCTGTGCAGGGCGCCTTGTCGATCAAGAACATCCCGACCGGTGCGGGTGACTCGATCAACTTGCAGGCGGTCTACACCGACGGCATGTCCCGCGAGAACTTCCAGGTCCTGTTCCCGCAGTCCTTCTTCATGTACAGCGGCACGGGCGTGGCTGGTGCCTACCAGAGCGTCGGTTTCGCCGGTATCTCTGACGGCGTGTTCAGCTCTGCCGGCGGTGGCATCGAGACCACGAAGAGCTGGGGCTTCCGCGGTGGCTACACCCACAACTGGAGCCCGAACTGGATCAGCGCTATCTACGGCGGTTATGGTGCTTTGAGCTACAGCACGAATGCGAAGGCGCTGATCTGCGGCAACTTCGCTGCTCTCGGCCCGTCGGCCGGTGCGACCTGTAACCCGGACTTCAACTTCGCGGTTATCGGCATCAACACCGTCTGGAGCCCGGTCAAGAACCTCGCGTTCACGGCCGACCTGAGCTACTCGCGTCTGGATCAGAAGTACTCCGGTACGATCAGCGGTGCGAACACTGCGGTCCTGACCGCCGCGAAGCCGGCTGCAGTGTACGAGCTGAAGGATCAGAGCTCGCTGAACTTGCTGCTCCGCGCTCAGCGCACGTTCTAATCGACCTGTCGATTAAACCAGAAGCCCCCGGCGGGAAACTGCCGGGGGTTTTCATTTTTCTGCAAAACAAAACAGAGCATCGCGCTTCCACGCATGAGCTGAAGACCAGGGCAGCCTCCAGCTCTGTTGCTCCACGCTCAGCGCAGCTTCTAAGATCAATCTTCCGAGTGACCGAGACCCCCGGCAGGAAACTGCCGGGGTTTTTATTTGCGGGCCGTGCACCGAGCACCTAAATGGTGGATTGCTCGATAGCGCGTCAAAGGGAGCTTCCGACCATGAACATTTCGACGATCTGGAGACGGATGCTGAGCGTGCTCGCCGCGATATCGATGGTTGCCGTGGTTACTCCGGTATTCTCCCCGGCGGCTGCCGAACTCTGGAACCCCAACTACCCAGTATGCCTCCAGCAATGGGAGTGGGGCGGCAGCAGCAGGATTTCCTGTAGCTATCGGTCGTGGGAGGATTGCAAGGCTTCTGCGCTGGGACTGCCGGCGATGTGCATGACGAACCCATATTGGTCCCAGCCGACTTCAGTCCGCCAACCTCACCGCCGAGCCGCCCCCGACAGGATGTGGTGAGGATCGAGTCCTGAGGTCAGGGGGCGCGGTCCGAGCGCGACCTGCGCATTCTCGATGAGGGGCGATCAGACGACTAAAGCGCGATGCGATTAGGATGAATCGTCATCGCGCTTTAGGCTGTTGTTTAAGCATGATCTTTTCGGAAAACCGCTGCGCACTTTTCCGGATCATGCTTTAGCGTGGACCTTTCCACTCCCGGAAGGCATAGGTCGGGTTCAGCCCGCAGGAATCGATCGTGCCCGACGCCGTCGCCATGCACTGGGCGTAAGTGGAGAACTGGCAGTTGCCGGGATACCCCCAACGCCGCCCCTGCAGACAATAGCGATCCTGAATGGCCTCCGCCTGCGGCTGGGGATTCTGGCGGTTCTTGCCGTAGGCCGCCGAGCCATCGCCCGGAAGAGCGATCGCGGCCGCGAGCGCGAATGCACCGACTATGCGCAACATGACAGGTCTCCAGATTTTTCGAGCCTACAATCGATGGGCGGCAATGCCGGTTCCAATCATACCGCAACGTGGTCGGACCGTGATGGAATCATGCCGAACGCCTGCCGCACCGCGACCTGAACGTCGAAGCGATGACGATGAACCGTCGTCATCGCTTCGGATTGTCGCTTGAGCATGGTCCGGAAGACCGCGGCGCACTTTCCCGGATCATCCTTCGGGACAGGGTCTGCTCCATCGACGCGTGCTATTCCACGCGTGCGGTGCCGCGACGCAGATCGGCCTCGATCTGCAGCCGCGTGCCGCCGCCGAAGCGGGCGCGGTAGACCTGAAGGTTCTCCATGATCCGCTGCACGTAGTTGCGCGTTTCGGAGAACGGAATCAGCTCCACCCAGTCGACCGCATCCACCTTTGGGTCGCGCGGATCGCCGTAGCGTTCGACCCATTTCTTCACGCTGCCGCGACCGGCGTTGTAGGCAGCAAAGGTCATGATGTAGGAGCCGCGGTAATCCTCGAGCAGTCCGCCGAGCTCGGCCGAGCCGAGCGTGGCGTTGTAGACCGAATCGTTCTTCAGCCGGCCCAGATCGTAAGTGGCGCCGTGGCGCTTGCAGACGTAGCGGGCGGCGTCCGGCGTCACCTGCATCAGCCCATAGGCCTGCGCCGGCGAGACCACCGACGGATTGAAGGCGCTCTCCTGCCGCGCGATGGCGTAGATGATGCTGCGCTCGACCTCCGGGCCGATCGGCGTGAACTGCGGAATGCCGTTGACGGGGTAGGCGTAGAAGTCGAACGGCAGGCCGCGGTTGAGCGCAGCCTTGCCGAGCAGCAGCATGCCCCGCGCATCATTGTAGCGCTGGGTGAGCTCGCCGAGGCCGGCGAGCGCCTCGGGATCGCCGTTCTCGCCCATGTCGGCGAGCATCGGCACGGCCATCTCGCGCTCGTCGAGCTCGTAGAGCAGGTGCGCAGCGCGCACGATCTCCAGCCGTTCGGCGCCGCGCCCGCGCGGCTGGCTGTTGAGCTCGATCTGCGGCAGGCCGAGCTTGGCGCGCGCGAGCTGGCCGTAATAGCTGGTCGATTGCTCGGCAGCGCGCGCATAGGCGTTGCGCGCCTCCTGCTGCCGACCCATCGCTTCCGCGGCGCGGCCCTGCCAATAGCCGGCACGCGCCAGCGCAGTCGGATTGACGCTGCCGACGCCGATGCGGGCGAAATGCTGCGCGGCGGCGGCGGGATCGTTGAGGAAGCGGAGCGCGATCCACCCGGCCGTGAACTCCTGCTCGGTCTTGTAGATGTCGCGCGACGGCAGCGCGGCATCGCGCGCGATCAGATAGGCGCTGCGGAATTCCTCGGTGTCGATCATCTTGCGCGCCAGGAGACGCCGCTCGATCCACCATTCGTCGAGATTGTGCAGCCGGCCCGGGTCCTTCGGCGCGGACAGCATCAGCTGGGCCGCTTCCGCAAACTTCTCCTCGCGGCGCAAGAGCTGGATCTTGCTGAAGAGGAAGCCGGGATCGCTGTGCAGCTCGCGCGGCACCGCGTCGAGCAGCGCGCGCGCGTTCGGCGCCTTCTTGACGGCGGCGATGCGGGCCTTGGCGAGCGCGACATAGCCGGCGCCGAGCCGCTTGGCGGCGCGCAGCGCGGCTTCGTTCTCGCTGCCGTAGAGCAGGGTGTCCATCCGCGCCTTCTGGTCGCCCGGCGTCAGCAGGGCGCCGAACTGGTCGAGCGCGTTGTTCTCGGTGTCCTCCGACATCGGATCGCTGCGCCAGGCCTCGCGCACCAGCCGCTCGGCGTTGGCGCGGTCGCCGCGCGCGAGCATCGCCTTGGCGAGCGTGAAGCGGCCCTTGGCAGAGATCGGGGACTCGTTCTCGAACCACGACCACGCCACGGAATCGTCGCGCCTGTCGTCCCACATCGCAGCTTCGAGGCGCCGGCGCAGGAAGGTCTGCGACGGCCAGCTCGGATTGGCGGAGAGGAAGGCGCGGTAGCGCTCCACGCTCGCGCCGTTGTCCTCGCTGCGCAGGATGATCCATTCCGCGAGCTTGCGCGCGACCGGATCCGAGATGCCGGCCGCGGCATTGGTGGCGTCAGCCGCCTTGCGCTTGCGCACCAGCTCGATCACGCTCTCCAGCGTCTCCTTGTCGCCCTGCGACGTCGACGACGTCGCCGCGACCGCGGCCGGGACGACCGGCTTGCGCGGCGCGGCGTGCTGGCGGGTCGCCGGAGCCAGCACGGGGGCCACCGCGGGGCGCGGGGGAGGAGCGGAAGGTCTGACGGTGGCCGTCACGGCCGGCGCGGGAGCTGTTTTCGGAGGCGAACCGCTGGCAGCCGGATGCGCTTTCGGCGCAGGCGCCGCTGCGGCAGGCGTTGCGGCAGGCGTTGCGGCAGGCTTGGGCTTGTCCTTCGCCGCGTCTTTCCCGGCGCTCTTGCCAGCGTCCTTGCCGGCATCCTTGCCGGCATCCTTGGCCGGTTTCTTCACAGCGTCCTTGGCCGTCGCGGCAGCGGCGCCTTTGCTCGCGCCCTTCGCTGTGTCCTTGGCCGAGTCCTTGGCGGCGTCCTTGCCAGATCCTTTGCTGGTTCCCTTGGACGCGCCCGTCGCGGCGTCCTTGGCAGCCGGCTTTGCGGCTTCCGCAGGCGTCTCATTGGACTTGGCCAGGGCGGCACATCCCACCGACAGCCCTGCCATCAGGCACAGGACCAGTCCGGTGGACCGCCAGGCGGCACGAGGGAATGAGGTCACGGGTATTGTTGCCCCGAATCAGTCAAGTGGCTCAAGATCTAGCTGTATTTGATTGAATATGCGGACAAAATACCAACAGCGGCTTACCTCGGACCGATTTGCACCATCACCGCGGCAAAATCGCGGCCTAAACGGTGCGTCACACGGCAGCGGGCCTTTTACCGGCGGGATAGACCCGATATGAATGTCGCTTGCTCAAGAGATAGCCGCGTACGGAGGAAGTCCATGGCAGCCAAGACGAAATTCCGGGGGTCGTTCACCGCCTTGGTCACGCCGTTCAAGAACGGCTCGCTGGACGAGGCCGCGTTCCGCTCGCTGGTCAACTGGCAGATCTCGGAGGGCACCAACGGCCTGGTCCCGGTCGGCACCACCGGCGAGAGCCCGACGCTCAGCCACGACGAGCACAAGAAGGTGGTCGAGTGGTGCATCGCTGAAGCCAAAGGCCGCGTGCCTGTCATCGCGGGGGCCGGCTCCAACTCGACCAAGGAGGCGATCGAGCTCTCGCAGCACGCCGAGAAGGCGGGCGCGGACGCCGTGCTGGTGGTGACGCCCTACTACAACAAGCCGACCCAGGAAGGCATGTACCAGCACTTCAAGGCGATCAACGACGCGATCGGGATTCCGATCATCATCTACAACATCCCGCCGCGCTCGGTGATCGACATGTCGGTCGACACCATGAAGCGGCTGTGGGAGCTGAAGAACATCGCCGGCGTCAAGGACGCCACCGCCAGCATGGTGCGCGTGTCGCAGCAGCGCGCGGCGATGGGCGAGGACTTCAACCAGCTCTCCGGCGAGGACGCCACCATCATCGGCTACATGGCCCATGGCGGCCACGGCTGCATCTCGGTGACCTCGAACGTCGCGCCGCGCCTGTGCTCGGAGTTTCATGCCGCCTGGCAGAAGGGCGACACCAAGGCCGCGCTCGCGATCCACGACAAGCTGATGCCGCTGCACAACAACCTCTTCATCGAGAGCAACCCGGCGCCGATCAAGTACGCGATGTCGCTGCTCGGCAAGCTGGACGAGACGTTGCGGCTGCCGATGGTCCCGGTTTCCGAGCCGACGCGGGTGGCCGTGCGCAGCGCCATGGTTCACGCCGGCCTGATCAATTGAGGCGCGGGCCGACCGAGGAACCCGTTCATGAGCGTCGACGACAAGGGCAGGCGGATGCTCAAGGAATTCCGCGAGTTTGCCATGAAGGGCAATGTCGTCGATCTCGCGGTCGGCGTCATCATCGGCGCGGCCTTCGGCTCCATCGTTACATCGCTCGTCGGCGACGTCATCATGCCGATCATCGGCGCCGTCACCGGTGGCCTCGACTTCTCGAACCACTTCATCCCCTTGTCCAAGGCGGTTACCGCCACCAACTTAGTGGATGCGAAAAAGCAAGGCGCGGTCCTTGCTTACGGCAGCTTCCTGACGCTGACGATCAACTTCATCATCGTTGCTTTCGTGTTGTTCCTGGTGATCCGCGCCATGAACACGCTGAAGCGCAAGGAGGAGGCAGCGCCCGCCGCGCCGCTGAAGCCGTCGGCCGAGGTCGCGCTGCTGACCGAGATCCGCGACCTCCTCAAGAAGTGACGCGCGCGCTTCATCCGAACTGTTAGCTTTGCTGCGCATCTCGATCGGGTTTGTCCTCTCATGGCCGATAAAAACGAACGTCCAATCAAGGTCATGGCGGAAAATCGCAAGGCCCGCTTCAACTATGCGATCGAGGACACGATCGAGGCGGGCATTGCGCTGACCGGCACCGAGGTCAAGTCGATCCGCAACGGCAAAAGCACGATCGCGGAATCCTACGCCGATTCCAAGGACGGCGAGATCTGGCTGATCAACGCCACCATTCCCGAATATCTCCAGGGCAATCGCTTCAACCACGAGCCCAAGCGGCCGCGAAAACTGCTGCTCCATCGCCGTCAGATCAACAAGCTGATGGGCGCCGTCGACCGCGAGGGCATGACGCTGATCCCGCTCAAGCTCTATTTCAACGAGCGTGGCCGGGCCAAATTGCAGCTGGCGGTTGCAAAGGGCAAGAAGCTGCACGACAAGCGCGAGACCGAGAAGAAGCGCGATTGGAGCCGGGAGAAGGGGCGCCTGATGCGGGCGAGGGGCTGACGAGATGACCCAGCGGAACCTGCTCGAGGTCGATTGGAGCCAGATTCCCGCGCCCGTCGACGACGGCGCGGCCGCGCATCTCACCGGCATGGTGGTGCCGCCGATCGGCCTGCTCGCGACCAACGACACCTCGGTGACGCTGTCGGCGCTGCGCGGCCGGACCGTGGTGTTCGCCTATCCGCGCACCGGCGAGCCCGGCAAGATCTCGCTGGTCGACGATTGGGACATGATCCCCGGTGCGCGCGGTTGCACGCCGCAGACCTGTGCGTTCCGCGATCTGTTCGCCGAGCTGAAGGCCGCCGGTGCCGCCCACGTGTTCGGCCTTTCGACCCAGAGCAACGAATACCAGACCGAGATGGCCTCACGGCTGCATCTGCCGTTCCCTGTGCTGTCGGACGAGAAGCTGGCGCTCACGCAGGCACTGAAGCTGCCGACCATGGAGGTCGCGGGCCTGACGCTGATCAAGCGCCTCGCGCTGATCGTCGACGACGCACGCATCACGCGCGTCTTCTATCCGGTGTTCCCGCCCGACCGGAATGCCGGCGAGGTGCTGGACTGGCTGAGGGCCCATCCGGTCAGGACGTAAAGCGTATCCCGCATGGGGCCAGGTCTATGGCCAGCCAATGATGGGAGCGATGCCGCGCACCTAAGTCCGTCCCCGTCATCCTGAGGTGCTCGTCCTGCAACGCAGGGCGAGCCTCGAAGGACGACGGCCCGGCTGCATCCCGGCCGCTCATCCTTCGAGGCTCCCGGCGCGATGCTCCGCATCGCGCCACTCGCGCCTCAGGATGACGGGTTCAACATTGCCGGTGCTCCAGCTGCTCTCTAATCCAGGTCCGCCTTCAATCCAGGTCCGCCTTCACCTTCGCGAACACGCTGCGGAACATGTCCGGCGTCAGGACGCCGGTGTTCGTGTTGTAGCGCGAGCAGTGGTAGCTGTCGTAGAGCTTGAACGCGCCGGCCTGGTGCACGGCGCCATGGCCGAACGGGGCCTGAGAGGCCTTCAGCTTTAGCGGCTTGAGCACGCTGTCGTGCGCAATTCGCCCGAGCGCGATGATCGCGCGCAGCCTGGGCATCGTCTCGAGATTGGCGACCAGGAACTGCCGGCAGGTGTTGATCTCGGCCGGCAGCGGCTTGTTCTGCGGCGGCACGCAATGCACCGCATTGGCGATCCGGCAGTCGATCAGCTTCAGGCCGTCATCGGGACGCGCCTGATAGGTACCCTTGGCAAATCCGTATTCGAGCAGGGTGGCGTAGAGCAGGTCGCCGGCATAATCGCCGGTAAACGGCCGTCCCGTGCGGTTGGCGCCCTGCATCCCCGGCGCGAGGCCGACGATCAGGAGGCGCGCCTTGATGTCGCCGAAGGGGGCTACCGGCGCATTGTGCCACAACGGCTCGCGCGCGCGGTTTGCCTCGCGAAAGGCAACCAGGCGCGGACAGAGCGGGCAATCGCGGTCGGGAACGACGGTGGGAAGCTGGCGGCTTGGCCGGGCCGCCTCACTCCTCGAAGTCGTCATCGCCCCTCGGCGCCATCGTGGTTGCGCGCTGGAGGAATTGCGGGGCGTGGTGACGGGCCTCGCGCTCGCCGCGGTCGCGCGGGGCGGGGCGTTCGGACGGATCGCGGCCGAGCTTGGACTGCAGCTCGACGAGGTCGGTGAAGACGTCGGCCTGGCGGCGCAGCTCGTCGGCGATCATCGGCGGCTGGCTGGCGATGGTGGAGATCACCGTGACCCGCACGCCGCGGCGCTGCACGGCCTCGACCAGGGAGCGGAAGTCGCCGTCGCCGGAGAACAGCACCATCTGGTCGATGTGCTCGGCGAGCTCCATGGCGTCCACGGCGAGCTCGATGTCCATGTTGCCCTTGACCTTGCGGCGGCCGGAGGCGTCGATGAACTCCTTGGTCGCCTTGGTGACGACGGTGTAGCCGTTGTAGTCCAGCCAGTCGATCAGCGGGCGGATCGAGGAGTATTCCTGATCCTCGATGATGGCGGTGTAGTAGAACGCCCGGAGCAGCGTCCCGCGGCCCTGAAACTCCTTCAGCAGGCGCTTGTAATCGATGTCGAAGCCCAGAGTTTTCGCCGTCGCGTAGAGATTGGCCCCGTCGATGAAGAGCGCGATCTTGTTGGTAGGAGAAGGTGACATTCAGTTTGCTCGCGTAGTGTTCGTGATTGATCGTTTTATTGTTGGCGCGGCGACAGCAAGCCGCGCGTATCTAGAGTGCCGCTGAAACCCGTCGAAACCGCAAATCCGGAGAAGTCGGGGCAATCAAGGTATAGTTATGGCGGACTTGCATACACCCGGCGCTGCCCTCGATGGCAGCCCGGGAAATCACCCATCCCAGCCCCAATGTGGGGGTAGCAGAGCCGTTTGGCGAGGCCAAATCACAAATTGGCCTTGCGAAACCGGCCCGGTCCCTATAACTACCCCCAATCATCCACATATTTCGTCCCACCCACAACGGAGCGACAGTCCATGGCTCGCGTCACCGTAGAAGATTGTATCGACAAGGTCGACAACCGGTTTGACTTGGTCCTGCTGGCCGCCCACCGTGCCCGCATGATCTCGTCCGGTTCACAACTAACGGTTGACCGCGATAACGACAAGAACCCTGTTGTGTCTTTGCGCGAAATTGCCGAGACGACCATTTCGCCGGAGGACCTCCGCGAGGAGCTGGTGCACTCGCTCCAGAAGTTCGTCGAGGTCGACGAGCCGGAGCCGGATACGGTGCCGCTGATCGGTTCCGCGGGTGCGAGCGTCGATGCGGACGATACCGAAGTCGCCGTCGAGCGCATGACCGAAGAGGAGCTCCTGAAGGGTCTCGAAGGCCTTGCGCCGCCCGAGGAGCAGCCCGAGGAGGACGAGTAAATCGTCCATCGCGATCGTCGACTTCTTGTGATCTTATCAAGGCCCGAACCGTTGTTCGGGCCTTTGCTTTTGTTGACGTTTTCGTGGTTACCATAGCGTTGTGATTGGCGCTGTGTCCTGTCACTGAATTGATCGGACACAAGCGCGATCGGAGCTAGGATGTATACAACGGGTCAGCCCAGGCCCGTTTGAAGGCAGGACGGCATGGTATATCGGCGCCGCAGATCCACGCAGATGCAGGCCGCAACCGAATCGGTTGCCGTGGCCCCGACTGCGCCGGTCGCGCGCCCGGCCAAGCCCCGCGCACGCATGATGCGTCAATATGACCTCGTCGAGCGCGTCAGGTCCTACAATCCCAACACCAACGAAGATCTGCTGAATCGCGCCTATGTCTACGCCATGAAGGCGCATGGTTCGCAGACCCGCGCCTCGGGCGATCCGTACTTCTCGCACCCGCTCGAAGTCGCGGCGATTCTCACCGACCTGAAGCTCGACGACGCCACCATCGTGGCGGCGCTGCTCCACGACACGATCGAGGACACCGAGGCGACGCGGGCCGAGATCGATCAGATTTTCGGGCCGGAGATCGGCGCGCTGGTCGAGGGCCTGACCAAGCTGAAGCGGCTCGAGCTGGTGTCGCGGGAGGCCAAGCAGGCCGAGAATCTGCGCAAATTGTTGCTGGCCATTGCCGACGATGTCCGCGTGCTTCTGGTCAAGCTCGCCGACCGTCTGCACAACATGCGCACGCTGGACTTCGTGCCGACGGAATCGCGCAGGCGCATCGCCGAGGAGACGCTCGACATCTATGCGCCGCTCGCGGGGCGCATGGGCATGCAGGAAATGCGCGAGGAGCTGGAGGATCTGTCCTTCCGCACCCTCGATCCCGAAGCCTATTCGGTGGTGATGCAGCGCCTCGACGCGCTCGCCGAACGCAACCGCAATCTGATCGGGGAGATCGAGGACCAGCTCTCCAACAATTTGCGCCACAGGGGCCTGGGGGCGCGGGTCTATGGCCGCCGCAAGAAGCCGTTCTCGATCTGGACCAAGATGGAGCGCAAGTCGGTCGGCTTCGAGCAATTGTCCGACATTTTCGGCTTCCGCCTCGTCGTCAACGACATCGAGTCCTGCTATCGCGCGCTCGGCATCGTCCACACCACCTGGCCGGTGGTGCCGGGGCGCTTCAAGGACTACATCTCGACACCGAAGCAGAACGACTATCGCTCGATCCACACCACGGTGATCGGCCCCGGCAACCAGCGCGTCGAGCTGCAGATCCGCACCGAGGCGATGGACCAGATCGCCGAGCGGGGTATCGCCGCGCACGTCTTCTACAAGGAAGGCGTCGGCTCGCCAACCGAATTCCTCAAGCGCGAGTCCACGGCGTTCGCCTGGCTGCGCCACACCATCGGCATCCTCTCGGAAAGCGCCAATCCGGAGGAATTCCTCGAGCACACCAAGCTCGAGCTGTTCCACGACCAGGTGTTCTGCTTCACCCCGAAAGGCAAGCTGATCGCGCTGCCGCGCCACGCCAACGTGATCGACTTCGCCTATGCCGTGCATACGGACGTCGGCAACAGCGCGGTCGGCTGCAAGATCAACGGCCAGTTCGCGCCGCTGTCCTCGGAGCTGCAGAACGGCGACGAGGTCGAGGTGCTGACTTCGGAAGCGCAATCGGCACCGCCCTCGGCCTGGGAGACGCTTGCGGTTACCGGCAAGGCCCGGGCCGCGATCCGCCGCGCCACGCGGACCGCGGTGCGCGATCAATATGCCGGTCTCGGCCGCCGCATCGTGGAGCGCCTGTTCGAGCGCGCCAAGATCGAATATGCCGACGACAAGCTCAAGGGCGCGCTGCCGCGGCTCGCGCGGACCTCGATCGAGGACGTGATGGCGGCCGTGGGGCGCGGCGAGATCAAGGCCTCCCACGTCGCACGTGCGATGTACCCCGACTACAAGGAGGAGCGCATCGCGCGCTACGGCGTCAGGAAGGGGCTTGCCGCCAAGCTCAAGGAGAAGTCGTCGGAGCCGCCGCGCAGCCCGGTCGCGATTCCGATCCGCGGCATCAATTCCGACCTGCCGATCAAGTTCGCGCCGAACGGCGGCGCCGTGCCGGGCGATCGCATCGTCGGCATCGTCACGCCGGGCGAGGGCATCACGATCTACCCGATCCAGGCGCCGGCCCTGAAGGATTTCGAGGAGGAGCCGGAGCGCTGGCTCGACGTCCGCTGGGACATCGAGGATTCCGCACCGCAGCGCTTCCCGGCGCGCATCAAGGTCGAGAACGTCAACGAGCCCGGCGCGCTGGCGCAGATCGCGACCGTGATCGCCGAGCACGACGGCAACATCGACAACATCAGCATGCAGCGCCGGTCACCGGACTTCACGGAAACGACGATCGATCTCGAAGTCTACGATCTGAAGCATTTGAGCGCGATCCTGGCCCAGCTGCGCGCCAAGGCGGTCGTCGCCAAAGTCGAACGTGTTAATGGATAGGCGCATCTCGCATGCGCCGGTCCCTCCGATTTCATGAGCTCTGAAATGCCTGCTTCTCCGCTTCGCCTCGGCGTCAATATCGATCACGTCGCAACCGTGCGTAACGCGCGCGGCGGCCGCCATCCCGATCCGGTGCGGGCGGCGCTGCTGGCGATCGAGGCCGGCGCCGACGGCATCACCGCCCATTTGCGCGAGGATCGCCGGCACATCCGCGACGAGGACATGGCGCGGCTGAAGGCCGAGATCTCCAAGCCGCTCAATTTCGAGATGGCGGCGACCGACGACATGATGCGCATCTCGCTCGCCACCAGGCCGCACGCGGTTTGCCTGGTGCCGGAGCGCCGGCAGGAGGTGACCACCGAAGGCGGGCTGGATGTGGTCGGCCAGCACAACGCGCTCGCGCCCTGTATCGCGCGGCTGAGCGATGCCGGCATTCGGGTCTCCCTGTTCATCGCTGCCGATCCCGCCCAGATCGAGATGGCGGCGCGGCTGCGTGCGCCCGTGATCGAGATCCACACCGGCGCCTGGTGCGACGCCGTGGTCGACGGCCACACCGCCAAGGCCGAGGCCGAATGGCAGCGGATCGTGGCGGGAGTGAAGCTGGCCAAGGCTGCCGGGCTCGAGGTCCACGCCGGGCACGGGCTGGACTATGCAACGGCGGAGACGATCGCGGCCCTGCCTGAGATCATGGAGCTCAACATCGGCTACTACATGATCGGCGAAGCGCTGTTCGTGGGGCTGGCCGAGACGGTGCGCAGCATGCGCGCGGCGATGGATCGCGGCCGGAGCCGGGCATGATCATCGGCATCGGCTCCGACCTGATCGACATCACCCGCGTCGCCAAGGTGATCGAGCGCCATGGCGAGCGCTTCCTCGACCGCATCTTCACCGCGGCGGAGCGGGCCAAGGCGGAGCGCCGCGCCAAGAACGAGAAGATGGTGGTGGCGACCTACGCCAAGCGCTTCGCCGCCAAGGAGGCCTGCTCCAAGGCGCTCGGCACCGGGATCCGGCGCGGCGTCTGGTGGCGCGATATGGGCGTGGTCAACCTGCCGGGCGGGCGGCCGACGATGCAGCTGACCGGCGGCGCCCTGGCCC
Source organism: Bradyrhizobium sp. LVM 105 (assembly GCF_003957705.1). Taxonomy (NCBI): domain Bacteria; kingdom Pseudomonadati; phylum Pseudomonadota; class Alphaproteobacteria; order Hyphomicrobiales; family Nitrobacteraceae; genus Bradyrhizobium; species Bradyrhizobium sp. LVM 105. The sequence continues at coordinate 242,136 of NZ_QZMV01000006.1, read as the reverse complement.
GGCTCCAGGCCCTGACGCCGGAGGGGTTCGAGGCCCGGATCGACGTGTCGATCACCGACGACTGGCCGCTGGCGCAGGCCTTCGTCATCATTTCCGCCGTCCCGCTGCCGAAACCCTGACGCGACGTCGCGGATTTTGTGATCTTCGTTGTAAATCAATATCTTACCCAGTTTTGATACGATCCTTGATTGCGTGGCCTCCGACAACCGTCTAAAAGTCCGCGGACGCAAATCAGCCTGGGCGAGTTCGGCTTTACGCCGGAATTGGCCCTCACTGTCAGAATCAGGACAATCTCCTTGCGCCGCGAACCGGTGGGCCGTTCGCGGGAGGAGGGCGCTCTGTGATCGCCGGCCGGAATTGAGAGAGCAATGAGCGTGACTTCGGGAACGAAAACTGAGAGCGGCGTCGGCGAAACGATCCGAGTCGTGATCCATGCTCTCCTGATCGCGCTGGTGATCCGAACTTTCCTGTTCCAGCCCTTCAACATCCCGTCCGGCTCGATGAAGGCGACGCTGCTGGTCGGCGACTATCTGTTCGTCTCGAAATATTCCTACGGCTACAGCCATTATTCGATTCCGTTCTCGCCGCCGCTGTTCTCGGGGCGGATCTGGGGCTCGGATCCGGACCGCGGCGACATCGTCGTGTTTCGCCTGCCGAAGGACGATTCCACCGATTACATCAAGCGCGTGATCGGCCTTCCCGGCGACCGCATCCAGATGCGGGACGGGCTGCTCTACATCAACGACGCGCCGGTCGAGCGGCAGCGGATGAGCGAATATGTCGGCGAGGAGCCCTGCGGCTCGGAAGGCGGCGGCATCTCCCGGGTGAAGCGCTGGAAGGAAACACTGCCGAACGGCGTGTCCTATGAGACGCTCGACTGCGCCGACAACGGCTACGTGGACAACACCAACGTCTACACCGTGCCGTCAGGCCATTTCTTCATGATGGGCGACAACCGCGACAACTCCACCGATAGCCGCTTTCTCGGCCAGGTCGGCTATGTGCCGAAGGAGAATCTGATCGGCCGCGCCCAGATGATCTTCTTCTCCATCGCCGAAGGCGAGCATGCCTGGATGGTCTGGCGCTGGCCGTGGGCGGTACGCTGGAATCGCTTCTTCAAAATCGTCCGATGAAAGACGAAGCCAAGGACATCGCCATCCAACCGACCGAGGCGCAAGCCGCTCCTGAGAGCGAAGCTGCACCGAAGACGCCTGCCAAGAAGAAGCGGGCGCGGAGCAGCAAGGCCAAGGGCACCGATGCGAACGCGGCGCTCGAGGCGCGCATCGGCCACAGCTTCACCGACCCGAACATGCTGATGCAGGCGATCACGCATGTCTCGGCGCTGAAGTCCGGGCGCAAGCGCGGCGACAGCTACCAGCGCCTGGAATTCCTCGGCGACCACGTGCTCGGGCTCGTCGTCTCCGACATGCTCTATCACGCCTTCCCGAACGCCGACGAGGGCGAGCTCTCCAAGCGTCTTGCCGAGCTCGTGCGCAAGGAAAGCTGCGCCGACGTCGCCAAGTCGCTCGGCCTGCTCGACGACATCAAGCTCGGCTCGGTCGGCTCCAGCGCCGATGCCCGCCTCCGCAAATCCATCCTCGGCGACATCTGCGAGGCCGTGATCGGCGCCGTCTTCCTCGACGGGGGCTACGCAGCGGCGTCCGAGTTCGTCAGGCGCAACTGGACCGAGCGCATGCACAAGCCGCGCCGTCCGTTGCGCGATCCCAAGACGGTGCTGCAGGAATGGGCGCAAGGCAAGGGGCTGCCGACGCCGGTCTATCGCGAGGTCGAGCGCACCGGCCCGCATCACGATCCGCAGTTCCGCGTCGCCGTCGACCTGCCGGGCCTCGCGCCGGCCGAGGGCATTGGCGGCAGCAAGCGCGCGGCAGAAAAGGTAGCAGCTTCGGTGATGATTGAACGTGAAGGCGTCGGCGGCAGCAATGACGGCTGAGGCAAGCGGCGAGGCGCCCGTTGCGACGCGCTGCGGCTTCGTTGCGCTGATCGGCGCGCCGAATGTCGGCAAGTCCACCCTGGTCAATGCGCTGGTCGGGGCCAAGGTCACGATCGTCTCGCGCAAGGTGCAGACCACGCGCGCGCTGATCCGCGGCATCGTGATCGAGAACAACGCGCAGATCATCCTGGTCGACACGCCCGGCATCTTCCTGCCGAAGCGGCGGCTCGACCGCGCCATGGTCTCCACCGCCTGGAGCGGGGCGCATGACGCCGATCTCGTCTGCGTGCTGCTCGATGCCAAGACCGGCATCGACGAGGAGGCCGAGGCGATCCTCACCAAGGCCGCCAGCGTCAATCACGAGAAGATCCTCGTCATCAACAAGGTCGACCTGGTCCAGCGCGAGAAGCTGCTGGCGCTGGCGCAGGCCGCCAACGAGCGCATGAAGTTCGCGCGCACCTTCATGATCGCGGCGATCTCGGGCGACGGCGTCGACGATCTCCGCAGGACGCTCGCCGAGATGGTGCCGGCGGGTCCGTTCCTCTATCCCGAGGACCAGATGTCGGACGCGCCGATGCGGCAGCTGGCGGCCGAGATCACGCGCGAGAAAATCTATCAGAAGCTGCACCAGGAACTGCCCTACCAGTCCACGGTCGAGACCGACAAGTGGGAGGAGCGCAAGGACAAGTCGGTGCGGATCGAGCAGACGATCTTCGTCGAGCGCGAAAGCCAGCGCAAGATCGTGCTCGGCAAGGGCGGCGCCACCATCAAGTCGATCGGCGCGGACTCGCGGAAAGAGCTGATGCAGATCCTGGACGTGCCGGTGCATCTGTTCCTGTTCGTCAAGGTGCGCGAGAACTGGGGCGACGATCCCGATCGCTACCGCGAGATGGGTCTGGACTTTCCGAGAGAATAACCAAGAAAAGATCGGTATCCGATGAGCGTGCCCAGCAACGTCAGGCGCTTCGAAGCGCTGCTCTACGCATCGTTGATGCTGGACGCCTTGTCCGTTGCGGCGCAGGACCGCACGCCCAATGCCGAGATGACCGAGCAGATGATCATGACGGGGACCCTGCTCGCCGGCGGCATGATCCTGCTCCTTCTCTATTTCGTCCGGCTGGCCGCGCATGGACGCAAGAACTGGCCGCGCTGGGTGCTGGCGGCCGCGCTCGTGCTGTCGGTCATCTCGCTCGGCCAGATCATCGGCGCGAGGGGCTTGGAGCTCGACAGCGCGATCGAGATCGTCTCCTGCGCGCTGACCACGATGGGCCTGTATTTCTCCTTCACCGGCGACGCACAGGGCTGGTTCAACGCGTAGCGACTTACACGGTGCCGTAGGGTGGGCAAAGGCGCGCCTGCGCGCGCCGTGCCCACCATCGTGCGCCGTCGATCAAATTGGTGGGCACGCTTCGCTTTGCCCACCCTACAGCCGCTCGAAATGCGATAAGCTTTCCCCTATGGAATGGACCGACGAAGGCATCGTGCTGGGGGTGCGGCGGCATGGCGAATCCAGCGCCATCGTCGAGCTCCTGACGCGCGCGCACGGCCGGCATCTCGGCCTCGTGCGCGGCGGCGCCAGTTCGCGGATGCGGCCGCTTTTGCAGCCGGGGAACAGCGTCAGCGCGGTCTGGCGGGCGCGGCTCGACGAGCATCTCGGCACCTATACGATCGAGGGCCTGAAGCTGCGCGCGGCCACGCTGCTCGGATCGTCCCACGGCGTCTACGGCGTCACCCATCTCGCCTCGATCGCGCGCCTGCTGCCGGAGCGCGATCCGCACGAGGAGATATTTGCGCTGCTCGAGCATTCGCTCGACGATTTCGAGGACATCGGGGGCGCGGCCGTGCACCTCATCCATTTCGAGCTGGCAATGCTCGCCGAGCTCGGCTTCGGGCTGGCGCTGGAAAATTGTGCGGTGACCGGCGAGACCGCCGAGCTGATCTACGTCTCGCCGAAATCGGGCGGCGCGGTGTCGCGCAGCGCGGGCGAGCCCTGGCGTGACCGCCTGTTGCGCCTGCCGCCGTTTCTGCGTCAGGGCGAAACCGCCAGCGACCTGACCGAGCAGGATCTCCAGGACGGATTTCGACTCACCGGCCTGTTCCTGCTGCGTCACGTGCTGGAGCCGCGGGGGCAGGGCCATTCCGATGCGCGCGCGGGCTTCATCAACGCCCTGATCCGGCAACAGGCGAGGGCCGCGATTCCCGCGCCATGAGCGAAACGGGACTCTGCCTTGCCCTCTCACAGGGAGTTCCACGGGAACGAAATCGGGGTCATCGGGTTCGCCCTTGGGTTCCACAACGGGGACAGCCTAAATGTTGATCAGGGGATTCGCCTTTTCCGCGGCGCTGTTCGCGTTCGCGCCTGATGCCATGGCCGCCGAGCCGCAACCCGGCGCGTTTCGCCGGGCGTCCTGCACTGTCGTGCGGTACTATGTGGCCAAATATTCCGCTGCCGCCGCAGAGACATGGGCGCGGTCGAAGGGGGCGACGGAGGCTGAAATCGAGGCCGCCCGGCGCTGCCTGACCAATGCGCCGGCACCGGCCCAGGACAAGACCCAGACCGTGACAGCCGGCTGGGCAGGGCACTAGCCCGCCCACAGGGAACCAATCCATCCTTGCCCGATTCCCTTCCACGGTTTAACCGGGCGGCATGGGAAAACGAATCGTTCCGCCGGAAGAACCGGCCGAAATTCACGAGGTGCCGCTGCGGGAAGCGCTGGAAGAGCGCTATCTCGCCTATGCGCTCTCCACCATCATGCACCGCGCGCTGCCCGACGCGCGCGACGGCCTGAAGCCGGTGCACCGCCGCATCCTCTACGGCATGCGCCTGCTCCGGCTCGACCCCGGCACGGCCTTCAAGAAATCCGCCAAGATCGTCGGCGACGTGATGGGCTCGTTCCATCCGCACGGCGACCAGGCGATCTACGACGCCATGGTGCGCCTCGCGCAGGATTTCTCCTCGCGCTACCCGCTGGTCGACGGCCAGGGCAATTTCGGCAATATCGACGGCGACAACCCGGCCGCCTACCGCTACACCGAAGCGCGCATGACCGACGTCGCGCGGCTTCTGCTCGACGGCATCGACGAGGACGGCGTCGAATTCCGCGCCAATTACGATGGCCAGTCGAAGGAGCCGGTCGTGCTGCCCGGCGGCTTTCCGAACCTGCTCGCCAACGGCGCGCAGGGCATCGCCGTCGGCATGGCGACCTCGATCCCACCGCACAACGCCGCCGAGCTTTGCGATGCCGCGCTGCATCTGATCGAGAAGCCCGACGCGAAATCCAAGGCGTTGCTGAAGTGGGTGAAGGGCCCGGACTTCCCGACCGGGGGCATCATCGTCGATTCCAAGCAGGCGATCGCCGAGGCCTACGCCACCGGCCGCGGCTCGTTCCGTGTCCGGGCGAGGTGGGAGCAGGAGGAGGGCGCGCGCGGCACCTGGGTCGTCGTCGTCACCGAGATTCCCTTCCTGGTGCAGAAATCGCGCCTGATCGAGAAGGTCGCCGAGCTGCTCGACCAGAAGAAGCTGCCGCTGGTCGGCGACATCAGGGACGAGTCGGCCGAAGACGTCCGCATCGTGATCGAGCCGAAGTCGAAGAACGTCGATCCGGCCCTGATGATGGAATCGCTATTCCGGCTCACCGAGCTCGAAAACAAGATTCCGCTGAACCTCAACGTGCTGATCAAGGGCAAGGTGCCGAGGGTCGTGGGCCTTGCCGAGGCCTTGCGCGAATGGCTCGACCATCTGCGCGACGTCCTGATCCGCCGCAGCAATTACCGCAAGGCGCAGATCGAGCACCGGCTCGAAGTCCTCGGCGGCTTCCTGATCGCCTATCTGAACATCGACAAGGTGATCAAGATCATCCGCACCGAGGATGAGCCGAAGCCCGAGCTGATGAAGGCGTTCAAGCTCACCGAGGTGCAGGCCGAAGCCATCCTCAACATGCGCCTGCGCTCCTTGCGCAAGCTCGAGGAGATGGAGATCCGCACCGAGGACAAGAACCTCCGCAACGAGCTCAAGGGCATCAACGCGGTGCTCGCCTCCGAGGCCGAGCAGTGGAAGAAGGTCGGCGAGCAGGTCGGCAAGGTCCGCGACATGTTCGGGCCGAAGACGCCGCTCGGCAAGCGCCGCACCACTTTTGCCGACGCGCCCGAGCACGATCTCGCCGCGATCGAGGAGGCCTTCGTCGAGCGCGAGCCGGTGACGGTCGTCGTCTCCGACAAGGGCTGGATCCGCACCATGAAGGGCCATGTCGAGGATCTCTCGGGGCTCGCCTTCAAGCAGGACGACAAGCTCGGCTTCGCCTTCTTCGCCGAGACGACCTCGAAGCTGCTGCTGCTCGCCACCAACGGCAAGTTCTACACGCTCGACGTCGCCAAGCTGCCGGGCGGCCGCGGTCACGGCGAGCCGATCCGCCTGTTCATCGACCTCGAGCAGGAGGCCGCGCCCGTCGCGCTGTTCGTCAACAAGGGCGGACGGAAATTCCTGGTCGCGAGCCACGAGGGCCAGGGTTTCGTCGTCAACGAGGACGATTGCGTCGGCACCACCAAGAAGGGCAAGCAGGTCCTCAACGTCGACATGCCGAACGAGGCGCGCGCGATCGCCGAGGTGATCGGCGACACCGTCGCGGTGATCGGCGAGAACCGCAAGATGCTCGTCTTCCCGCTCGACCAGGTGCCGGAAATGGCGCGCGGCCGCGGCGTGCGCCTGCAGAAGTACAAGGACGGCGGCCTCTCGGACGTGACCGTGTTCGAGGCCAAGGCCGGCCTGACCTGGAAGGACTCCGCGGGCCGCGAATTCTCCGCGACCATGAAGGAGCTCAGCGAGTGGCAAGGCACCCGCGCCGACGCCGGCCGCCTGCCGCCGAAGGGTTTCCCGAAGTCGAACAAGTTCGGCCGGGGCATCGGGTAGGGCGCAGCCCGTCGCCACGCAACAGGTGTCATGCCCCGGCTTGACCGGGGCATCCAGTACGCCGCGGCCTTTCCGTATCATCGCAGGATCTCTGGAATACTGGGTCGCCCGGTCAAGCCGGGCGATGACACCGACGGTGTAGCCGCAAACGCGCGGCTGATAGCCGTGTGCGCATACGTGCTTCTGCCGTGTGGGCACGAACATTGCTTTTTGCTGGCGACCGTATCCGTTTCGCCAAGGCAAGAAGAAACCAATGTTCAAACTCAAGTCTTTGATCCCCGCGCTGTTCGGCCTCGCGCTGGCCGCGGCGCCCGCGCATGCGGCGGGGAATCTCGTCGCGGTGCTCGAGGCGGAAATCGTCACCCTCGATCCGCATTTCTCCACGGCCTATATTTCGCGCACGTTTGGCTACATGGTGTTCGATACGCTGTTTGCGAAGGACTCCAAGGGCGACATCAAACCGCAGATGGTGCAGGACTGGAAAGTCTCGCCCGATGGCCTGACCTACAGTTTCACCCTGCGCGATGGCCTGAAGTGGCATGATGGCCAGCCGGTCACCGCGGCCGACTGCGTGGCCTCGCTGCGCCGCTGGGGCACCCGCAGCGCGCTCGGCCGCCGCATCTTCGCGATCACGGCGTCGCTCGAACCCACCGATGCCAAGACTTTCGTGCTGACGTTGAAGGAGCCGTCGGGTCTCGTCATCGACGCGCTCGGCAATCCCGTCAGCCCCGTCGCCTTCATGATGCCCGAGCGCATCGCCAAGACCCCCGGCGACCAGCGCATCACCGAGATCATCGGTTCCGGCCCGTTCGTCTACAGCAAGGCCGATCACCGCACCGGCGATCGCATGATCCTGAAGAAGTTCGCCGACTATGTACCGCGCCCCGAGCCCGCCGACTTCCTCGCCGGCGGCAAGCGCGTCAATGTCGACACGCTGGAGGTCCGCGTCATTCCTGACGGTGCGACCGCAGCCTCCGCGCTGCAGGCCGGCGAAGTCGACTTCATGCAATACGCCCCGTTCGATCTATTGCCGCAGTTGGAGAAGAACTCCCGCGTCAAGCTCGTCAACTTCACCGGCGGCAACATGTTCGCAGGCGCCTACCGCCTCAACGCCGCGTCCAAACCGTTCGACGATCCCGCGATCCGGCGCGTGCTGTGGAAGCTGGTCGACCAGCGCGAAGTGCTGGATGCGCTCGGGCTGGATGCCAAATACGCCACGCCTTGCGCGACGTTCTTCACCTGCGGCACCACCTATGAAAGCAAGGCCGGCACCGAGGCGGCGGCGAAGCCCTCGATCGAGGCGGCGAAGGCCGCGCTGAAGGCGACCAAATATGCCGGCGAGCCCGTCGTCGTCATGCAGGCCAATGATCTCGAAGCCCCGCGCGTCTCGGCGCAGGTGCTCGCCGAGCGGCTGAAGGCCGCCGGCTTCAACGTCGATCTGCAGGTGATGGACTGGGCGAGCGTGCTGGCGCGCCGCGCCAAGAAGGAGGGCTGGAGCGTCTACGGCGTTCACGCCGGCGGTTTCGATCTGGGCTCGCCGCTGACCAATGTGATGGTTGCCTTCAACTGCGCCGACTTCACCGGCTGGCAATGCGATGCGCGCATCACGCCGTTGATGGAAGCCTTCGCCAAGGCGCCGGCCGAGGAGGACCGCAAGAAGATCGCAGGCGAGATCCAGGCCGTCATGTACGATCAGGCTCCCGGAATTCCCTGGGGCCAGTTCGCGCAGCCGGCCGCCTATCGCGCGACCTTGCGCGGTCTGATACCGTCCGCCATCCCGGTGTTCTGGAATGTCGAGAAGTAACGCGATGTACGATGTCATTGTTGTTGGCGGCGGCTCCGCCGGCGCTGCGGTTGCGGCGCGGCTGTCGGAGGATCCCGCACGGCGCGTTTTGTTGCTGGAGGCGGGCCGCGACTGGCGCGCGGACGATGCACCGTGGGAGGTGACGACGCCGAACCCGATCCCGATCATCCACAAGCGCGAGTACCAGGAGAAATGGCAATGGCCTGACCTTCTGTCGCGCCGGGTCGCCGGTCAGGAGCCGCGCTTCTACTGGCGCGGCAAGGGGCTCGGCGGCTCGTCGATGATGAACGGCCAGATCGCCATCCGCGGCGTTGCCGATGCCTTCGACGAATGGGCCGCCAATGGCTGCACCGGCTGGTCGGCCAGGGAGGTGATGCCGCTGTTCTCCGTGATCGAGGACGACCTGGAGTTCGGCGACGCCGAGGGCCACGGCCGCGGCGGGCCGTTGCCGGTCTATCGCGCGCCGCCGGAGAAATGGGGACCGATCGATCGCGGCTTGCGCGATGCGGCGCTGGCGAGCGGCTATCCCTGGTGTGCCGACCTCAACGGCCCGGACGGCGAGGGCGTCGCCTGCTATCCCATCAACAGCCGCGACTTGCGCCGCATCAGCACCAATGAGGGCTATCTCGAGCCGGCGCGCGGCCGCGCCAATCTGGAGATCCGCGGCCATGCGCTGGTCGATCGCGTGCTGATCAGCGACGGCCGCGCGACCGGCGTCCGCGTTCATATCGACGGGCAGGGCACCCACGAGATCGGCGCGCGCCAGATCGTGCTGTGCGCCGGCGCCATCCACAGCCCGGCGATCCTGCTGCGTTCGGGCATCGGGCCGGCCGAGGAGTTGAAGGCGATGGGCATTGCGGTCGCGCGTGACCTGCCGGTCGGCCGGCACTTCTTCGATCACCCGCTGTTTCGCGCCACGATCCAGCTCCGCGAGGATCTCCGCCCCACCGATCCCGACACCCGTCACACCAATTGCTGCGTGACCTATTCCTCCGGGCTCGCCGACGGCGGCAAGCGCGACATGATCCTGATCGCCTTCAATCATCGCGGCATCGGCGTGCCGGGCGCGATCGGCGCCGGGCTGTTCAACGCGTATTCCCGCGGCACGCTCAGATTGGCCTCGCCCGATGCCGCGATCGATCCTGTCGTCGAGGAGAACATGCTGGCCGATCCCCGCGACATGCTGCGCATGATGGACGCGGTGAAGCGCCTTGCGGTGATCACGTCGCAACCGGCGCTGGCGGGCATCGCCGACTGGATCCGGCTCGCCGACACCGAGCTGACGCTGCCGCAGGCCGCCAGCCTCCCGGACCGCGAGCTCGACGCGGTGCTGCGCCGAGAGACCGGCGACATCCAGCACGCCGCCGGCAGTTGCCGCATGAGCGGCGTTGGTGACGCCGACGGTGTGGTCAACCCCGACGGCACGGTGAAGGGCATCGCTTCCTTGCGCGTCGCCGACGCCTCGATCATGCCGTCCGACTGCCGCGCCAATACGCATTTCACCACGGTGGTGATCGGGGAGGCGATCGCGCGGATGATGATGCGGTAGCGCCACAAGGATGGTGTCATGCCCCGCGCAGGCGGGGCATCCAGTACGCCGTGGCCAATCTTCTCAATCACGTTGGTCTCGGTGTACTGGATCGCCCGGTCCCGGCTCCGCCAAGGCTACGCCGAGGCCTACACGGACGCTCGGCACGCCGAAGCTTCAGCGAAGGCGGCAAGCCGGGCGATGACACCGAGTGTGGTGCTCGCGGCTTCTCCGCGTCATTGCGAGCGGAGCGAAGCAATCCAGAATCTCTCCGCAGATGCAGTCTGGATTGCTTCGTCGCATCAGCGCAAAATTGCTTCGCAATTTTGTCGCGAGCTCCTCGCAATGACGGAGCAAGGGGTGGGGCCGCCGTCTCCAATTCACATTCAAACAGCAGACGCAGCATCGCCTTCCCGCGGCGCGTCTCGCCCGAGTTTTGCTTCACGGCACGCCCTCGAGAAAGACGAGGGCGCAGGGAAGGCCGGGCGTCGGCGGCACCCGAGTCCGTGCGCGACAGAAGATGCACACGGGGTGGACTACAGGTGATGCCGGTCGCCCGGCCTTCCCTGCGCGAATGGTTTTAACGGTGTCCTTCGTGCTCTCCTCGGGGAGCGTTGCACTATTGCCCCCGTCGCCTTGCGGCTGGCTGACGCGCGGGCCAGGTCGGGCCGCCACATCACCGCAAGACTTGACGCCAGAACCCCGGGCGTCGGGACCACACGACTTCTCCGTCCGCGCACGTCCTCGCATGTCGCTCCGAGGGGTGGCGTGTGCTCGCCCCCGAAGCCATGCGAAGACGCTGTCAGCGCCGTGTCGTATGCGCGGCAGGCCATTGCTCACGGTGTCCCGCCCTGCAACGCCCGTTGCGCCGACGCCGTCGCGTCCATCGCTGCCCAGCCCGCGGTTCGTGACGATCGCGATCCGCCCCTCGTCTCGGGCCAGGGTGACCGGTTTGTACGATAAATCCGAATTTCGGTAAAGTGGAATATTTTGCGCGATGGAGCTTGACAGGCGGTGTGCTCAAACTGACCGGGCTGTTTTGCCCGACGGGCAGTGGACCTCTGAAACAGGGAGATCGAGGCCGGAGTTGCCCTTCATCTCAACCGTCAGAATGTCCGCTTTCGTTGACCCGCTGCGGATCTTTACCGCGCCACCAAGTCGCAGGTTTTCGGACGATCCCCTCGGTTTGAAGCCGGGACCGGCTCTTGTATTAATTTGTAACTGAGATATAATTTTTAAATATATTTAAATACCGGCGCCTCGGGGGCCTAAGAGGAAAACATCCATGAAGATAACCTGGGGCGTTCTTTCCGCAGCAGCATTTGCGTTGTCTCTGGCGATGACCATGCCATCTGCATCGGCTTGCAACGGCAACGGGAATTGTTCCGACGCGCCCGGCCAAGTGAGGGGAGCCCCCGGACCGATTGCGGGCGCCGGTCTTCCTATTCTCGCCGTTGGATACGGCGTGTACTGGCTGGTGAGACGACGGCGGACCCGGTAGTTGCGCGTAGGCGTCCGCGGTCGCTAACCGCCAGTTTGCTCCGGCCCCTCTTTGCCCCCCATCCGGAGCATCGACGGCCCCAGTTGACGGTGCGTCGGCGGGGCCGTCGCGCTTTGTCGGACCTTCTTTCATATTCGCGTCATGTCGCCAGTTGGGCCCGTAGCTGACCTTCACGGCAATGGCCGCCGAGGCCCGCTTCTGAGAGAAGCTGATGACTCTAGAGAGAAGCTGAGCAAAGCCAATCAGCCGCATCCTCCGCCTCCGCCGATGCGGCGGCAGGCGTTGTTTCGCTTCAAGGCCCATCAATCCAAGCTGCCTGAGGTTCGCTGGAGGTCTCCAGCGAACCTCATGCTAGCATTGGTCGGGAGTCGATCCGACAGCATCCAACGAGGCTCGGCCGATCAATTCGGCTGACACTCACGATTGGAAAATTCCCGCGCGTCGTCTGGCGTTACAGGCCGCCTCGCCCTTCCCAGTAAGTGGGCGTCCCGTAATACCGGTGAGTTCGCGTTTCCCAATCTCGATCCTCCCAGGAGTCATCGCTGAACTCCGGCGCGTCCCTGAGCTGTTGCTCTGTGATATTGGTTCGGAAGCCTTCGAGGGACGTATCATACCTCAGAGCGCTCCAGGGAATGGGGTAGTGGCTGTGACCCAAGCCAACAAATCCGCCGAAGCTCATGACGGCATAAGCTACGCGGCCTGACACCTTGTCGATGATGAGGTGATCAATCTCACCGATATTCTTTCCATCCGCTCCATACACCTCGGTTCCCTGAATGTCTTCGCTCGAGATGCAGTGATGATCCGGGTGGGCTGTTGCGCGGGCCATGACTTTGTCTCCCTCACAGGTGGTTTTGGCCGCTTAACTCGGCAGCTACGAGGACGTTCCTGCGTTAAGCGCCCGTCGCAGCGCCAAATCGACGCGACATCAGCGAAGTGACGACAACCCTCAATATGGTCGGCTTAGTGGGCGCAACGGACGAGATTTGCTTGCGCTGAGTCTTTGGCCTTCTGACCCAAGCCCGAAGTCGGGAATGGTGCGCCTGTGAGTCGAAGATCGGTAACCTCGCGATAAACGATCTCTGAACTGCCTGTTCGGCCTGCGTTCATGTCGTCCCTTTAGTATCTCTACAGAGTAGTGAACCCGAGACGTAGTTTCCAGCCGTGGAGAATCCACGCCGCTCGATAATTTGCGTAGGGACACACTCACAATGGAGGAGACGACCATGAAGAAGCTTCTCATTTCGGCGGCTGCCGCTGCAATCATGACCGGCGCCGCCTACGCCCAGACGGAATTTTATGTAGTGCAAGACACCTCCACGAAGAAGTGCACCATCGTGGACAAGAAGCCGACCACCACTACCACCGTCGTTGTTGGCGACGGCAAGGCGTTCAAGACACGCACCGAAGCTGAGAGCGGGATGAAGACCATCAAGGTCTGCGCGAACTAGGGAGTGGTGGCGAGAAGCGATAAACCCCGCTCCGTCCGCTCCCATCGACAAGAGGGAGGCCGCTGAAGCGGTCTCCCTCTATTCACCGGCACATACCAACTGGAGGATTTGTTCGGCGCCTGCGACACGGCGGTATCGGATCACGATTTGAAACAGCGTGGTGCCGACACCCGAAGGCCTAGCCGGCCCAGCCCCCGGGCTGAGGCGTTTTTGTCGCATGTGTGTGCATTTTTACACCGAACTCGGAACAAACTTCGGTCCCTTGAATCATCCCACGTCAAAGCGTCCGGATGTTCCATCGTGTCACGTTTCAACCATTTCGCCCGCGAGGCCGCAGCGACGTTGCTGCGCATGGCAAAAACCACAAAGGATCCCAAGGTGGCTGCTGGCTTGGTGCAGCGCGCGGCAGACATAAAAGACCGCACTGGCGAGCTTCCTCCCGTTGACGTAGAGGCCATAGCCGACCAGCCGCCGAAGCCTTTAACGAAGAACTGAGGTTGCCTCTAAGGACGCCGCTCTCCACTTCGCGTGAGCCTATGTCTGACAAAGAACTCCGCAAAGAATGCCCTCAACCTCCTAAGCGATCCCGCGACGATGAAGCCCGGCAGGTTGTACAAGAGTACATCGAGGACACAAAGGCAGTTCTCAAAACGCTTCGCAGAGCACACTAGGATCGCTCACCGATGGCGGCCACTTTCGATGCGTTGAATGGCAGCTTCTGGCCCCAGAGCGGCCATGAAGCGCTGTCGGCTGCAACATCACCTCTCGATGCCTACCGGTCATGGCAGCCGGATTGCCCTAAATCACACCCGCCAGCCTCAGCGCCAAACCCGCCGCGCAGCTGCCCGCCAGCACCGTCAGCATTCCCAGCCTGAACCGGAAGATCGCCGTCGCCGCCGCGATCGCCAGCACGAGCGCGGGGATGTCGACGCTTGTCAGCACCGGCATATCAAAATTCAGCGGAAACGCCTGCACCGGCACCGTCTCGCGGAACAACGTGTGCAGGGCGAACCAGATCGAGAGGTTGAGGATCACGCCGACCACGGCCGCGGTGATCGCGCTGAGCGCGCCGGCGAGGCCTATGTTGCCGCGCAGGCGCTCGATATAGGGCGCGCCGACGAAGATCCAGAGGAAGCAGGGCGTGAAGGTGACCCAGGTTGCGAGCAGGCCGCCGAGCGTGGCCGCGAGCATCGGCGACAGCCCGCTCGGGTCGCGATAGGCCGCCATGAAGCCGACGAACTGCAGCACCATGATCAACGGGCCCGGCGTGGTCTCGGCCATGCCGAGGCCGTCCAGCATCTCGTGCGGCTTCAGCCAGTGATAGTGCTCGACCGCCTGCTGGGCGACATAGGCCAGCACCGCGTAGGCGCCGCCGAAGGTGACCAGCGCCATCTTCGAGAAGAACAGCGCGATCTGGCTGAAGACGCTGCCTTGCCCGAGCGCGAGCAGCAACACCATCACCGGAACCAGCCAGAGCGCGAGCCACAGCGAGCCAACGCGGATCGCGCGCGCGGTGTCGGGCTTGACGTGGTCGGGCACGGCCTCGCCGAGCATGCTGTCGATCGCGGCGCCGCTGCCGCCAGGACCGTGACCGGCCGGCGCGAATTCCGGCCGGCCAGCTCGCGCGCCGACATAGCCGATGAGGCCGGCGGCGATGATGATGATGGGGAAGGGGACCGCGAAGAAGAAGATCGCGACGAAGGCGATGGCTGCGAGCGCGATCATGATGCGGTTCTTCAGCGCGCGCTTGCCGACGCGCACCACGGCCTCGACCACGATGGCGAGCACGGCGGCCTTCAGCCCGAAGAACAGCGCCTCGACGAAGCTGACATTGCCGAAGGCGGCGTAGACATAGCTCAAGGCCATGATGGCGATGATGCCGGGCAGGATGAACAGCCCGCCCGCCATCAGCCCGCCGGCGGTGCGATGCATCAGCCAGCCGACATAGGTGGCGAGCTGCTGCGCTTCCGGGCCCGGCAGCAGCATGCAGTAATTCAGGGCATGCAGGAAGCGGCCTTCGGAGATCCACTTCTTCTCCTCGACCAGGATGCGGTGCATCACCGCGATCTGGCCCGCGGGCCCGCCGAAACTCAGACAGGCGACGCGAAGCCAGACGCGGAAGGCTTCGTTGAAGCTGATGCCGTGACCGGCATCAGCTCCTGCTTGGACGTTGCGGGTGTCCATTACGCCTTCACCTTGTTGGTCGGCCAGTTGTGGGTCTCGGTGGTGGCGTCGCGGCACCAGCGGTAGAAGGCATCGTACAGCGTCATGCCGGCCTCGAGCTGTTCGAGGTCGTCGTCATGCATCCGCGACAGCCCGAGCGATGCCGCGAGCAGGCCGGGCGCCTCCGGCGCGAGATCCGGCCGTGCGGTGTCGGCGCCGCGCACCAGCGTCGCCAGCCGGAGCAG
Source organism: Bradyrhizobium sp. LVM 105 (assembly GCF_003957705.1). NCBI lineage: Bacteria > Pseudomonadati > Pseudomonadota > Alphaproteobacteria > Hyphomicrobiales > Nitrobacteraceae > Bradyrhizobium > Bradyrhizobium sp. LVM 105. Next base: position 226,587 of record NZ_QZMV01000006.1, on the reverse strand, counting down.
GGCGGGGGTGGCGATGCCGAACTCCTCGATCATGACGTCGAAGGTGCAGAGCTCGCCGCGGTGGCTCCAGAACACGTTCTCGATGTCGAACGGGGCCGCATTGAAACGTTCGCCGACCGCGACCACTTCGGAGGGAGCGACATAGAGGAACACCGCGTTTGGATCGACGAAGCGGCGGATCAGCCAGGGGCAGGCGATGCGGTCGACCTTCGGCCGCGCCCGCGTCACCCACACGGTGCGTCCCCTGGCATCGCGTGGCGGCAGCTTGCGGGCGTCGAGCAGCGGCAGCTTGGCCGCTTTCCAGCCCTCGAAGCCCCCCTCCAGCGTCTCGGCCTCGACGCCGAGCTGGCGCAGCCAGGCCGCTGTGCCCTGGGCAAGCTTCTCACCGCGGAAGCACGAGACGACGGCCCGGCGGCCGGCGAAGTCGCCGCCCCAGTCCGTCACATTCTCGTGGCTGAGCTTGATGGAGCCCGGGATCAGCCGCCGGTCGGCGGCAAAATCCTCCTCGGTGCGCACGTCGATCAGGACAGGCGTATTCGCGGTGCCGATCAACCGTGCCAATTTGTCAGATGATATGGTCGTGAATGTAGACATGGTGCGTCCTCGCAACAACCGAACGGGACGCGATGCTTGGGCTTGTCGCCTCGTGGGGAGATCGCTCAAATCCCCATGGCGCAGATTACACCGAAACTAAGTTGCACTGTCAATCCGCGGGACGATTGGACCTTAGAAAATTGGTGCCCGCCGTCTATATTGCGCGCCGACAGACCTGAATCTTCGGGAGAATTCGATGCATTCCCATTCCGTCGAACAATGGACCCACGACCACGCCTTCCTGGGCGAGAAGCACGACGCGAACGAGCGGCGCACCTGGTTCGTGGTCGTGCTGACGCTGGTGATGATGGCCGGCGAGATCGTGGCCGGCTCGCTGTTCGGTTCGATGGCGCTGCTCGCCGACGGCTGGCACATGGGCACACATGCGGCGGCGCTCGGCATTGCTGCCTTCGCCTACCGCTTCGCGCGCCGGCACCTGGGCAATGCGCATTTCACCTTCGGCACCGGCAAGTTCGGAGATCTCGCCGCCTTCGCCAGCGCGATCATCCTGGGCCTGATCGCGGTCGAGATTGCCTATGAGAGCGTGCTGCGGCTGATCAATCCGGTGCCGATCGTCTATGGCGAGGCGATGGCGGTCGCCGTCCTCGGCCTCGGCGTCAACCTCGCCAGCGCGTGGCTGCTGCGCGACAGCCATGATCACCACCACGGCCATGAGCACGGCCACAGTCATGCCCATGACGATCACGACGATCACGACGATCATGGCCACGACCACGATCACCATGGCCATCACCATCGTCATCACGACAACAATCTGCGCGCGGCCTACGTCCATGTCATGACCGATGCCGCGACCTCGGTGCTGGCGATCGCCGCGCTCGCGGTCGCCATGTCTTCGGGATGGGTCTGGGCCGATCCCGCGGTCGGCCTGATCGGCAGCGTGGTGATCGCGAGCTGGGCGTTCGGGCTGGTCAAGTCGTCAGGCGCGGTGCTGCTCGACGTGCGGGCCGACGAGAAGCTGGAGCGGGTGATCCGCGCGCGCATGGAGGTCGGCGACGACCGCGTCACCGATCTGCATCTGTGGCAGGTCGGCCCCGGCCATTGTGCCGTGCTGCTCTCGGTGGTGTCGGACGAGCCGAAGCAGCCGGCGGTCTACAAGCGGCGGCTCGCCGGGCTGAAGGGCCTCAGCCACGTCACGGTGGAGGTCGAGACCTGCCCGCATTGAGGCCGGCCTTGCGGGAATTCTGTGAACGGGCCGGGGTTGATCCTCGGTCACGGCCTGCATGGCTGTACGGGAGGAACAATGATGCCCAGGATCACGCTCGCACTCGCCATCGCAGCACTCGCTCTGTCCGGTTCCGCGGCGCACGCGCAATCGGACAAGACCGGCGTCGAGAAGCTCTACGTGCTCAATTGCGGGGAGGGCACCGCGGGTGACATCTCGCGCTGGACGCCGGGGCTGAACGAAGGCAAGACGATGGACTTCGTCGACACCTGCTATCTGATCAAGCATGGCAAGGGCTGGTTCCTGTGGGACACCGGCATCGCCGACGCCGTTGCCGCCATGCCCAACGGTCTCGTGCCTGCCGATCCCAAGGCCGTCACCTGGCGCCGGCCGAAGACGCTTGCCGCCCAGCTCGAGCAGCTCGGCGTCAAGCCCGACGACGTCAAGGCCATGGCGGTCTCGCACACGCATCCGGACCATATCGGCAATGTCGAGCTGTTCCCGCAGTCGGTGCTCTACGTGCAGAAGGCCGAATATGACTGGCCCGGCGCCAACAACGCGCCGCGCTTCAAGCCATCGCACCCCGTGGAGCTGCTCACCGGCGGGCGACAAGGACGTCTTCGGCGACGGCAGCGTGACCATCCTGTCGACGCCCGGCCACACGCCCGGGCACCAGTCGCTGCTGGTGAGATTGCCGAAGACCGGAGCGGTGGTGCTGTCCGGCGACGCCGTGCACTTCAGGGACAATTGGGACAATCGCCGCGTGCCCAGCATGAACGTCGACAAGGACCAGACCGCGGCCTCGATGCAGAAGATCGCCGACACCCTGGCCAAGGAGAGGGCGCAGCTCTGGATCAACCACGACAAGGCCCAGCGCGACAGCCAGAAGCTGGCGCCGGAATTTTACGACTAGCTTCTCGGATCAGGTTTTCGGCGCGGTCGCCGCGGGCGGGCTCGGCTCCGGCGTCTGCTTCGGCTTCAGCGTGCCGGCATAGAACGAGAGCAGCCAGACCAGGAGGACCGCGAGGAGATAGACGCCCCAGGCCTGCGGCGGCGTGGTCGCCCAGCGCAGCAGGCCTTTGAAGGTGTGGGGCGGGCTGTTGTCGTCGCTCATGGCTCGGTTGTGCGCGAAAGCTCCGGCCCGGTCAATCCGGCCGCGGCCTGGTGCGGATCAGGAACAGTGCCGCCAGCGCCGAGAGGCTGAGCGCGGAGGAGACGATCAGCACCTTGGCGCCCATCAGATCGATCAAGAGGCCGAAGGCCAGCGGCGCCACAGCCTGCGCCATGCGTGCGGGAGCACCGATGATGCCGAGACGGTAGCCGAAATCCTTCGGGCCGAAGATCGACAGCGGCAGCGTGCCGCGCGCGATCGTCAGGATGCCGTTGCCGGAGCCGTGGAACAGCGCAAACGCGCTCGCCGCGGCGCCGCCGAAGATCGCCACGATCACCGCGCCGATCGGATGGGTCAGGCAGGCAAGCCGCGTCGACCACAGAGGGTGGAAGCGGCTGAGGAAGCCGGCCTCCAACATGCGCGCACCGACTTGCGCCGGGCCGATTAGGGCGCCGGCCGCGATCGCCTCGGCCGGCGTTGCGCCTGTGGTCTCGAGGATGCGCGGGAAATGCGCGGCCATGGCGCCGGTGACGGTCCAGACCGCCGCGAAGATGAAGGCGAGCAGGAGCATGGTGCGGTCGAGCGGCACATACGGCTTCGCGGCCGCGGCCGCCGCCTGCTTGGCGCCCTTGATCGCCGGCAGCATGAAGAAATTAAGGGGCAGGCCGATCAGGATGTTGGCGGCGGCCCAGGCAAAGCAGGTCTCGCGCCAGCCGATATGGGCGATGCCCCAGGCGGTGAGCGGCCAGCCGACGGTGGAGGCGAAGCCCGCCATCAGCGTGATGCCGGTGATGGGCCGGCGCGCCTCGGTGCCGTAGATGCGCCCGAGCGCGGCGAAGGCGGCGTCGTAGAGTCCCATCGCCATGCCGATGCCGAGCACGAGCCAGGCGATCGCCATCACCGCGACCGACTGCGAGACCCCGAGCAGCACCAGACCGCCGGCAATGGTCAGGTTCGAGGCCGACAGCACCTGGCGGCCGCCGACGAGGTCGATCTGCCGCCCGATGCGCGGGCCGAGGATTGCCGAGATCACCAGCGAGGCCGAGAACGCGCCAAAGATCCAGTTGGAGGAGACGCCGAGGTCGCGCGCCATGGGATCGGCGAGCAGCGCCGGCAGATAATAGCTGGAGGCCCAGGCCAGGGTCTGCGTGGTGCCCAGCGCCAGGATGATCGGAAGCTGGCGCTGGCTCATCCGCGCGTGCTTCCGATTCTGGCCGACAAGATCCTCATCGTCGGCATTTGCCGTCCGTGCAGCGAGGGCGTCAACCGCGACCTCGGCATATTCGACCTGCGCGGGACGGGGAGCCTTGCGCGCGCGGCTCTGCGCCTTTCGCCCGTCACGAATGCACGCCATAATAGCGCATGCAAACAGCTTCCCGCCTTTCATTGATAAACTGGATCGCCAGCCAGGGGCTCACGGGCCTGCCCGAACAGGAATTGCTCCGCGGCTTTTGCGAGCGCTGCTGCGACGAAGGGCTCGACCTGTCGCGAGGCCTCGTGATCATCGACACGCTGCATCCGATCTACGAGGGCCGCGCGTTCCGCTGGAGCGATACGCCGAGCAACGAGAGCGACGTCATCGAGTACGGCTCGACGGCGGAGGGCGACGCGGCCAAGAACTGGCGCCGCTCGGTGTTCTATCATTTGCTCGAGCATGGCCACGACGAGATGGTGATCGATCTCGCCGAGGCGCCGTCGCTGGATTTTGGGCAGATCGGCGACCTCGCCGAAAATGGCCACCGGCATTTCCTGGCTTTCGTGCACCGCTTCGGCGAGAGCGGAGCGCTCGGGCAGATGGACTGCCTCTACTCCTATTGGACGACGCGGCGGGACGACGGCTTCAGCGAAGCCGAGCTTGCCGCGCTGCGCGATCTCGTGCCCGTGCTCGGTCTTGCGATCAAGTCGGCACAGCAGGTCGACATCGTGCGCACGCTCGGCCGGGTCTATCTCGGCCGCGACGCCTCCGAGCAGGTGCTGCGCGGGCGCATCTCGCGCGGCGTCACCGAGCGCATCAATGCCGTGCTCTGGTACTCGGACCTGCGCGGCTCGACCGGGATCAGCGAGAGCATCGGTCCCGACGAGATCATCCCCTTTCTCAACGACTATGCGCAGGCCGTGATCGACGCGATCCACGAGGCCGGCGGCGATGTGCTGAAGCTGATCGGCGACGGCGTGCTCGCGATGTTCTGGGGTGAGGACATGGCGGATGCGCGGCGGGCGGCGCTCCGTGCCGAGCATCTGTTCCGCAAGAATATCGCGGCGCTGAATGCCCGCCGCGCGGCGGAGGGGCGGCCGACGACGACAGCCTATATCGGCCTGCATGTCGGGCAGGTCTTCTACGGCAATATCGGCAGCGAGGACCGGCTCGATTTCACCGTGGTGGGGCCGACCGTGAACGAGGTCAGCCGCATCGCCGCGATGAGCCGCTCGGTCGACCGCGAATTGCTGGCGTCATCCGAGTTCTACAAGGGCCTCGATGCCGCCGGGCGCCGCTATCTCGTCTCGACCGGCCGCTATGCGCTGCGTGGCATCGGCCGTGCGCAGGATCTCTACACCCTCGATCCCGAGGTCGACGCAAGCGAGCCGGTGACGGGAAGCTACGAGCGCTATCTGGCGAATTAGGCTTCGCTGTTTCCGCTTGTTCCGTCATTGCGAGCGCAGCGAAGCAATCCAGACTGTCTCCGCGGTGGGATTCTGGATTGCTTCGCTGCGCTCGCAATGACGAGGGTGGGGTCAGCACCGTGCCGCCACCTCGTCCCCCACCATGTCCGGCTGCCGGTCCAGCGCCACGGCCGGCGAGAGCCAGATCACCAGGGCCTGCACGCCGAACACGGCGGCCGCCAGATAGAGGCACGCTTCCGCGCTAAAGAGCCCGCCGACGACCGCGCCCAGCGCCGAGCCGAGCGGGCGGGCGCCGTAGCTCATGATGTTGATGGCGGAGACGCGGCCCAACAGGCGCGGCGGCGTCACCGACTGGCGCAGCGTCGTGGTCGAGATTACCCACAGGATCGGCCCGACGCCGAGCAGGAAGAAGCTCAGGGCCGCGAGCCAGGGCGAGGGGACCAGCACCGTCAGCGCCATCACGATTGCGGCAATGAGGCCGGCGACCGGGCCGAGACCGACCACGGTGCCGAAGGCGATGCGCTGCATCACCCGGGTGGCGAGGAGCGCGCCGATCACCATGCCGACGCCGTACATCGTCAGCACCGTGCCGACGCCGGCGGCGGTGAGGCCGAGATGGCGCACGGCGTAGGGCACGAACACGGCGATCTGGAGGAACCAGCCGGTGTTGAAGATGAACTGGGTGATGAACACCGGCCGCAGCAGCGGATGGTGAAACACGAAAGCTGCGCCCTCGCGGATGTCCTGCAACGGATGGCGGCGCGGCGCCGGGGCGCGGGCGGGTTCGAAGATGCCCGATAGCAGCACCACCGCGATCGCCGACAGCGCCGCGGCGAAGCCGAAGGCCGGGCTCGCGCCCCACCAGCCCACCAGCGCGCCGCCGAGCGCGGGTCCGCCGGCAAAGGCGACGGTGCGCGCCAGCTCGATCCGCGCATTCGCTGCCGGCAACAGCTCCGCGCTCACCAGCGAGGGCACCAGCGCCGGCGCGGCCACGCTGTAGACGACGGTGCCGCACACCGCAGCGAAGCCGAGCAGCGCCAGCAGCGGCAGATTGAGCGCGCCGAGCGCGAGCAGCAGCACGATGGTCCCGAGCGCCACGGCCCGCAGCGCCTCGGCTCCTGCCATCAGCGAGCGGCGCGAGATGCGGTCGGCGAGCAGGCCGGCGGGAATGGCGAACAGCACGAAGGGCAGGGTCAGCGCGGTCTGCAACAGGCCGGTCTGGCCTTCCGCGACCCCGAGCGTGAGCACCGCGACGATGGGGGCGGCCGCCAAGGCGATCTGTTCGGCCGACTGCGCCGCGAGGTTGGACCAGGCGAGGCGGCTGAAGGTGTCGGGGAGGCGAGGCGGGTTTGACATGGCTCATATCCTGCAAAGTCGGATTGGCGCCAGTATTCGGCGCCGAGGGCCGCCAAACCCACCCGCTTCCCGACAAAGGGTGCGGAGACCGCCAGGACGAGAACCCATGCCACCAGATGCAGTTGCAAATGAGTTGCAATAAGCCTCGATTTCGGTATTCTCGTCGTATGGATGCCAGAACCCCTGATTTGACCCCCGACACCGCCGGCTGGCGCGCTGACGCGCCCGTCACCAAGAGCCTCGCCGAGGTGAACGCCACGATCGCCCTTCCGGTCGCAGGCCGCCAGTGGCGCCGGCTGCTCGCTTTCGTCGGCCCGGGCTATCTCGTCTCGGTCGGCTACATGGACCCCGGCAATTGGGCGACCGACCTCGCCGGCGGTTCCAAGTTCGGCTACACGCTGCTCTCCGTCATCCTGCTCTCGAACCTGATGGCGATCCTGCTGCAATCGCTGGCGGCGCGGCTCGGCATCGTCACCGACCGCGACCTCGCGCAGGCCTGCCGCGCCACCTATTCGCCGCCGGTGAACTTCCTGCTCTGGGTTGCCTGCGAGGCGGCGATCATCGCCTGCGATCTCGCCGAGGTCATCGGCACCGCGATCGCGCTGAAACTCCTGTTCGGCATTCCCCTGATCGGCGGCGCGCTGCTCGCCGCACTCGATGCCTTCCTGCTGCTGCTCCTGATGAACCGCGGCTTCCGTTTCCTCGAAGCCTTCGTCATCGCGCTGCTTGCGGTGATCGCGGTCTGCTTCGCGGTCCAGATCGCGGCCGCGGCGCCGCCGGTCGCGGAGGTGCTGCGCGGCTTCATGCCGAAGAGCGAGATCTTCACCAACCCCGAAATGCTCTACATCGCGATCGGCATCATCGGCGCGACGGTGATGCCGCACAATCTCTATCTGCACTCCTCGATCGTGCAGACGCGCGCCTATGAGCGCAACGACGAGGGCCGCCGCGAGGCGATCAAATGGGCGACGACGGACTCGACCATTGCCCTGATGCTGGCGCTGTTCATCAACGCCGCAATCCTCGTCGTCGCAGCCGCGACCTTCCACAAGAGCGGCCATTCGGATGTCGCTGAGATCGGGCAGGCGTTCGAGCTGTTGTCGCCGCTGCTGGGTCTCGGCATCGCCTCGACGCTGTTCGCGGTGGCGCTGCTCGCCTCCGGCCTGAACTCGACGGTGACGGCGACGCTCGCCGGCCAGATCGTCATGGAAGGCTTTCTCGATCTGCGCCTGCCGAGCTGGGCGCGCCGCCTGCTCACGCGCGGCATCGCCATCGTCCCCGTGATCATCGTCACCGCGATCTATGGCGAGCGCGGCACGGCGGATCTGCTGGTGTTCAGCCAGGTCGTGCTGTCGATGCAATTGCCCTTCGCCGTCATCCCGCTGGTCCGCTTCGTCTCCGACCGCCGCAAGATGGGGAAGTTCGCGATTCCAGCCTACGTCGCCACGATCGCCTGGATCGTCGCGGGCGTGATCGTGGTCCTGAACCTGAAGCTGTTGTTCGATACGTTGTTTGGATGAGTGCAGGGGGTGCCTGCTCCTTTGGAGCGGCAGCCCTGCAACAGGTTGGCTCCCGCGCGAGCCCGGCCGTCCCCTTGTGCGCGCATTCCGCGAGCCCTCCCGAGTTCCGCGCCGTCCGGCGGCTTTCGCCGCGAACCCGCGAACTACGGCTTTTCAATTGGTGCGAAGAGGTTATACTACCTTCAATTGCTAGTGGCCGCAGATTGCTCATGGGCCCTGTTATGACATTGCGTTTTTCAGGATTGATTTTTCTCCCGGCGGGATAATCGGCGGTCCCGCGCCGGAGTCAGTGCGCCGCATTTTCTCCGGTTACGTCTATGGGTTGTGCGCGACGTCGGCGCGCGGGAGCCAATGGTGAGGCCATTGGTTCGATGGACTGATTTTGACTGCGCGGGTTCACGTCCGGGGAGGGACGAGGATCAGGCCAGAAAGCGTTGATTGCTGCGTTGAAATCATTGATGAGTGTGTAGTGCCGTGACCAAGTGTCCCGCATGTTCGGCCCGTGTTTCCCGCGAGCACCGCTTCTGCTCTCAATGCGGCGCGCGCCTCGATCGTGCCGTGGAGCAGCCCGCCGCTGCATCGGTTGCCAGCACACTTGACCGCGAGGCGCGGATTGTTCCGCTGCACGATTACACCGCGGTTCGGTCACAGATGCTGACTGAAAACAAGCAGGTCAGCGTTCTCTTCGTCGACGTATGTGACTCGACATCCCTGCTCCAGCACGCCGACCCCGAGGAATCCCGCAACTATCTCGGCAAGGCGCTGAACCATTTGGCTGAGGCGGTCGGGACCTATGGCGGCACGGTGAGCCAATTGCTCGGCGACGGGCTCGTCGCCTTGTTCGGCGCACCCGTGGCACAGGAGGATCACGCGCTACGGGCGTGCCTTGCCGCCCTCAAGATGCAGCGAGCAACCATTCCCGGCCACGCGATTCAGGGCGTGGCCAGCCCGATGCTGCGCGTCGGCATCAATTCGGGCGAAGTCCTGGTCGGCGTCGTCGGACAATACGGCTGGTCGCACTACGGAGCGGACGGCAAGACGATTCACCTTGCATCGCGGCTCGAAAAGATGGCTCCGCCCGGCGGCATTCTGATCAGTGCCGCGACGCAGCGCCTCGTCGCGCAGCAGATCGACACGCGGCCGGTCGGGATGCGCTCGGTTCGAGGGCTGGACGGTCCGGTCGAACTCCATGAGGTCGTGGTCGCGACCGAAAGCTCGGCGGCGGCGCCGCTGACGCGCAAGCAGCGCTGGGCGCCCCTGGTCGGCCGCGAGGATTCCTTGCGGATGCTGGCCGGGGATCTCGACATCGTTCGAACCGGCGTGATGCGAACGGTCGGGCTGTGCGGCGATGCCGGAATCGGCAAGTCCCGCTTGATCGCCGACTGGATCGCCGCGCTTGCAGATCAGGGCATCGACGTCTGCCTTTCGCAGGCGAGAGGTTATGCGAGCGCGCGCGCCTACAGCACCGCCGCGGACCTGATCGCGAGCCTGGCCCGGTTGCCGCAAACAGGCGGGACGGATGCACAATCCGTTGGGCGAACCCTGGTCGCCGAATGGGCCCCCGAGGCCGCCGCACATCTCGCGGCGATCAATGACCTGTTGGATCTTGCGGCACCGGATCAGGCCTGGCTGGCGCTGAACCCGGTGCAGCGGCGACGTCGCATCGGCGAGGCATTGCTGTGGCTCGTGCGCAGACGCGCCCAGGCGGGCCCGTTCGTGCTCGTGCTCGAGGACGTTTTCCTGGCCGACCGCGAGAGCCGGCGGCTGTTCGAGGCCCTGCTTCCAAAGCTTCAGGGACTGCCGATCCTCGTCTGCGTCAGCTATCGACCCGATTTCGACCATCAGTGGCGCGAGGCACCGTGGTTTGCAGAGCGGATGATCGAGCCTCTCCGCGACGGCGAGATGCTCAGGCTCGCGCGCGCCCTGCTGGGGGATGAACTGTCCGTGCTCGGCATCATGAGCGAATTGGTCGCGCGCGCCGACGGCAATCCATTCTTCCTGGAGCAGTTGGTCATTACGCTGATCGACGACGGATCACTCGAGGGAACGCCGGGTGCATACCGGCTGCAGCGCCCGCCCGGAGAGCTGCGCGTGCCGGGCTCCATCGCCGCGGTGATCAGTGCGCGCGTCGACAGGCTGCCCGAAGCCGCCAAATCCGCGCTCGAAGCCGCGGCGATCCTTGGCGACCCCATCACGCGCGAACTGATCGCCGCGATGCAGGCCGCGGACCTGGGGCGTGCAGAAGAATTGCTGGGTCTGTGCGTTGCATCCGGGTTGTTGGCGGGGCCGGATCAGGCGCGCGGTTCGCTCGAGCAGCACGCGTTCGCGTTTCGCCACGCATTGGTGCGCGACGTCGTGCTCGCCGCTCTCACGCGCGCGCGGCTGAAGGCGCTGCACCGGCAGGCCTTCCTGGCGCTGCATGCGCGGCCAGGGGCCGCTGAGGCGGATATCGCGCCGGCGCTGGCGCACCATGCCTTCAAAGGGGAGGAATGGGAGCAGGCGGCGAGATTCACCGTCAAGTCGATGGCGCGTGCCATCTCGCGCTCGGCCAATCAGGAGGCCCTTCAATCGTTCGAGAAGGGACTTCAGGCCGCCCGCCGTGTCGATGACGCCTCGGTTGCGCAGACCCTGGAACTCGCGCTTCGGCTGGAGGCGATCGGGGCGATGCTGGCTCTCGGCCAGATCGACGACATCTTCAGCAATATGGAGCGTGCGGAAGCCATCGCGGTACAGCTGAACGATCAGCGCGCACGAGCGGCGGTGTCGACCGAGACGGCGGTGTTCCTGTGGATGCGCGGACGCTTCGAGCAGGGTCTGCGGTATGCCTCGCAGGGTCTGGAGGCGGCTCGCCTGGCGCAGCGTCGCCACATGATGATGGCGGCGCATCAGACCCGCCTGATGCACCTCCACGCTCTCGGTCGCTATGCAGAGGCCGCCGTGGAAGGCCAGGTTCTGCTCTCCGACTACGGACCGGAATTGTCGGCGCATGTCGTCCAATCCGGATGGGCCGCCATTCCCATCGTCAATCTGTATGCGTTTCATGCCAGCACGCTCTGGCGACTGGGAGACAGTGCAACCGCCCACGCGTTCTGTGCCAGGGCCTACGTGATCCTGTCGAACATCAACCATCCCTATTCCCGGCTGCTGATCGACACCGTCCAGTCGCAGATATGGATCGAGGGCATGGAGCTCGATCCTGCCGAGACCTTGATGCGCGCGGGCGTGCAACAATGCGTGACGCACAACGTCCCGACCATGCTTTCGGTTTGCACGGGCGTTCTCGGCAGCGCGCTTGCGCGCAACGGCAAGGCCGCCGAGGCGGCGACGATGCTGGAGAAGGGGTTCGCCGACCGCATCTACGAGGCTGCCGGGCCCTACGGCAGGACGTTCATGCGCGTGAGCCTGGGCGTCGCCTATCGCAAGCTCGGTCGGCTCGACGATGCGATCGCGGTCGGTCGCAAGGCCGTCGAGGAGACCGTCGAAGAATACGGCCACCAGACCGAAGCTCTGTACGAGCTGGCGGAGACCTTGCGGCAGGCGGGCGATCTGGCAGGCGCGGAAGCGAATTTCAAGCGAGCCGCCGAGGCGGCGGACCGTCTGGGCATGCCCCACTATCGCAAACAGGCCGCCGCGGCGCTCGCAGAGGGGCGGAAGGACGGGTATGCAGCATGAAACTCTCGACCTATGAACCCGACGCGTTGCCACCGGGAGCCCGCCGTCTCTCCTATGGTCTGTTCTGCTGGCTCAACCGCCACACCACCGTCTTGCGCGCATTCGGCGCACTGCTTCGACACTGGCCTTCGGTCGGAGGCCGGCTCGGCTTGGCGGCGCGCGCCAGTGCCGTCAGGGACGTGCTGACGCGGACGCGCAGCTTCTCCAACACGGCGCATGCCGCCAACATGGTGTCTGGCGACTATCTCATCGGGATGGACCCCGGTCCGACCTATTCGGCCGATCGGGATCTGGTCCATGCGCGGCTGGCGTCGCTGGACGTTCCCGCCGATTCCGATGCCGAGGCGCAGCGACGGATCAAGGCTCTGAGCGGGCGCGGGGCGGGCGCATTCGACCTGATCGAAGACTACCTGATGTGGGTCGTATTCCACGCCACGCGGCCGCTGTTCGGCGCGGCCACGGGCGCGGTGGTGGCGGGGTCGACGACCGCTTCCGCACAAGGCGATGTCGACGAAGGCTTGCAACGACAATACATGCTCGAAATCCGCTATGTCGCAGGGCAACTCCTGGCCGGCGGCCTGGCGACACTCGATCTTCGGCGACGGGCCGAAGCCTGCGGGGATGCGCTGCAGGCGCGGATCGATCGCGTGAGCGGCCCGATCGGCGCCGCCTGGGGCGTCAAGAGCGCCTCCGAGGACATTGAACGGAACGCGGTCGGCCTTGCCTGGATCTCGCATCCTGTCACCGTTCAGTCGGGAGCCCTTATCGTCCAGGAGCTGCTGGGACGCGCGAAGGTCTACGAGGAGCTGCGATCGAAGGCCGGCAAGCTCGGCGAGCCCGGTGTCTGGACCGATCCCGAGTTTCGCAAGATCGTGCGCAACCATGTGCTCGAGCTGATGCGCTTCCGGCCGATCTTTCCGCTGCTGGCGCGCGACGTGCCGCGCGACACGGAAATGGAGACCGGAGCGCGATACAACGCCGGATGTCCGGGCGGCGGCAAGGTCTCGCTGCTGTCGATCGCAGCGATGTTCGATCCCAGCGCCGTTCCCCAGAGCGGTCGCTTCTGCCCGGATCGCGATTGGGGCAAGAACGATGCCTTGCGGTATCTCATGTTCGGATACGGCTACCGCCAATGTCCCGCGCGGGATCATGCGGTTGAGATCCTGACAAGCGCGCTGATCGGCCTGCTCACCTTGCCGCGGCTGCAACTGGCGCGCGGTGAAGGCAAGGCCATCGCCTATGACGGGCCGCTGATGCTGCGCATGCGCATGCGTACCACCTGAGTGAGCGGAGAACACGGTCATGCTCGAGATCGTCCGGCAGCAGATGATCTGCATCGTTGCGCCAGGCTGGGGCGGCGGAGCGGAAATTCCAAAGCAGCATCACGATGCATTGGATGCCCTGCTGGAGGACGTCGCGGTGGTGCACTTCGCCTCGATCGGGCTGCTTCCGGCCTTGGCTGGCGCCCCGAACCAGCAGCCGGTGCTCGTGCTCGAGCTTGCGGTGGAGGAGGGGTTGCGCCCTTACGATCTGCTGTACCGCCTCGTCTACCATCCCGACGGCGCGATGTGGACGCTGTTCGGCGGCATGGTCGCTCCCCATGTCGCCGTGCCCACAGCCAAGGACAAGGAGCAATTGCTGAACCAGCTGATGAGCTGGCACAGCATCGCCGCCGGCGGCTTCGTCGGCGCGCGCGACCGTTCGGTCCGGCAGATCAGGATGGAGAGCGACCTGCTGGATCAGACGCGCATCGAAGCGCGAAAGCTGAAGCCGAAATACAGCAACGACCGCACCGCATTCGCCCTGGCACTGGCGCGGTGGGCTTACGCCAATCCCCGTTTCGAGTGGGCGGTCAAACCCGCGCCGCGATCCTATTGGCGCGGGAAAGGGGCGAGCATCGGTGCGAAGCTCGCTTATCCCGTGGCGGCGATCGTGCTGTGGTTCGTCGTGCTCGGAATCGTCTGGGCCCTTCCGCGGGCCTATAACTGGTTCTTCGGCGAACCGGGGCACGTCGGGCGGGCCATCGAAGACGCCGTCACCAAGACGAGCGAATGCCTGCTGACGATGAGCTGGCACGGGCTGCTGGCGTTCGCATTGATCGCATTCCTGGTCTGGCTGTTCCTGGTGCCGCTGCCCGCTCAATTCGTGTCCTGGAGGCGCTGGCTGAACAGCGTCCAGCAGGAGCTCGATCGGCCGACCCAGACGCTCTCGTCGCTGGCCACCTATGCGGGTGGCTGGCTGATCGGTGTGCCGCTGCTGCTGGCCGTCGCCGCGTGCGCCCTTGCCTACACGTTCGCGCCGCTGGCCTACGCGGTGGCACCGGACTATATGGTTCATGTCGTCGAACCGAAGCTGCCAAAGCTGACCGGATTGCAGATCACCGGGATCGCCGTCGTCGCGATCGCCGCGGTGCTTTGCATCGGTGCGCTGTCTTACCGGCTCAACCGCCGGTTCAAGAAGCTGAGTGAGCAGTTCTTTCATCCGCTCGAGGACGACGTTCCGCGCGCCCAGCAGATCCATCCGTCGATCGAGCGATGCGAGGCCGATCTGGTCGATGGAACCCAGCATATGTTCAGCCTTACGGAGCTGCGCGGTCCGCAATGGTGGAGCGCGTGGTGCATCCGGGTGGCGCTGCGGATCGTGACGTTTGCCGGACGCGTGTTCTTCACGCAAGGCTGGCTCGGCAACGCGCCGGGCATCCATTTCGGGCATTGGCACATCATCGACAACGGTCGCCGCTTTCTGTTCTGCTCGAACTACGACGGCAATTTCGGCGGCTATCTCGACGACTTCATCAACGGCGCGGCCGTCGGCACCACGCTGGCCTGGCGCTGGACCGAGCTGCGTCCACGTGCTCCGGCGCTGCCCGGACAGCCCGGCATCGCAAAGCCGCGCAGCTTTCCGCCGACGCGCTTCGTGGTGTTTCGCGGCGTGAAGTGCGAACTGAGATTCAAGTCCTATGCGCGCGACAGCATGCTGCCGCATCTCTACCATTTCGACGCCTGCAACCGGACAGTCGACCAGATCAATCTCGCCACGGGGCTGCGCGACGCCTTGTTCGGCGAGCGCAACGAGAAGAACGACGATCTGATCATGAGGGCCATCGAGACATGAGGTACGCTCCACGTCTCTCCGAACAAAGCCACGACATCCAGGGCATGCTGAAGAGCGGCTTCGGCTCGCTCACCACCAGCCGTTTCAGGCTGCTGACGATCCTCGACGAGAGGCTCGCGAAGGCATGGCTGGCGCGGCTGCTCGACACCGGCCTGGTCGCCAGCGCAGAACAGGTTGGCAAGCCGAAGCAGGAGAAGCAGCAGAAGGAGCGTCTCGACGCCGTCGTCGCGATCGGCTTCACCTATTCGGGGCTGACGAAGCTGGGCTGCCGGGAAACCAGCGAACATCCGTTTCCGACGCCGTTCCGCAGCGGCATGGGCAGCGAATTGCGCGCCAAGCTGTTGCGGGACGAATACCGGCAGTGGACCTGGACCGATCGCGAAGGCCCCGGCGGCGGCGAGGTGGTGCACATCCTGCTGGCGGAATGGAAGACGCGCGGCGCAGCTTCGCGGCTGCCCGCGATCGATCCGCACGCCTTCTCCGTTATCGAGGTGGGGGAGGAATCCGACTTCTTCGACGGGGATGGCAAGCTGCGTGAGCCGTTCGGGTTTCGCGATGGGCTCGCCCAGCCGGTGATCCGGGGCCTCAGGGACCAGGATGGCGAGAGCTTGAAGCAGGCGCGAGAGGGCGCTCGCGATCTCTATGACGACCGGGTCGTGGAGCCGGGCGAATTCATCCTGGGCTATCGCAACGAGTACGACGAGCTGACCTTTTGCCCGAACGTGGAGGGATGGACCAGTGCCAGCGGGCAGTTCACCCTGAACGGAAGCTACCTTGCCGTACGTCAATTCGAGCAGGATGTGGCCGCCTTCGAGGCGTTTGAAGCCGCGCATACGGACTTTGCAGCGGCGAACGGCGTCTCGGCCGGCGAGAAGCTGATGGGGCGCCGGAAGAACGGGCTGCCGTTGTCGTGGAAAGGCGATCCGGCCGTGCCTGTGTCGGATTCGGTCGCCGATGCATTCCGCTATCGCGTCGAGGACGCCAACGGTTTCATGTGTCCCAACGGCGCCCATGTGCGCCGCTCCAATCCCCGGGACTCACTTGGTATCGACGTTCAGTCGAGCATCAAGTCGTCGAAGCTGCACCGGCTGCTGCGGCGTGGGCGGCCCTATCGCGAGAAGTCGGGCCGCCAAGGTATTTTCTTCATCGCCTGCAATGCGGATCTCGAGCGGCAGTTCGAGTTCATCCACCAGCGCTGGCTGCAGAACCGGAAATTTGGAGCGCTCGAAAGCCAGGACGACCCGATCGTGGGGTCGCAGCCGTGCCCGAAGGCCTTCACCATTCCCGGCCAGCCGAGCGGCGGCGAAGTTTCGCTGCAGCGCTTCACGCAGACGCTCGGCGGGGGTTACTTCTTTCTGCCGGGGATCACAGCGCTGAACTTCATCGCACGCGCTTGAGGTTGTTGTTTGCGGGTGACCTTTGCGGAAGACGCTTCGCGCTCTTCCGGACCGCGCCTCAATCTTGCGGCTCCGACGCCGCATCGCCCTGCGCGTCGATGCGCAGCCAGCCGGAGGGCGCTAGGCGCTGCTGCGGCAGGAAGCGGGCCTTGTAGTCCATCTTCTTCGAGCCCTCGATCCAGTAGCCGAGATAGACGTAAGGCAGCCCCTGCCGGCGGGCGCGGGCGATGTGGTCGAGGATCATGAAGGTGCCCATCGAGCGGCTGACCTGGCTCGGCTCGAAGAACGAATAGACCATCGACAGGCCATCGCTGAGCACGTCGGTGAGCGCGACGGCGATCAGCTCCTCGCCGCGGCCGGTGACACCGCTGTCGGGGCCGCGCTTGCGGTATTCGATGATGCGGGTCTCGACATGGCTGTCCTCGACCATCATGGCGTAGTCGAGCACGGTCATGTCGGCCATGCCGCCGTGGCGGTGGCGGGCGTCGAGATAGGCCCGGAACACGGAATATTGCTCGGAGGTGGGCACCGCGCTGCGCTGCTCGCCGATGATGTCGGCGTTGCGCGCCATCACCTTGCGGAAGTTGCGCGAGGGCCGGAACTCGTTGGCGACGACCCGGACCGAGACGCAGGCGCGGCACTGGTCGCAGGCCGGCCGGTAGGCGATCGACTGGCTGCGGCGGAAGCCGCCATGGGTCAGCAGGTCATTGAGGTCGCCGGCCCGGTCCCCCACCAGATGTGTGAACACCTTGCGCTCATGCCGGCCCGGCAAATACGGGCAGGGGGAGGGCGCCGTAAGGTAAAATTGGGGGGTGTCGCGCGAGTGCTGGGTCAAGGGACGTCGTGGGCCTCCGAAGTGAATGTCAGCATCGCGCTACGGAAGCCCCTGGTCAATCGGTCTGCTTGGCGGGTCGGATCAGACAGCTTTAGTCGCTCCTGGTTGACAGGTTCTTGCTCACCAGCTTCTGGCGCCCTGCGGCACCGGTGCGCGGACGGAATTGTTGATCACGACCGTTCCCAGCACGAAATCGTGCAGCAGCCGCCGGCGGCCGTTGAACAGGCCGACCAGCACCACGAAAGGCGTCAGGAACGAAACCGTCACCCAGAACAGCACGGCATGGGTGGCGCCGAGCACGAAATAGCCTGGCGCGCCGTACCAGGTGCGCAGCTCCAGATCCATCAGGCGCATGCCGATGGTCGCCGACGAAGGACCGCCGATGCAGGCGCCGTAATAGACGATGGCCCAGATCACCGAGGCGGGCCAGGCCAGCCAGAACAGCGCCCAGCCGATGCCGAGCGTAACCACGCCGAACAACGCGATGAAGATGTAGCCGAGGATCACCGGCACGGAGATCACGACCATGTCGATCAGGAAGGCGAACACCCGCCGCGTCGCAACGCCCCGGAACAGCTCCGGCTGCAGATAGGGGTCGTAGGCGTGCGGCTGCACCCCGCCGTCATTGCGCCAGGCGCCTGAATTGCCCGAGTCGTACGACATCGTCCGTCCTCCCAAGGGGGAAAACCCCGTGGCAAGACATGGGAACAGGTCATGCCTGTGCCAAGGGTGCAAGGACATTAACAAGCCGAAATATTCCGGCGATTCGGGGGCGGGAGGCTGCCGCGCACGCAGCCGCCGTAGGTTGGGCAAAGGCGCGTAGCGCCGTGCCCACCATTGCTCGCTGTTCTGCACGATGGATTGGTGGGCACGCTTCCGCCTTCGCTCTGCGAGCTACGGCGGACAAGTCGCTTTGCCCATTCTAGGGCACCTATCCTTGGGCACCTTATCCTTGGGCGCGCAGCTTCTCCGCCGCCTTCGGCGCGAAGTAGCTCAGCACGCCGTCGGCGCCGGCGCGCTTGAAGGCGAGCAGGCTCTCCATCATCGCGCGATCGCCGTCGAGCCAGCCGTTGTTCGCGGCGGCCGCGATCATCGCGTATTCGCCCGAGACCTGGTAGGCGAAGGTCGGCATCGCGAAGGTGTCCTTCACGCGGCGGACCACGTCGAGATAGGGCATGCCGGGCTTCACCATCACCATGTCGGCGCCCTCGGCGATGTCGAGTTCGACCTCGCGCAGTGCCTCGTCGCTGTTGGCGCTGTCCATCTGATAGGTACGCTTGTCGCCGGTGAGCGTCTTGGCCGAGCCGATGGCGTCGCGGAACGGGCCGTAGAAGGCCGAGGCGTATTTGGCCGCGTAGGCCATGATCTGCACGTCGAGCAGGCCGGAGCGGTCCAGCCCTTCGCGGATCGCGGCGACGCGGCCGTCCATCATGTCCGAGGGCGCGATGATGTCGCAGCCGGCTTCGGCCTGCACCAGGGCCTGGCGCACCAGCACAGCGACCGTCTCGTCGTTCAGGATCTTGCCGTCGGAAATCAGGCCGTCATGGCCGTGGCTGGTGAACGGATCGAGCGCGACGTCGCAGAGCAGGCCGATCTCCGGAAACTCCTTCTTGATCGCGCGCACGGCCTGGCAGACCAGGTTGTTCGGGTTGGTCGCTTCAGAGCCTTCCTCGTCGCGCAAGGACGGCTCGGTGTAGGGAAACAGCGCGATGCAGGGGATGGTGAGCTTCACGGCGCGCTCGGCCTCGCGCACGGCCTGATCGACGCTGAGGCGCTCGACGCCGGGCATCGAGGCGACCTGCTCGCGCTTGTTGTTGCCGTCGATCAGGAACAGCGGCCAGATCAGATCGTCGGTGGTGAGCACGTTCTCCCGCACCATGCGCCGGGCCCATTCGGCCTTGCGGTTGCGGCGCGGCCGGACGGTCAGATCGAGGGCATGGGGCACCGCGGTGCCCTCGTGGCGCGAGACCTCGCGCAATTCGATCGGACGTCCGTATTTGATCGCCATCACTCTTCCTCCGGCTGGAATTATTCTTATACCAGCTCGCACGGTTCCCGTCACCGCGGCTTGACCTGCCGCAAGGAGGGGGCAGCCGATTGATTTTGCGGGCCGAAGCAGCCAGAAGGGGGACCATGTCCGAGATCTCCACCCGCGATGCGGCCCGCGACAGCGCCAGGGACAATAACAGAGACAACGCGATCTCCGTCGCTGCGATCTCGTCGGAGCGGGCCGAGTCCGACGACAATGTCTGGACGCGCCGCCTGGTGCTGTTCCTGCGGGTGATGGCGCTGCTGTCGATCCTGAAAGGTCTTTATCACTGGGCGCAGGTGACGGGCTTCGTCGGCGGCGAGGACGAGGCGTTCGAGAACCAGTCCATGGCCTGGCAGGCGGCGACCGTCTACTTTGCCGTGATCGAGCTCGTCGCCGCGGTCGGCCTGTGGCTGGCAACGCCGTGGGGCGCCGTGGTGTGGCTGACCACCGTGGTGTCGATGGCGGTGATCGAGCTGATGTTTCCGGGCATCTACGGCGGCAGCCTGGTCGTCGTCGGCGTCGAAGCCTTCATGCTCGCGGCCTATCTCGCGCTTGCCTGGATGGCGGCGCGCGAACGGCCGCCGTAGCGCTCCTTCGATACATCGATGCTCTCGTGCCCCGGACGCAGCGCAGCGCGCCGCACTTGCGGCGTGGTGCGCTGCGGAGCCGGGGCCCATCTCTCCGCGTTCTCGTTTGTGGCTCCTGGGTCCCGGATCTTCGCTTCGCTCGTCCGGGACACGAGCGCTCGTCCGGGACACGAGAGCGGAGTTGTGCGCGTTTGGTTGACCGCTGGTTGCCTAAAATTTGCGGTAAGTTTTCATTGACCAGCCGGTTCCGCCACAGCTGTTACGCGCCCGTTTCGAAACAAGGCGGGCCTGTTCTGGAATGCGACAACTGGGGCGGACGGAGGGTGAACAGGACCTTGCGAAGGTCAACAGAGGCTTTCGAAAAGTACTTGTGGCACAGGCTTAATCCGCAATTCACTGTCTTAAATTCATGATCTCTTTATTCTCTTATTTAAGCCGATCTTCAAACGAGCCCCTTAAGTTGCACCTATCAGGCGGGACACAAGTTTCGTCGAATAAGTGTCGACAAAAACGACAACAGGGGAAGTGTCATGATGAAAGCCGTCGCAACTGCGGCAGATACCGCAGAGCGCATCTCCGGCCAGCAGGGTTCGGTGCAGTCGCTCTATCTGGAAGCTTTGACTCTGGTGGAGCGGCTGCATCGCCGGCTCCTCGACGTGATCAAGGACGAATTCGATCGCCGCGGCCGAGCGGACATCAACTCGGTGCAGGCGCTCCTGCTCTATAACATCGGCGACAAGGAGCTGACCGCGGGCGAGCTGCGCACGCGCGGTTATTATCTCGGCTCCAACGTCTCCTACAATCTGAAGAAGCTGGTCGAGCTCGGCTTCCTCGATCATCAGCGCTCGCGCGTCGATCGCCGCTCGGTGCGCATCCGCCTGACCCCGCAGGGCCAGGAAGTCCGCCGCATCGTCGATGCGCTCTACCAGAAGCACGTCAAGACGGTGGAGCAGGTCGGCGGCATCTCGGGCGAGGAGTTCTCGACCCTCAACAAGTCGCTGCATCGCCTCGAGCGGTTCTGGACCGACCAGATCCTCTATCGCCTCTGAGCTTTCCGAAGGGACCAAGGTCAAGCCGGCCCGCAACAAGACCGGCAAGCCTGCCCCAACGTGCCTGACTTCCCCAGCGCGCCGGCCCGGAATTGCCCCGGGGCCGGTGCGTTTCCATTTTTGCACCTGCGAAAAAAATCCGCGGCTGCGCGGAACAAGTTCCGGGCCCAGGGCTTATCTCCCTCGGGATCGGAGACAGGGCGATGCTGGTCGAGCGCGGGCTTCAGGCGATGAACGTGGAACTCGTGAGCGAGGCCTACGCCATCGCCGCGAACTACCTTCGCCGCTCCGGCACGATCCCGGATACGCTCGTCACCGACGAACGCCTGCTCGGGATCATCATCAAGCTGCTCCAGCAGGGCGAATTCAACAGGATCAGGCTCGCCAACAAGGCCATCGCCCAATTCCAGGCGCAGTCCGGGGCCCGCGCGGTTGCCTGATCAACAATCTCAAACCATCGACCAACCAGAGGGTGCCATGGAAGCCGCCATCGACCGCATCATGCAGACCTATGACCTGCTCGCCAACCGCACCGCCGCGGCCAGCGAGGAGGCGCGCATGAAGGTGACCAACTACCTGACCACGCTGATGGAAGCCGGCGAGAAGGACCCCCACAGGTTGACGGTGTGCGGCCTGACCTATCTGCGCCAGCTCGACGGCAGCGTGAACCCGGTCAAGGCGGGGTATACGGGGCTGTGATGCGCCTTCTGCCGGAGCCCGCGGCTTCGGGCATGACCAGCTAAGGCCCGAAGCGGCCCCATTCCGACTAAGGCGGGTGGGGGCGCCCGCGGCCCAGCCCGATCACCGAAAACCTCCACTCTCCACCATATCTGGCATAAATATCAGGCCCGACCCGCAAATGCTTGGCCTGTTGCGGGCGATGTGGTAGATCGCGCGTGCTTCCGACCGCCACACCAGACCCGCCCGCAGCCCGCCAAAAGGCCGCGGCGGTGGAGATATTCGCAGATGACCGCACCCAAGACCGCCTCCGCGCCCGATTCGTTTTTCACCGCCTCGCTGGAGCAGGCCGACCCCGAAATCGCCGCCGCCATCAAGGGCGAGCTCGGCCGGCAGCGCCATGAGGTCGAGCTGATCGCCTCCGAGAACATCGTCAGCCGGGCCGTGCTGGAAGCGCAGGGTTCGGTGATGACCAACAAATACGCGGAAGGCTATCCGGGCGCGCGCTATTACGGCGGTTGTGAGTGGGTCGACGTCGCTGAGAACCTCGCGATCGATCGCGCCAAGAAGCTGTTCGGCGCGAACTTCGCCAACGTGCAGCCGAATTCCGGCAGCCAGATGAACCAGGCGGTGTTTCTGGCGCTACTGCAGCCCGGCGACACCTTCATGGGCCTCGATCTCGCGGCCGGCGGCCATCTCACCCACGGCTCGCCCGTCAACATGAGCGGCAAGTGGTTCAAGGCCGCGCACTACACCGTGCGCCGCGAAGACCAGATCATCGACATGGATGCGGTGGCCAAGCAGGCCGAGCAGGTCAAGCCGAAGCTGATCATCGCCGGCGGCTCGGCCTATTCGCGCGCCTGGGACTTCAAGCGCTTCCGCGAGATCGCGGACAGCGTCGGCGCCTACCTGCTGGTGGACATGGCGCACTTCGCCGGGCTCGTCGCCGGCGGCGTACATGCCTCGCCCGTGCCGTACGCCCACGTCACCACCACCACGACGCACAAATCGCTGCGCGGTCCGCGTGGCGGCCTCATGCTGTGGAATGACGAGACGCTGACCAAGAAGCTCAACTCGGCGATCTTCCCGGGCCTGCAGGGCGGTCCTCTGATGCACGTGATCGCAGCGAAGGCGGTCGCCTTCGGCGAGGCGCTGCGGCCGGACTTCAAGGTCTATGCCAGGAACGTCGTCGAGAACGCCAAGGCGCTGGCCGAGACTCTGAAGGGCCATGGTCTCGATATCGTCTCCGGCGGCACCGACAATCATCTGATGCTCGTCGATCTGCGGCCGAAGGGCCTGAAGGGTAACGTCTCGGAGAAGGCGCTGGTCCGCGCCGCCATCACCTGCAACAAGAACGGCATCCCGTTCGACCCCGAGTCGCCCTTCGTCACGTCGGGCATTCGGCTCGGCACGCCGGCCGCGACCAGCCGCGGCTTCGGCGTGGCCGAATTCCAGCAGGTCGGCGGCATGATCGCCGAGGTCCTCAATGCGATCGCGCAATCCGCCGACGGCAAGGCGCCGCTGGTGGAAGCTGCGATCAAGGAACGGGTCAAGGCGCTCACCGATCGGTTCCCGATCTATCAGTAAGGCCAAGAGAAACTGATCAAGACAAACTGATCAAGGCAAGCGGATGCGCTGTCCGAACTGCAACAGTCTCGATACGCAGGTCAAGGACTCGCGTCCGACCGAGGACTCGTCCGTGATCCGCAGGCGGCGCGTATGCGTCGCCTGCAATTTCCGCTTCACCACCTTCGAGCGCGTGCAGCTGCGCGAGCTCACGGTGATCAAGCGCAACGGCCGCCGCGTGCCGTTCGACCGCGACAAGCTGATGCGCTCGGTGCAGATCTCGTTGCGCAAGCGGCAGGTCGAGCCGGAGCGGGTGGAGAAGATGGTCTCCACCATCGTGCGCGAGCTCGAGACCGGGGGCGAAGCGGAAATCTCCTCCGAGGTGATCGGGGAGACCGTGATGGAGCATCTGCGCACGCTCGACGACGTCGCCTATGTGCGCTTCGCTTCGGTCTATCGCAATTTCCGCGAGGCCAAGGATTTCGCCGAGGTGCTCGGCGAGCTCTCCGGCGAGGAGGAAGCGCGGCTCGCCGCGATCCGCAAATGATCTTCCGCATCCTGGAAGATCAGTTCGCGCAGAAGGCCCGCGAGGCCAAGAGCGCCGATCTTCGTTTCATGCAGCTTGCGCTCGCGCTGGGAAAGCGCGGGCAGGGACGCACCTCGCCCAACCCGGCCGTCGGCGCCGTCGTGGTCAGGGATGGCGTGATCGTCGGCCGCGGCTGGACCCAGCCAGGCGGGCGTCCGCATGCCGAGCCTGAAGCCTTGCTGCGGGCCGGCGAAGCCGCGCGCGGTGCCACGCTCTACGTCACGCTGGAGCCGTGCTCGCATTTCGGCAAGTCGCCGCCTTGCGCCGATGCAGTGATTGCGGCCGGCATCAAGCGCGTGGTGGCGGCGATCGAGGATCCCAATCCGGAGGTCGCGGGCCAGGGTCATGCGCGCCTGCGCGCCGCCGGCATCAATGTGGACGTGGGCCTGTGCGCGGCGGAAGCCGCATTCGACCATGCCGGGCATTTCCGCCGTATCCGCGATCAGCGCCCGCATGTGATCCTGAAGCTCGCGGTCTCGCCCGACGGCAAGATCGGTGTGGCCGGCGGCAAGCCGGTCGCGATCACGGGGGAGGCGGTGCGCAATCGGGTGCATCTGTTGCGGGCGCAAAGCGATGCGATCCTGGTCGGCATCGGCACAGTGCTGGCGGACGATCCGCTTCTCACCTGCCGCCTGCCGGGCATGGCGGCGCGCTCGCCGGTGCGCGTGGTGCTCGATCAGAGCCTGCGGATTCCCGGCGCGAGCAGGCTGATAGGCTCCGCGCGCGAGACGCCGCTCTGGGTGATGGGTTCTGAGCTTGCGGAAGCCGCAGCAGCGACGCGGCTCGGTGCAACCGGCGCGCAAGTGATCCGCGTCCCGCCGGCAGGCGCCTCCGGGCTCGATTTACCGGCCGTGCTGCATGCACTGGCCGGCAAGGGCATCACCCGCCTGATGGTCGAGGGCGGTAGCCGGGTGGCGTCCTCGTTCGTCGCGGCCGACCTCGTCGACGAGATCTGGCTGTTCCGCGGCGCGGAAGCTTTGGGCAGTGGCGGCGTCGATGCGCTCGATGCATTGCCCCTGTCGAAAATCACGCAGTCGCAGGCCTACAAGGTTCATGCTAGCGAAACATTCGACAAGGATACTCTCACCATCTACGAGCGCGCGTAATGTTCACCGGCATTGTCACTGATATCGGCGAGATCGTCGGCTTCACGCCTGTGGCGCAGGGGCAGTTGCACCGGCTGCGCATCGCCTGCCGCTATGATCAGGCCACCATCGCCGACGGCGCCTCGATCGCCTGCAACGGCGTCTGCCTGACGGTCGTTGCCTCCGGCGTTGCCGACGGCAGGGACTCTGAGCAAAGGACCTGGTTCGATGTCGATACCGCGGCCGAGACGCTGGCGCTGACCACCGCCAGGCACTGGAAGGTCGGAACGAAGCTCAACCTCGAGCGCGCCCTCAAGATCGGCGACGAGCTCGGCGGCCACATCGTCGCCGGACATGCCGACGGCATCGCGACCCTCCTGAGCCGCGAGGACCTGCCCGATATGGCGCGGTTCGAGCTCTCGACCACGCGGGAGCTGGCACGGTTCATCGCCACCAAGGGCTCGATCACGCTCGATGGCGTCTCGCTGACGGTCAATACGGTGAAGGATGCGACCTTTTCGGTGCTGATCATCCCGCACACCCTGACGGTCACCACGATCGGTGGCTGGAAGGCGGGGGACGAGGTCAATATCGAGGTCGATCTGATGGCCCGCTACGCGGCGCGACTGACGGAAATGAAGTGACGGCAAGGCCGGTCTTTCCGGGGCGGCTCGAACAGCCGAACCCGGAATCTCGAGATTCTCGGGTGCGCAAGGGCCCACCCTAGTTCGATGCCTTGCATCGCCCCGGAATGACAGTTTCTAACTTGGCTTACCCGCTTGCGGCGACTACATAACGCGCCAACCTCTAGAACGGAACTTAACGATGGCAGACGCGCGGCGCGCACCCTTGAAGGACCAGACCGACATTTCCGGCGCGCGCGCGCTGATTGTCGAGGCGCGGTTCTATGACGATCTCCAGGATGCGCTTCTGGACGGCGCGGTGGCCGAGCTGAAGGCGGCCGGCTTGAACCACGACGTCATCACGGTCCCTGGCGCGCTGGAAATTCCGGCCGCGGTGGCCATAGCGGTGGATGCCGCGGCGGCGAGCGGCAAGCCCTATGACGCCGTGATCGCGCTCGGCTGCGTGATCCGCGGCGACACCATTCATTTCGAGATCGTCTCGCAGGAATCCTCGCGGGCGCTGATGGACCTCGCGGTTTCGCGCAAGCTGCCGCTCGGCAACGGCATCCTCACCGTCAACACCGAGGCGCAAGCCTGGGCGCGGGCGCGCGCCAGCGAGCTCAACAAGGGCGGCGATGCCGCGCGCGCGGCGCTGGCGATGCTGCGCATCAAACGCCGCCTGGCGCAGGCCTGAGCCATGGTCGACAACACCAAGAAGCCGGCAGGCCCTGCCGAGAAGAAGGCGAACCGGCGCGGTGCGGCGCGGCTCGCGGCCGTGCAGGCGCTGTACCAGATGGATATCGCGGGCGCCGGCATCAACGACATCTTCGCCGAGTTCGAAAGCCATTGGCTCGGCAACGAGGTCGAGGGCGACACGTATCTGCCGGCGGAAGCTGCCTTCTTCCGCGACGTCGTCTCGGGCGTCGTGCGCGACCAGAAGAAGCTGGATCCCCTGATCGACGAGGCGCTGTCGAAGGGCTGGCCCTTGAAGCGGATCGAGGCGATCCTGCGCGCGGTGCTGCGGGCCGGGGCCTACGAATTGGAGCATCGCAAGGACGTGCCGGGCCGCGTCGTCGTCTCCGAATATGTCGACGTCGCCAACGCGTTTGTCGACCGCGAGGAGACCGGCATGGTGAACGCCGTGCTCGACCAGATCGGCCGCCAGTTTCGCGGCGACGAGTTCGGGCGGGGGTAAGTTGAGACGATGACTTCCGCCGTAGCCGTCACCCTGAGGTGCCGGAGCGAAGCGGAGGCCTCGAAGGGCGGCGGCGTGCCGCTGAGGCCGCACCTCGGCCGTGCATCCTTCGAGGCTCGCAAGGGCTCGCACCTCAGGATGACGGATCTGCTATCTTGACGCAGGACAAATACGAAGCCTCCGCCGAAGATTCCCTCATCGCGCGCTATTTCAAGCCGCTGGCGACCGATCCCGGTGCGTTCGGGCTGGTCGATGACGCTGCGGTGCTGTCGTCGTCCGGCGACGACATCGTCGTCACCACCGACGCCGTCGTCGAGGGCGTGCACTATCTTGCCAGCGATCCGCCTGACACCATCGCGCGCAAGGCGTTGCGGGTGAACCTGTCCGATCTCGCCGCCAAGGGCGCGATGCCGGCCGGCTTCGTGCTGACGCTGGCGCTGCGCAGCAAGGAGGATGCCTGGCTGCGGCCCTTTGCGGACGCGCTGGGCGAAGACGCAAGAGAATTCGCGTGTCCGCTGCTCGGCGGTGACACGGTCTCGACGCCGGGCCCGCAGATGATCTCGATCACGGCCTTCGGCCGCATCCCGCAGGGGCGGATGGTCGGCCGTACCGGCGCGAGGCCGGGCGATCGCATCCTGGTGACGGGCACGATCGGCGATGCGGCGCTCGGCCTCGACGTGCTCAAGGGCGGCGCGGCTGCCATGGCGCTCGCGAGCAGTCCCGCCGCGAAGGAGGCCCTGGTCGCGCGCTATCGCGTGCCGCAGCCGCGCAATGTGCTGGCACCGGCCGTGCGCGATCATGCGAGCGCGGCGATGGATGTCTCCGACGGGCTCGCCGGCGATCTGGTGAAGCTCTGCGCGGCGTCCGGGGTCTCAGCCAGTGTCGAGGTGGCAAGCGTGCCGCTCTCGGCCGCGGCAGCAAGCCTGGTCGCCCGCAACGTCGTTGGCATCGAGACACTGCTCGCGGGAGGCGACGATTACGAGGTGCTGTGCACAGCCCCGCCGGCGCATGCCGATGCGCTGATCGCCGCGGGGCGGGCGGCCGGCCTTGCCGTCGCGGCGATCGGTACCATCGTCGCGGGGAAGGAGAGGCCGCGCTTCCTCGACGGGCAGGGCCAGGAACTGGCTTTGACGCGGCTGTCCTACAGCCACTTCTAGGAATCGCTCCAAAGCGGCATCCTGGTTCTCAGCACTTGGTTCTAAATACCTGCCGAGATCGGCGTTTTCGGCCTTATCCGGCGTTGCACCCTCAATATGATTTTGGCAAGCTCGCGGCCGACTGAGGCCGCCCCTTTTGGGCAAGGGGCGGCTTTGTTCGAAATCAAGGCGCCGCACCGTACAACGGACAACAAGAGGCGCCGGGGGTACATCAAGGATCTGAGGCAAACATCACATGACAGCATTATGGTTGATAGTGCTCTGCGGAGTGCTTTCCGTCGTCTACGCGATTTGGGCGACGTCTTCGGTGTTAAGCGCGGATGCGGGGTCGCCGCGCATGCAGGAGATCGCAGGGGCGGTGCGCGAAGGCGCACAGGCCTATCTGCGGCGCCAGTACACCACGATCGGTATCGTCGGCATCGTCATCTTCGTGCTGCTTGCCTATTTCCTCGGTCTTTATGTCGCGATTGGTTTTGCCATCGGCGCCATCCTGTCGGGAGCGGCCGGCTTCATCGGCATGAACGTCTCGGTCCGCGCCAATGTGCGTACGGCCCAGGCCGCGACGACGTCGCTCGCCGGCGGCCTCGAGCTCGCCTTCAAGGCGGGCGCGATCACCGGCCTTCTGGTCGCGGGTCTCGCACTGTTGGGGGTGACGCTTTATTTTGCCTTCCTGGTCCATTCGCTGAAGCTCGCGCCTGACAGCCGCGTCGTCGTCGACGCCCTGGTGGCGCTCGGCTTCGGTGCCTCGCTGATCTCGATCTTTGCCCGTCTCGGCGGCGGCATCTTCACCAAGGGTGCGGACGTCGGCGGCGATCTCGTCGGCAAGGTCGAGGCCGGCATTCCCGAGGACGATCCGCGCAATCCGGCGACCATCGCCGACAACGTCGGCGACAATGTCGGCGACTGCGCCGGCATGGCCGCCGACCTGTTCGAGACCTATGCGGTGACCGCGGTCGCCACCATGGTCTTGGCGGCGATCTACTTCGCCAAGACGCCGATCCTCGCCAACATGATGACGCTGCCGCTCGCCATCGGCGGCATCTGCATCATCACCTCGATCATCGGCACCTTCTTCGTCAAGCTCGGGCCGAGCCAGTCGATCATGGGCGCGCTCTACAAGGGCCTGATCGCAACCGGCGTGCTGTCGCTGATCGGGATCGCGCTGGTGATCTACTACCTGATCGGCTTCGGCAAGCTCGAGGGCGTCAGCTACACCGGCATGGCGTTGTTCGAGTGCGGCGTGGTCGGCCTCGTCGTCACCGCGCTGATCATCTGGATCACCGAATACTACACGGGCACCGACTACCGTCCGGTGAAGTCGATCGCGCAGGCCTCGGTGACCGGCCACGGCACCAACGTGATCCAGGGCCTCGCCATCTCCATGGAAGCGACCGCGCTGCCTGCGATTGTCATCATCGCCGGCATCCTGGTTACCTACAGCCTCGCCGGGCTGTTCGGCATCGCGATCGCGACTGCCACCATGCTGGCGCTGGCCGGCATGATCGTCGCCCTCGACGCCTTCGGCCCCGTCACCGACAATGCCGGCGGCATTGCCGAGATGGCGGGACTGCCCAAGGAGGTGCGCAAATCGACCGACGCGCTTGACGCGGTCGGCAACACCACCAAGGCGGTGACCAAGGGATACGCGATCGGCTCGGCCGGTCTTGGTGCTCTCGTGCTGTTCGCGGCCTACAACGAGGACCTCAAGTTCTTCGTTGCCCGCTCCGCGCAGCATCCCTACTTCGCCGGCGTCAATCCGGACTTCTCGCTCAACAACCCCTATGTGGTGGTGGGCCTGTTGTTCGGCGGCCTGTTGCCGTATCTGTTCGGCGCGATGGGCATGACCGCCGTGGGGCGTGCCGCCAGCGCGATCGTGGAAGAGGTCCGGCGCCAATTCCGCGAGAAGCCTGGCATCATGCAGGGCACCGACAAGCCTGATTACGGCAAGGCGGTCGACCTGCTGACCAAGGCGGCGATCAAGGAGATGATCATCCCCTCGCTGCTCCCGGTGCTGTCGCCGATCGTCGTCTACTTCGTGATCTACCTGATCGCGGGCGGCGGCGCGGCCGGCAAGTCGGCGGCGTTCTCCGCGGTCGGCGCCATGCTGCTCGGCGTCATCGTGACGGGCCTGTTCGTCGCGATCTCCATGACCTCGGGCGGCGGTGCCTGGGACAACGCCAAGAAGTACATCGAGGACGGTCATTTCGGCGGCAAGGGCTCCGATGCCCACAAGTCGGCGGTGACCGGCGACACCGTCGGCGATCCCTACAAGGATACGGCCGGACCTGCGGTGAATCCGATGATCAAGATCACGAACATCGTGGCCTTGCTGCTGCTGGCGGTCCTGGCGCACTGAGGGGCGCCAAGTCTGCAAAACAGAACCCCGCGGTGCGAGCCGCGGGGTTTTTGTTTCGGACCCTCTCACCCCGTCATTGCGAGGCGCTCTTGCGACGAAGCAATCCAGGGTC
Organism: Bradyrhizobium sp. LVM 105; assembly: GCF_003957705.1. Lineage (NCBI taxonomy): Bacteria > Pseudomonadati > Pseudomonadota > Alphaproteobacteria > Hyphomicrobiales > Nitrobacteraceae > Bradyrhizobium > Bradyrhizobium sp. LVM 105. The sequence continues at coordinate 196,154 of NZ_QZMV01000006.1, read as the reverse complement.
TTTCCACGGAGACAGACTGGATTGCTTCGCTACGCTCGCAATGGCGGAGGAGAGACCTATTGCACGTCCATCTGCAGCCCTTCCTTCTGGATGATGCCGGCGAACTTCTTCGTCTCGGCCTCCACGAAGGCGGCGAATTGCTGCGGCGTGCTGTAGTCGGCGCGGGCGCCCATGGCAGCGATCTGCTTCTTGACGTCGTCGCGCTCGAGCATCGCCTTGATCTGAAGATTGAGCGCGTTCAGCACCTCCTGTGAGACGCCCTTCGGCAGGAACACCGCGAACCAGGACGATACGTCGAAATTTGCCAGTTCCGGCGCGCTCTCGCGCATGGTCGGCAGGTTCGGCGCGAGCTCGCTGCGCTCGGTCGTGGTGACGCAGAGGCCGTTGAGCGTGCCGCTCTGCACCTGCGGCAGGGTCGGATAGAGATTGTCGAACAGGATCTGGATGTCGCCCGCAAGCGCGGCCTGGAGCGCGGGGCCGGCGCCGCGGAACGGAATGTGCGTCATCTTCAGGCCGGTGAGCTGGAGAAACCAGGCGCCGGTGAGGTGAGGGCTCTGGCCGACGCCGGAGGAGGCGTAGCTGAGCTTGTCCGGATTGGCCTTGAGAAAGGCGATCAGCTCGGGGATCGACTTGATGCCGGTCTTCGGATGCGCCGACACGATGTTCGGGATCCGGATCATGTTGGTCACAGGCTGAAGCTGATCCGGCTTGTAGGTGAGATTCTTGAAGATGCTGTAGGCGATCGCGTTCGGGCCCGGATTGCCGACCAGGATGGTGTGGCCGTCAGGCTTGGCGCGGACCACCTCGGCCGTGCCGATGGTGCCGCCGCCGCCGGAGCGGTTTTCCACGACGGCCGACTGGCCCCATGCGTTCTGCAGATGCGCGGCAAGAAGCCGGCCCATCACGTCGGTCGAGCCGCCGGCTGCGGCCGGCACGACCAGACGGACAGTCTCGGTCGGCTTCCAGTCCGCAAGGCTCGATCGCGGCAGGATCGCTGCGGCCGAAAGGCCGGCAGCAGCGGTAAGCACGCGACGTCGGGACAAAATTTTAGGCACGAATCCACTCCCTGCTTCTTTCTTTGCAGGGAGCGTAGGGAACCGCAGATGCGACGGCAAGTCGCGCGCGATAGCAAGTGCCGCACCGAGGGCGGCACGACGCCGCAGGCGAGGGCGATTTACCTTCCGGCGGAATTGGAAGGCGCTCCAGATACTTGTCTTGCAGCTCCTGCAGCGTTTTCTTGAGGCGAGCCGGTCCGCGACGTCGCTCGAAAACGCCTTCGAGACTCAGTTGAAGCTGAGCAGCTTGAACAGCGGCGTGAGGTAGCTCATCTCCTGACCCGACGTCGGCGTGGTGCGGCTGATGAAGTCGAAGATCTTGCCGTCCTGCAGGCCGTAATTCGCCAGCCGCCGCACGCGCCGGTTCTTGTCGAAATAGACCGCAATCACGCGCTGGTCGACCACCTTCTGGTTCATGAAAGCGACCGGGCGCTCCGAGCGCTGCGAGATGTAGTAGAAGACTTCGCCGTCGAGTGTGGCGACGGTGGAGGGCGTGCCCATCACGATCAGCACCTGATCCTGGCTCGCGCCGATCGGAATCTGCTCCAGCGCGCCGGGCGGCAGGATGTAACCCTTCTGGAATTGCTCGCCGGTGCAGCCCGCGAGCGCAGCGCCGACCAGGGTCGCGGCGGCGAGCATGCGCAAGGCGCGCCAGCGTGCATGGAGGCCGCGCCGCGTGTTCGCGCGCAGGCTGGTCTGGTTCGTTGTCGTCATAGCGGAACTGATTCCGTCCCCTTGCGTCGCGCGAGGCGCTGAAGTACCGGGCGGAGGCTCTGAATGCAACACGCGCGCGCCCGCTTGCGGAAACCACAATGCTTTGGCCGTTCAATCACTTCAGGAAACCCCGGCTAACCCCTCCGGGCACCATTGAAGCCATCTATGGCATGATCGTGACGCAGGCGCGAGAACCCATATTTTACCGCGACTTGGCCGTGCCCGATACGGTTAACGGACGTTTCGATCTGTTGCTGCTGCATCTGTGGCTGCTGCTGCGACGCCTGCGCACGGTTCAAAGCGCCACCGAGCTGTCGCAGGTGCTGTTCGACCGATTCTGCGAGGATATGGACGACAATCTGCGCGAGATGGGGGTGGGCGACCAGACCGTGCCGAAGCGGATGCGGGCCTTCGGCGAGGCCTTTTATGGCCGCGTCCAGGCCTATGACCAGGCCATGGAGGCCGGCGGCAAGGCCCTGGCAGAGGCGATCTGCAAGAATATCTTGAACGGGACCGGCTTGGACCAGGCGGAGCGGCTCGCGGCCTATGCGCGGGCCAGTGAGGCTGCTCTCGGCCGGGCCGACGAGGCTGCGCTGCTGCGGGCCTCGTTTCGGTTTCCCCCAGCGCTTCCCGAGGATGTCACGCCATGAGCCGACCAGCGACCGGATCCCAGCCCGATCCTTGGCGGGCACCTGTCATCGTTGCCCAGATCCCCGACACCGGCCTGCATCGCAAGCTCGAGGCCTCGGCCGGCGAGCGGCAGGCCATCGCTGAGGTCGGCGGCGTGCGGGAGGTCCTGTTCGCCAGCGCCGACCTCGACGTGGTGCCCAGGAGCGGCGGCCGGGTTCAGGTGACCGGCACCGTCCGGGCCAGGGTCGGCCAGATCTGCGTGGTCACGCTGGATCCGATCGAGAGCGAGATCGAGGAGGAGGTTGACCTGATGTTCGCCCCCGAGCCCGAGGCGCGGCGCCTTGCCGACCTGATCGAGGAGGGCGAGGACGACTCGGAGGCGCCTGAGGTTGCAGATCCGCCGGAAGCGATCGTGGGTGGCATCATCGATCTCGGCCGGGTCGCCACCGATGCCCTGTTCCTCGCCATCGACCCCTATCCGCGCAAGGAGGGGGCCGTGTTCGAGGCGGACGTCACCGCACTCGATCCGGAGGACCATCCGTTCGCCGCATTGAAGGCGCTGCAGGACAAGAAGAAAGGCCAATAGGTGGGTCTTTCCATGTCGGATCGCCTTGCGAGGGCGCGCGAGGCATTTGCCCGGATGGTTTCAAAGAATCTCTTATCTAGCTGATTTCGATGTATTTCTTGCGGATTCAGGGGTTTCTCAACTGGATCGCCCAGAAAGCAAAAGGCTGGGGGCAAGAGGTTGTTTCGGGATAACAAAACGCTATTGTCGCGCCCCGGTCGGGGCGCGGCGTGGCGCCTGACCGGTCGCCATGTCCGTGGCGAACCCATTCCGCGGCCCCGCTCGTTCAGGACCGCACCAGACCAGGTTTTCCAGGACTTTTATGCCAAGCAAGGTTCGCATTGCGCTTGACGCCATGGGGGGCGACGGTGGCGCCGCCGTGGTCATTCCGGGCGCGGCCATCTCGCTTGGCAGGCATCGCGACACCGAATTCCTGCTGGTCGGCGACCGCGCCAGGATCGAGCCCGAGCTCGACCGGCACCCCCAGCTCAAGGCCGCCTCGAACATCATCCACACCGACGTGGCCGTCAGCGGGTCGGACAAGCCGAGCCAGGCGCTGCGGAGGGGCCGCAAGACGTCCTCGATGTGGCTTGCCATCGACGCGGTGAAGAAGGGAGAGGCGGATGTCGCGGTCTCCGCCGGCAATACCGGCGCGCTGATGGCGATGTCGCGCTTCCACCTGCGCACGCTGAAGGGGATCGATCGCCCGGCGATTACGGGGATCTGGCCGACCAGGCGCGGCGAGTCCGCCGTGCTCGACCTCGGCGCCACCATCGGTGGCGACGCGCACCATCTGGTGGCGCTCGCACTGATGGGCGCCGCGATGGCGAGCGTGCTGTTCGACAAGAAGCGGCCCACGGTCGGGCTGCTCAATATCGGAACCGAGGAAATCAAGGGGCACGAGGAAATCCGCGAGGCCGGGGAAATCCTGCGGGCCAGGAACCTGCCGGAGCTCGACTATATCGGTTTCGTCGAGGGTGACGGCATCGGCAAGGGGCTGGCCGATGTCATCGTCACCGAAGGTTTCAGCGGCAACATCGCTCTCAAGGCCGCCGAGGGAACCGCCCGGCAGATGGCCGAATTACTCCGCGACGAGATGAAGCGGAGCTGGCTGTCCAAGCTCGGCTATCTCTTTGCCCGCAGCGCCTTCCAGGCCCTGCGCGACAAGATGGATCCGAACAAGTCCAATGGCGGCGTGTTCCTGGGTCTGAATGGACTGGTTGTCAAAAGCCACGGCGGAACCAGCGCCGAAGGCTTTGCCTATGCGATCGATGTTGGCTATGAGATGGCTCACTACGATCTCCTGAACAAGATCAATCAGATGCTCAACCGCGAGGGTGGTGCACTCAATTCGGTGCAGGCCGCGCAGGAGGCTGTTTCGTGACTCAAATTCGTTCGGTCGTGCTCGGCTGCGGCTCCTATCTGCCGGAGCAGGTGGTGACCAACGCCCAATTGGCGGCGCGCATCGACACCTCCGACGAGTGGATCGTGCAGCGCACCGGCATTCGCGAGCGGCGCATCGCGGCCGAGGGCGAGTTCACCTCGCATCTGGCGATCAAGGCGGCGCAGGCCGCGCTCAGCGATGCCGGTATGGATGCGCAGTCGATCGACCTCATCGTGCTGGCGACCTCGACGCCGGACAACACCTTTCCCGCCACCGCCGTCGCCGTGCAGAACGCGCTCGGCATCAACCACGGCGCGGCCTTCGACCTCCAGGCGGTCTGCTCGGGCTTCGTGTTCGCGCTCGCCACCGCCGACAATTTCCTGCGCACCGGCGCCTTCAAGCGCGCGCTGGTGATCGGCGCCGAGACCTTCTCGCGCATCCTCGACTGGAACGACCGCGGCACCTGCGTGCTGTTCGGCGACGGTGCCGGCGCGGTCGTGCTGGAGGCGCAGGAGCAGCCCGGGAATGCCGCCACCGACCGCGGCGTCGTGACCACCCATCTGCGCTCCGACGGCCGCCACAAGGCAAAGCTGTTCGTCGACGGCGGCCCGTCCTCGACCCAGACCGTCGGCCATCTGCGCATGGAGGGCCGCGAGGTCTTCAAGCATGCGGTCGGCATGATCACCGACGTCATCGTCGATGCCTTCCAGGCGACCGGGCTCAATGCCGACAGCATCGACTGGTTCGTGCCGCACCAGGCCAACAAGCGAATCATCGACGCCTCCGCCCACAAGCTCCATATCGCGCCGGAGAAGGTGGTGCTGACCGTGGACCGTCACGGCAACACCTCGGCCGCCTCGATTCCGCTGGCGCTGTCGGTGGCGCGCAAGGACGGCCGCATCAAGAAGGGCGACATGGTGCTGCTGGAAGCGATGGGCGGCGGCTTCACCTGGGGCTCCGCGCTGGTGCGCTGGTAGAGCCACACTCGGTAAAATTTTGCCGGAATCAGTCGCGATTATCGATGCGCCTGCATTGATGAGCGCTGTTGACCGCTGTATCGTAACCTCATAATTTCAGACAACAATTGTTCGCCGTGATGTGGGGCAGGGCGATGACCGATCAAAGTAAAACCGTAACGCGAGTCGACCTGTGCGAAGCCGTCTACCAGAAGGTGGGCCTGTCGCGCACGGAATCGTCCGCCTTCGTGGAACTCGTGCTGAAGGAGATCACCGACTGCCTGGAGAAGGGCGAGACGGTGAAATTGTCCTCGTTCGGGTCGTTCATGGTGCGCAAGAAGGGTCAGCGCATCGGCCGTAACCCGAAGACCGGCACCGAGGTGCCGATCTCGCCGCGCCGGGTCATGGTGTTCAAGCCGTCGGCGATCCTGAAGCAGCGGATCAACGCCCAGCACCGCACCAACGGCGACGGCAGCAAGGCACAACCCGAGGCGTAACCGCCTTTCGGAAAGGACTGGCATTTGGACAAGGCGCCGGATGCGTTCCGAACCATCAGCGAAGTAGCGCAGGAGCTCGACATCCCGCAGCACGTGCTGCGGTTCTGGGAGACCCGGTTCTCCCAGATCAAGCCGATGAAGCGCAGCGGCGGCCGCCGCTATTACCGCCCCGACGACGTCGACCTGCTCAAGGGCATCCGCCGGCTGCTCTACGGCGAGGGCTACACCATCCGCGGGGTGCAGCGGATCCTGAAAGAGCACGGCGTCAAATCGGTGCAGGGCCTCGCCGACAGCGCCGCCGCGGTCTCGTTCGGCGCGATCGAGGACGCCATCGGCGCCAGCCTGATGGAGCCCGAGGACGAGGAGGCGCCGATCAAGGGCGTCACCGACACCGACGACGACGATTACCAGGGCGACGAAGAGGAAGGCATCGACTTCCGCTTCACCGAGGTCGACGACGAAGAGATCCTCACCACCTTCCGCAAGGGCGTCACCCCCGCCGCGCCCGCCGGCCCCAGCGCGCTGGACCGGGAACGGCTGGGCCGGGCGCTCGCCGACCTCGTCGCGGCCAAGGAGATGCTGGATCAGGCGCTGAAGGACGGGTGAGGGCGGTATTCGGACCGCTTGCGACCAGCTCCGAGCCTGTGAGGCAGGAACGGCAAAATGCTGCGGCCTCGCCTTGCGCATCGCGCCGATCCTAGCTAATGGAACGACGTTCGGAGCGTGGCGCAGCCCGGTTAGCGCACTAGTCTGGGAGACTAGGGGTCGGAGGTTCAAATCCTCTCGCTCCGACCAATTTTTCTCAAAGCATTTGTCGGGTGGTTGGACGGTCGGGATAGAGCCCGTGCCGGCGCTGACGCATGTGCGACGGTCGTGGCGGTGGCTGCTGTGGTGGCCGGCAGACTAAAATGCCGAAAACAACCCCATGCACAGTAGCGATGCCGTTGCTTGATAATGCTTTTCGATGTTGATTTATGTTTTTCCGAAATCGACTTGACCCGTCGGGCAAAACAAGGGGTATGGTGTCATCATGCAGCGTGGGTCAGGACGCCACCGCCTCGACCGCGCTAACGCCTTTGAAGGCTGCCAGTCCCGAAGGTCTCGCGTATCTCCTTGCGGCAACCGTCGCACCCGGCCACGAGCGGCGACGCTCCCCGTCAGCCCAGCTCCGACCCCAGCGCCTGCTCCAGCAGCTTCCGGCTCGGCTCGTAGCGATTGACGAATTGATCGATCAGCAGCGGCGTCAATCCGGTGCGGCAGGCTTCGATGGTGTCGGTGATGTCGGCGAGCTTCATCTGGATCGCGGCGGGGTTGCCGGAGGCGCAGAGTTTTCGGACATAGTCGAGATAGATCTCGCATTCGGCGGGGCCGACCTCCTGGAAGCGGCGGTAATAGTCCGCATTCGGCGGCGGGGTCGTGATGTCGATGATGTCACACGCTTCCTGGCTGATGCCGAGCGCGTTGAGCATCTCGCGGCCGCCGCCACGCTCCATCATCGCATCGTGCAGGAGGGCGGATTCGATATGGGCACGGGTTGCGTCCGGCTTGCGGAAGATCAGGCGGAGCGCCACGCGTTCGAAATGCTGCGCCCAGGGGCGGCCGAGATGATCCCTGATGCCGGCCTGCTGCTGGTCCACGGCCGCGATGATGTCTGTGTACCAGGATGCGCTTGGAACGAGCGTCATGCGTTGGTCCCTTCTCGTCTTGCGTGTTTGCGATCCGAATCGTCGGATGAGAGTTCGATCAGCCGCTGCTCGCTCGGGCGAACGGTGCGGCTGAGGCTGCGCTGGCTTGCGACGTCCTCGACCCGGCGCTGCCAGCCCTCGACCATCGGGCGCATCGCGGCTTCCCAGTCGCCAAGCGCGGCATCGATATCGTCAGAGTGCGCAACGGCCTCCGCGAGCGCGACGGCGTTGACGATGCTGACGCCGGCACCTTGCCCCAGGCTCGAGGGCATCGCATGGGCGGCATCGCCGACGATCGCCGCGCGTCCTCTCGACCAGGTCGAAAGCGTCGTTGTTGCGTAGCGGTCGTGGCGGCCTGCGTTGCCAACCCGCCGCAATGTCGGCGCGAGATCAGGAAATCGCGCGGTCCAGAGCGCACCGGCGATCGGAACGGACGTCGCTTCGAGATCGGTGATGGGCGCCATCAGGCAGAAATAGAAGGCATCCGGGCCGCATGGCGTGTAGAGCACCCGCAACGGACGTCCCCGGTAATCATAATAATCGTGAATGCTGTTCCAATTGTCGTCGCGCAGTCCGTCGCGATCGAGAAGGATTCGCGTGATGCCGTCCTGGTGCGCGACGCGTGTGATCGGAATGTCCAGCGCTTGCGCGATGGTCGATCTCACGCCGTCGGCGGCGATGACCAGATCGGCTGCGAGCCGGGTGCCGTCTGCGAGGATCAACGCGCCACGCGGATCCGCCGCAACGGCCCGCGATCCGCCGGCGATGTTGACGCCGGCGCGTCTTGCCGCATCGATCAGCGCGACATGAAGAGCCGCCCGGGTCGTGGTGACGATGTTTCCGTCGGTGGATGCATTCGATTGCCGCGCGCCGTCGATGTAGACGCAATGCGCGGCAGGTTTGAATGCTCCACGCATGAAGTCGTCGTAGGCACCGGTCTTGCGAAGGGCATCATGGACGAAACCGTGGACATAGAGACCGGCGCCGACGCTTCTTGGCTCGGGATCGGCTTCGTACACGGATACGCGCCATCCCTCGCGCGCCAGCACGGCCGCCGCGGCGAGGCCGGCATAGCCGGCCCCGGCAATCACTGCTGTACGGGTCATTCGGCCGGTGCCTCGATGCCCTTCGGCGACGCTGCGACGTCGCGCGCCGCCGACGTTGCCTCGAGCGTCTTGCCTTTCGTGTTGGGGCCGACCAGCGCCACCACGATGATGCTGGCGATCAGCAGGCCGTCGCTCACCAGGAAGAGCGCGAGCCGGCCGTGCAGCACGGCAAAGATGCCGAACGCCAGCAGCAGAAGGATGCCGCCGACGCGGCCCCAGGCCGAGGCCATGCCCATCGCCGTCGTTCGAATCTCGGTCGGATAGAGCTCAGGCGTATAGGTGTAGATGCAGGTCGACCCGTTGCCGAGGAAGAAGGCGGTGAACCATGCGCAGGCCATGATCGTGACAGGCGTGTTGGCAAGGCCGAACAGCGTGCTGGAGATCCCGATTCCGGCGAAGCAGATCATCAGCCAGTATTTCCGGCCGACGAGATCGAGGAAGTAGCCCGCGCCGATATAGCCGGGAATGAAGCCGGAAAAGATCACCACAGTGAACTCGGTCGATCGCACGATGGAGAAACCGTCCATGGCGAGCAACGTCGGAAGCACGGACTGGAAGGTGTAGAGTACGCCGTACTCGGTGAACCAAACCATCCACAGCATGATGGTCACCGGCAGGACGGCGGGCGCGACGATCTCGCGCCGGCTGACCGGACGGGTGACGGGCACTGGGATCGCAACAACAGGCGGAAGAGTCCCGCCGTTTGATCGCGCCACCTGCGCTTCGATCGATGCAACGATCCGCTCGGCTTCCTCGGTGCGGCCCTGGCTCATCAGCCATCGCGGGCTCTCCGGGAGGAAGGACCGCATCAGGCCGATCAGCAGTGCAAACGGGAAGGTGAGCGCGAGCGTCCAGCGCCAGCCGACTGTCGGGATCAGTAGGAGCGCCCAAACCGGGGACAGGGCGATGCCGATCGCGAAGAACGCCATCATCCAGCCGTTGAAGCGGCCGCGGAGCCGCGAGGGCCACAGCTCCGCCAGATAAGGTGGCACCACGCAGCTCTCCATGCCGACGAAGATCCATGTGAAGAAGTTCAGCAGGCAGAAGACCTCGATGCCGGGGGCCAGCGCGCGGGACGCCGAGAACAGCGAGTAGAGGCCAAGGCTCCAGGTCATGACGGCCTTGCGCCCGAACCGGTCGGCGACGAAGCCGACGAGGACGGAGCCGAGCAGATAGCCGCTCAGGCCGATCGCCGAGGTGACGCCGAGCGCGAGCGGGCCGAGGTTCCATTCGGTTCGAAAAGCTGCGAAGGCAAAGCCGGTGACGGCCGTGTCCAACGTGTCGAAGAACAGCGAAAGTCCAGCAATGATAAGAACTTGAATGTGGAAGCGGGAGGGAGGTAGCCGGTCGATTCGGGCAGCGAGCCCTTGGGCAGTGATGCTCATGGACGAGATCCTTTGCTTGCGCGAAAACGGCCCGGCAGTCGCCCTCGCATGGCACGGCGCAAGTGATAGAATGGCCGTGCATGCACAGTTTATGCACGATGAATAAAGCAAGGCAAGATATTTCATGATGGCCAGCAGACCACCTCCGCCGCCCGGCAAAGGGAAGGGCGTCGAGTTCGCCTATATGGCGCTCCGGCGCGAGATCGTGTCGCTCACCTTGCGGCCCGGCACGCCGCTCGATGAGGCGGCCCTCGCGGCGAGATTGGGGCTCTCGCGAACACCCGTGCACGAGGCGCTCGTCAGGCTCGCCTCGGAATCGCTGGTGGTGCTGCTGCCGAACCGCGGCGCGAGCGTCGCAAGCCTCAACTGGGATGACCTTCGCGAGATGTTCGAGGCGCTCGATATCACCCAGCGGCTCGTCACCAGGTGGGCGGCGCTACGCCGAACCGATGCCCAGCTTGCCGAGATCGATGCCGAGCGGCTTGCATTCGAGCAGCATGAAGCGGCGGGACGCGCGGAGGAGATGAACGAAAGCAATTGGCGGTTTCACGCGCTGATCGCTGCCGCCTGCGGCAACAAGCTGATCGAACGCAACTATCTCCACCTGCTCACGCTCGCGCTGCGCATCGCCTATCTGGCCTACAATGTGGAGCATTTCGCGTCGAAGGCCGCGTATCAGAAGCACATGGATACGATCCTGACGGAGCACATCGCGATGGTTGCCGCCATCAGGGACAGGGACGCCGACAAGGCGGATGCCCTGGGACGCTCGCACGCCGATCTCGGCCGGCAACGGATACAGGATGTGCTGACGAGAGGGGTGAGCAATTCGCTGGATATCGCACTTGATCATCCCATCACGATGTGAAGCAATGATGGTGCGGCCAGGGGATGGCAGCCCTTGTTCGTGATAGCTTCGACGCTGATGGAACGACGTTCGGAGTGTGGCTCAGCCCGATTAGCGCACTAGTCTGGGAGACGAGGGGTCGGAGGTTCATATCCTCTCGCTCCGACCAATTCTTTCAAAGCATCTGTCGGGTGGATTGACCGCCGGCTTCGAGCCCGCTTCCGCCAGTTGCGCGTTCGCGACGACCTGGAAAGCCTACTTGCGCGAGCGCGGATTGCCCAAGGGGGTTACTGCGAACTTCTCCTGCACGGAAAACAGATAGCTCGCAAGCTGCTTGTGCCGCATCTCTGTCACCGAGGCGAGCACTGCTGCGAGTACATTGGCCAGGACGACGGTGCATCCGAAAACGATCCATCCCCCGTCCTTCCAGAGCAGGAACGCTGGATACATGATCGTGTGGTGGAGCAGGTACAGCGTGAAGGAGTATCCGGCAAAGAACCGAACCGTCTGCACGATGGCGGCCGAGCTGGAAGGTTTTGTTGCCTGCGTCGCACCAACGATCCCGTACAAGAACAGAACGAGGAGAGGATAGGTTCTTGGCTGATACTCGGCATAAGGCCGCATAATCATGAAGTAGGCCGCGGCAGATGCCACGGCGATCGCCAGCGAGACCCTGCGAGGCGGGAGCCAACCGCGGCGCGCGAGAAAGTAGACGTAGGCGCCTCCGAGCCACAACAGAAACAAAGATTGGCCGAGCCCATCGTTCTGAAGCGCGCCAAAAATGTAGTGGATGGGGATTTGCCCAAAGAACAGGGCGACAGGGATGAGCAGGAGCGCTGCTTGAGGCCGCGCGCCCAAGAAGAAGAGTGCTGCGACAAAGAGATAGATGTGCCATTCGATGACGAGCGTCCACAGCTGACTGCCTGATCCGAATGTTGGCGCCCGCAAGAAACTGAAATGCTCGAGCGGACCGCGGTACGTCTCGATCATGAAGATGTTGGAGACGAACGCCTTAAAATTGTAGCTGGCAGCGAGAGTCGCATCTCCGATGAAATGCAGTGTCAACGCGTCGATCGCGGCGATGGCGAGCAAGCAGGGTACCAGCCCCGAATAAATACGGGCCAAGCGGTCGATGAAAAAATGAGAAAACCCGTACTGCGAGTCTCTGGAAGATCTCTCGACCAAAGTATAGCTGATCAAAAATCCGGACAGCACGAAAAAGAGCAGCACGCCGACGTTTTGCGGGAGAGGCAACGCGCCGCCGCGTAGCTGCGGCATGAAGAAAGAGATTCCGTGTCCGATGCAGACCGCCTGCGCCGCGAGCGCGCGGAGCGCGTCCAGCGCCATCGAAGTTCCGTTCTTGGCGGGATTGAGATTGAACATGGAGGTCTGCTTCTGGAGGTCCGGACACTACGCGACAACCTCCAATCGATCAACCAGCGCCCGCTTAATGAAGGGTCCCTCTCGCACTACAAATTCCCCACAACGGAGATTCAAATCCTCTCGCTCCGACCATTTGTCCAAATCATTTCTGGGGCGGATTGACCGGGCGTAGGGCGCGCGCCGGCGGGGCCGCGTGCGCGACGATCGGCGGCGGGTGACTGCTTCGGTGGTCGGCAGTGCGGGGCAGCCCGGTTGTTTTCGAGATTTCCGCGATGTTGAAATTCTTGAGCGTCTGGCCGATCGCCTTGCAGATTGTGTGAGGTTCAGCTGAAGCGAAATGCCTTGTTCAGCTCAGCGGCAATCTCCGAAGTGGGGACTTGTCGGCAAGTCTTGGTCATCTGAGCCTCCCAATGCAGAAGGCCGGCTCAAAGAGCCGGCCTTTATTCGTCTGGATTGGAGCTAATCAGTACCTGGCGACGAGCGGGCCGCCAAAGCGATAGTTCAACCGGACCAGACCAATGTCGACATCCTGACCAATCCGGTCGCTTCCGAAGAAGACGCCTGCCGGCGTGGTGAAGTTAATCGTGCGGTGGCCGAGGAAGATGTGGTCGTACTCGACGCCCACGGACCAGTTCGGCGCAAAACCGAACTCCAGGCCTACGCCGACGGCGGCACCCCAGCGCGTTTCGCTGGCTGACGCCAGAAGCGCGCCAGCGCCCGGCGTACCGGCAGCGGCATAGATGTCGTACTTGTCGCCGACCACTGCGCCACCGCCCTTCACATAAAACAGGACGTTGTTCCAGGCGTAGCCGACGTGACCGGTGAGCAGTCCGAAGGAATCGATGCGAGAACGGTTGCGATCGCCAGTAACCAGCCCTGAGCCAGGGAAGACCAAGCTTACGTTGTCGCCACTGAAGTCGGCCCAGTTACCCTGGCCCTCCAGGCCAAAGACCCAACTGGTCGACTGCCAGCGATAGCCCACCTGGCCACCGACCGTGCCGCCCGTCGCATTGTGGCAACCCTCACCCACGAGAGTGCCTGTCACCGGCGTCACGAAATCCCAGCACTTGTGGGCCGAGCCGCCGCCGCCGTTGATGCCGACGTAGAAGCCGCTCCAGTCGTAGATGGTAGCGACCGCAGGGGCCGGAGCCTTGGTGTAGGGTCGCGCGGCAAGATCCGCCGCGCTGGCGGGAGCCGCCAGAGCGAGAGCCAATGTTCCGGCCGCAGCCGCCATTACCTTTTTCATGTGAGTTTCTCCCCAGACTAACGAGTTCAATGAATCGACGTGTTCGCCCACCTGCCAGATCGAATGCTACGCCTGTGTTCAGGATTTGCTGTAGCGGGCTTGCAACACTTCCTGGCAAAGACACCGGCGGATTCCCAATCTATGTCAATGGGTTGGGAACCCTATGCACGATACGATGCATATGCAACGCAAGCGTTGAGCATTGACGCCCTCTACCTCAAATACCCCCACCACCAACCGCGTCGTCTCCTCCACCAGCGTCCGCACTGTCTTCTCCGACAGCATCTCGGCCCCATGCAGCACGGTGTTATGCGCCACCGCCTCGATCGCGCTGACGCAGATGAAGGTCGCGACGTCGAGGTCGACCTTGCGCATCTCCTTGCGGCGGCTTTCGAGATAGGTGCGCACGATCGTGTGGACCTCGCGGTTGAAGGCCTCGACGTCTTTGAGCTGGCCGGTGCGGGGATCTGCTCGGCGAGCACGCGGTGCAGTTTCGGGTCGATGCGGTGGGCTTCGATCGCGACGGTGACGGCCGGCGCGGTTGTCAAAGTCCTGTTAGCGGCGGCTGCTGCGTATCCGTCCCGCGAGCGACCTGCGCCGCCCTTCCGGCGCCGCGCAGTACAAGATGCTCGAGGGGACCGGTGGCTTCCGGCGCCCTCTTTCCATCTACCGGACTCTCATGTGAAGATTTCTCCACTCGCTTTGACCAGGATCTGTAGTAGGCAACCGCCGTCATGATCGCGATTCCTGCGGCTCCGACGAGCAGTTGAGCGAGGATGCCGTTCCCTGCAAACTGCAGGATGAAGTACCCGATGAAGGCCAGGAGAATGCCCACACAAAACACTTCGAGGGACTGCTGGCCGCACTTCACCAAGGGTTGCCAGATGGTGGCTCGTAGCCCGCGCGCATCGATCGGTATGAACCGGGCACCAAGGATAATCAGCACCATCAAATGAAGATAGCGGTAGGGCGCCAGATTGGTCTTGTCGTTGGGATTGAAAAGCTCGAACAAGGCAGGCGCAAACAAGGCCCGGAGCTGAGGTTGGTGAGCAGCTAACGTCATGAGCGCCGCAAAAATCAAATAGGCAATCGCAACAACCAGCACGAACCTGGACCGCAGCAGGAAATGCAGCCGCCCCGCACCCGTCAACGCGAGCCATGCGCCCGTGACAAACAGAAGCTGCCACGCCAGCGGATTGAAGTACCAGCTTCCCGACGGATAGGAAGGCAGGTTCCAATGGAATTGCCGCGCAGCCAAATACAACAGCACCGACCCGATCATGAGGGCGTCAGGAAATCTCAACATCAACCAGAGGATCGGAGCAAACAGGCCCATCAAAACGACGTAGAGCGGCAGCACGTCCAAATTCAGAGGCTTGTATCTCAGCAAAAGCCCCTGCGTCATCATCTCGATCGGCGCGTTCGTGACCGGTCCGGCGTTGAACAGATCGACCAGATCAGGCGCGTTGAACCTATCCGACAGGAAATGGATAGAAGCCAGGTAGATCACGAATAGCAGGATATGCGCGGTGTATATTTGCCACACGCGCCTGAATAGCCTGCTGGTTCCGAACGCAAAGCCTCGCTCCATCTTTCGCGTATAAACGAGCGCTGAGGTGTAGCCGGAGATGAACACGAACAGGTCGGCCCCGTCGCTAAATCCATAATTTCGGAACGAACACCACACCAGCACCGTGCCGGGTACATGGCCGAGAAACATCGCCCAGTTGGCGAGGCCGCGAAACAGGTCGAGACGCAAATCACGTTGCGGTGGTGGCAGCGCAAGCGCGAGCTTCATTCTGCTTTCCATCGTGTAACGATTCACGATCGATGTCCGCGACCCAGCACTCCGCCGAGGTCGCTCACGCCAGATGGCAGGCAATACAACAATGTTGGCGCGCTGAGGTCAGCGGGATATTGACCTGAGTCAAGCGGCCCGCGGAGGGCCCCGCTATGCATGGTAATTTAGTCCGAGCAAAGCGCGCGCGCTGTGTCATCGGGCCTGGCGAGGTGGGCGTTTCCTCGATCCGTCGTGTTCGGATCAGTAGTTCTACGGGCCTAGGCGTGGCCCTTGATCTCGTAATGACCCGGCACGCATTTGAAGCGCTCGAGGCGCCAGTTGGCGTGATAGATCGGATGCTCGCCCATCCATTTCGCCAGGGGGGCCTGTGCGCCGATCGCGCACTGCATCATCGAAATCTCGGGCGTCATGTTGCTGTCGGTCACGATTTCTTCGACGCAACTGCCTGAGCTGGCTGCGCTAAGCCGGCAGAGCACGGCTACGACGGTCACGAACATTCCTGTCACCTCATTGGTCGTTTTGGACCACATAGAGGATGCAAGCGGAGTGCCAGAGCCTGTGACACGCAAACAACACGCTGGCCTGGCCGACTCGACCCAGCGTCCGGAGTCCATTTGGCGATTCGGATTGTAAAAAATTTGCCCATAAACCGAAGCCGGACAAATACGGGAACCGGGCACTTATGCCCGACTGTGGCGCCGGCGACGCGGCCGCTCCCTCGCAACGGCCCGGCTATGTCACGTGCCTTCCTGGCGACGACCGCTTTCAGCGGTCTCCTCAGGAATGAGGCTGACAGGCATCGGTGCTTGTTGAAACTAGCGCAGCGGACTCTGCCCTCATCCTCAGGGCCCGCCAACGGCGGGCGGCTCGAAGAATGTGCTGCGGGCGAGGCTGCGCCAGATGCAATAGTCTTGATCGCACCGGAGCGGCCGATAGTTCGCGCGCCGAAATAATTGATGCCGGAGGTTGCATCGCCGATCCGCTTTCATTTGCCGGTGCGGCGCTGCTACATTTTGTGCGCGCCGGCGGGCGGCGCTGTAACGAAGAAACATACCGACAAGGGAGGGGCCGAAAGTCCCATGAAGGATTTTGCAGGAAAGATCGCGGTCATCACCGGCGGCGGCACGGGAATGGGGCGTGAGCTCGCGCTGCAGCTCGTCGCCGAGGGCTGCAACGTCGCGATGTGCGACGTCTCGGAAGCGGCGATGGCCGAGACCAAGCGGCTGTGCGAGACCGAGAAGCTGCCGCAGGGCCTGCGCGTCACGACCCATGTCGCCGACGTTGCGATCGAGGATCATCTGAAGCGTTTTCGCGACGAGCTCGGCGAGCAGCACAAGACCGACCGAATCCATCTGCTGTTCAACAATGCCGGCATCGGCGGCGGCGGCAGCCTGTTCACCAACACGCGCGAGCAGTGGGAGCGCACCTTCAACATCTGCTGGGGCGGGGTCTATCTGGGCGTGCGCACCTTCCTGCCGATGCTGGTGGCGGCGGACGAGGCCCACATCGTCAACACCGCGAGCGTCAACGGCTTCTGGGCCTCGATCGGCATGAACCAGGCGCACACCGCCTACAGCTCGGCGAAGTTCGCGGTGAAGGGATTCACCGAAGCGCTGATCAACGACCTGCGCCTGCACGCGCCGCACGTCAAATGCTCGGTGGTGATGCCCGGCCATATCGGCACCTCGATCGTCTCCAATTCGCGCAAGATGCAGAGCGCCGACGGGTCGGAGCGGCTGAGCGAGGACGAGGTCGCGCTGACCCGCAAGCGCATGGTCGCGGCCGGCGTGCCGGATGCCGACAGGATGTCGGACGAGGACATCCAGGCGGCGTTCGCCGAGCGCGCCCGCAGCTTCCTGGAGGATGCGCCGACGACGGCGGCCGAGGCCGCCAAGATCATTCTCGACGGCGTCAAGGCGGAGCGCTGGCGCATCCTCGTCGGCGAGGACGCCAAGCGATTGGACGAGCGTGTGCGCGCAACGCCCGAGCAGGCTTACGACCGCGCCTTCTACGAAAGTTTTACGCAGGAGGTCGGCTGGCGACTCGGCTGAGGCTGCCCGGGGGCGAATGCGCGCCGGTTGAGGTATGATAGCCATCATGTCAAGAGGTGCGCGGGAGATTTCGTGTGCCACCTCCTGCCAGTCCCCGGCCGCCTATGCCGGATTGGAATGTCATGCATGCGTCATGGATCGTCGTTCAAGCGATGTTGATCTTGAACGCCTGTAATGCCGCGCGCGGCGCCTTGGTCGGGGAACAAAAATAGTTTAGTCAGTCAGGGGTAACGCGATGAAAGAGCGCAGCTCCCGATGATGCCCGCATGCCTCTCCGACGACTGGACCCTTTGCCCGGAGCGAGAGGATATCTCCGCCGAGTTCACGCGGCTGCTGACCGCGGCCCAGGAGGGCGGCGCCACCATCGCCGAATGCCTGATGATCGCGCGGCAGCTGAAGCGGGGCGACGACAGCTCCTGGCATCGCGAGTGGAAGAAGCTGGCGCAAGCCAACCGGCAGCGCGCCGAGGCTGCCTTCGCGGAAGGCCACATGGCCAGCGCACAGCGCAACTGGCTGCGGGCCATGAACTATTATGGCGCGGCGGCGATGCCGCTGGAGCAGGGTGACGAGCGCCGCTGGGTCGCGGTGCTTGCGATGCAGGAATGCGCGCGCCGCTACCTTTCGGCGCGCAGCCCGGCGGGCGAGGTAGTGACCATTCCCTGGCTCGAGGGACACGCGCTGCAGGGCTACTTCGTCCCTGCGCCGTCCGGCAACGTGCGAGCGCCGACCGTGATCTGCATCGGCGAGCCCGGCCACCGCAAGGAAGAATTCCTGTTCAAGCTCCTGCCGCACGCGCGCGAGCGCGGATTCTCGCTGCTGGCGCTGGATCTGTTCGGCGAGCAGCGCGACGATTACATCGAGGCGCTGTTGCGGCGCCGCGATCTCGAAGGCGCGATTCCCTGCGTCATGGACTATCTGGAGGGGCGCAGCGACATCGATTTCGCGCGCGTCGGCATCATTGCCGATGGCTGGGGCTCATCCTTCGTGGCGCGCGCGGTGTTGCAGGAGCCGCGGCTTGCCGCCGCGGTCTGCGACGGCGGCCTGTGGGACCTGCACGAGCGGGCCTTCTTTGCCAGCCGATTCGCGCTGAGCGACGTCAGCATCGTGCCAGTGCCGCATGCGCCGCTGATGGCCTCAAGCGCCGACTGCCCGGTGCTGATCACGCTCGGCGAGGACGGCTGGCTCAAGGCCGACCGGGCGCGTCAGATCGTCCAAAGCTCCCGGCTCGACAGCTCGGATGTGATGTTGAAGGTGTTCACGGCGGCCGAGACCGGAGCGGCGCAGTCCCATGCGGACAATCCGAGCCTTGCCAACGAATACATCTTCGACTGGCTCGAATCGCGGCTCGGCGCCGTCGCCCGGCGAATCTGAGCGCCGCCTTGAGGTGCTAGAAGTCGAGCGAGATCCGGACGCAGGCCTTCTCGAGGCGATTCTTCAGCGTCGCGAGCTTGGCGGTGAATTCGGTCAGTTCGTCCTCGTCGAACTCCTGGAAGACGAATTCGCGAATCGTCTTGTACTGCTCGTTGAGGCTCGCGATGTGCTTCTGCGTCTTCTCGGCCAGCGACAACCGCACCACGCGGGCGTCGGTCGGCGAGGGGCGACGGCGCAACAGGCCCTTCTTCTCGAGCAGCTTGGACTGGGTGGTGACGAAGGACGGATCGACGTGGAGAAGCTTGGAGACGACGTTGATCGGGATGCCGTCGTCCTTGTCGAGGTCGGAGATGGCCATCAGGATCAGCCATTGCGGGCCGCTGATGCCGAGCGTTTTCGCCCAGAACTGACGTAATTCCTCCAGATACATGTTGATCGACGAGATCTCCCAGGTGAAGCGCCTGATGATATCCAGATTGCCGGTCGAGCGCAGACGCGCTCCTTCTTTCCTCGTCGCGGACACAGCGTCACTCCCGTGAACCGTTGTTCAGGCCGGTGTTCATGGAAGGCCATAGTCCACGCAAGCCTGCTCTGACGCAAGTGCAGGGCAGGGTAATTGTGTCACGAAAACTACAAATATGATCAGCTCAGCAGATCGGTTGGGACCCCGGGGTGTTGCGCGCGGGGCACAGGTTTGGCGAAACCACAAAGCTTAGTAGATAAAGTATTTTGTGTAGTTGAATGGCGCAGATATGTTGCTCGTGGCGGTGGGGGGTACTCGATCGTCCCGTTGCAGGTGGTTCGCTCACGTCCCTCGCGTCGAAAGCGAGTGTGTCCGAAGCGCAAAGTGGCCGAGCGGATTTGGAGAGACGGGGATCTGGGGGGCCTCACGGTCCAGTCTCCGTAAAATGAGCAACTTGGAGGTTTTGAATGAAAATGGTGAAGAGCCTATTGCTCGGCACTGCGGCGGGACTGATCGCCGTCGGTGGAGCTCAGGCGGCTGATCTCCCCGTGAAGGCCAAGGCGGTCGAATACGTGCGGATCTGCTCGCTGTACGGCGCAGGTTTCTACTACATCCCGGGCACTGACACCTGCATCAAGCTGGGTGGTTACGTCCGCGCCGACATGCTTCTCGGCGGCGGCGGCGACTACGGTTTCAGGAACAGCACGACCACCGTGAACGGTGGCTCGAACAACCGTCTGACGAACTACTACTACAGCCGCGCTCGTCTGGACTTCAATATCGATACCCGCACGGCGACCGAGTACGGCGTTGTTCGTACCTATGCTGACGCGGTATTCTCCTATGATTCGTCGAACGTCACTGGCAGCAATCCGTCGGCCTTCTCGACCGGCAACCCGGGGCTCGGCCTCTACCATGCGTTCATCCAGTTCGCTGGCTTCACCTTCGGCCGCACCGTCTCGATCTTCGACGCTCCGTGGCAGAGCTATCCGGCGGGCGGTCCCGATACCATTCCGGGCGGCTCCAACCACGTGAACGGCGTGAACCAGGTTGCCTACACGGCTGACTTCGGCCAAGGCATCACTGCTTCGTTCGCGCTGCAAGACGAGACCTCGGCGAACAATGGTCAGTCGAACCTCTGGAACGTGTCGTCGGGCACGGCCGCCCAGTTCGTGACGGGCGTCTATGGTGCCAACGCCTGGGGCGGCACGCGTTCGCCCGATATCATCGGTCAGGTTCGTGTCGACCAGGCCTGGGGTCTGGCCCAGATCTCGGTCGCGGCGCATGACATCCATGCCGGCTACTACGGCGCGACGGAAGTTAGCGGTCACCCGTCCGACAAGTGGGGCTGGGCTGTGCAGGGTGCCTTGTCGATCAAGAACATCCCGACCGGCGCAGGCGACGTCATCAACCTGCAGGCCGTCTACACGGACGGTGCAACCCGTTACAATTTCCAGAGCCTGTTCCCGCAGAGCTTCTTCATGTTCAGCGGTAGCGGCAACGGGGCGTATCAGAGCACTGGTTTCGCCGGCGTTGCCGACGGCGTCTTCGGCACCGGGACCGGCATCGATACCGTCAAGACCTGGGGCGTCCGTGGTGGCTACACCCACAACTGGAGCCCGAATTGGGCGAGCGCAGTGTACGGTGGTTATGCCCAGCTGAGGTACGGCGATGCGGGCAAGGCAATGATCTGCACCAATTTCGCAGCGATTGCCGTTGCCGGTGCCACCTGTAATCCGGACTTCAACTTCGCGGTCGTCGGTGCCAATACCGTGTGGACTCCGGTCAAGGGCCTTGCGTTCACTGCGGATGTGAGCTGGTCGCGTCTGGACCAGAAGTACTCCGGCAACATCGTGAGCCCGGGCATTGCCAGCGCAGCCAAGCCGGCGGCCGTGTACGAGCTGAAGGATCAGAACTCCGTCAGCATGCTGCTCCGCGCTCA
This sequence comes from Bradyrhizobium sp. LVM 105, assembly GCF_003957705.1. NCBI lineage: Bacteria > Pseudomonadati > Pseudomonadota > Alphaproteobacteria > Hyphomicrobiales > Nitrobacteraceae > Bradyrhizobium > Bradyrhizobium sp. LVM 105. The sequence continues at coordinate 175,073 of NZ_QZMV01000006.1, read as the reverse complement.
GCGCAACTTCTGATCATCGATCGCGCAAATCGATGGAGAGCCCCGGCGGGAAACCGCCGGGGCTTTTTCACAGGTGTGGTCTTCGGAAAATCGAACGGCCGTTGCGGAACACGAAGGCGAGCCATGCGATTCGATCGCGGCAAATTTATTTACTTACTTGAGCTACTAAGCTATATAGCACTCAGCCAGATACGAAAGTTGCGGCTCTTAGCTTCATGCTAAGCCTCCAGAAACCTCCGGCGATGCCCCGCCGGAGGTTTTTTGTCGTCGAGATGCGCGCGACGTCAGCCGCGTATCGCGCGGGCGCGCGTGGGCGGCCGGTAGGCGAGGCGGCTGTGGCCGGCGCAATAGGGCTGCCCGTCCGGCGCCGTGTTGCCGCAGAAGCAGAAATCGTCTGCGCCCGGCGTCGAGATCGGCCAGCGGCAGCGATTCTCGGCGAGCTCCAGCAGCGAGCAGCGATTCGCCTCGTCGATCGGACCCGTCACCACGGGGGCGTCGGTGTCGCCATAGATCGTGGCGAGCATCTCGTATTGCAGCCGCGGCACGGCCTTCGCCCGCGCTGCGCCTCTGTCCTGAACCTTGCGCTCGTCACCGGTGCGGCCACGCGTCAGGTTGAGGCGGGATAGCTTGCCGATCACGGCGTTGCGGCTGACGCCGATATCGGCGGCGATCTCGCGGCAGGAGAGGCCGGCCTCGAAGTGCCGCTTCAGAAGCTCGATGCGTTCGTCGGTCCAGGTGGGTGAGAGAACAGGCATTTGTAAACGGTCCCAGGTTGCAGATGTCGGCCATCCGCCTCGAGATCCGTTCGCCTCACGTACCGAGTGCGCTCACGTCCTGCCATTGTCGCGGATCGACAGAAGACCGTCCTTGATGGCGAGACGGATGCCTTCCTCGATCAGGGTGCGTGCGACGCCGGGAACGCTGGTGCCGTGGGTGCCCTGTCTCACCAGCTTCTCCAGGTAGGTGATGGTCGAGAGCGCCAGGGTTACGGGAATGCGGTCAGTCTCGGCTTTTTCGGTGGCCATGGCCCGAACGCTAGCCTCTTACTCGGGTACATAAAAGTAACGATTAAGACTCTATTTAGGTTCAGGGGTGGAAGTCAAATGCATGCTGCGCTTGACGCTCAGCGTGTTGGAATCGCACAGGAAATTAGACGCGACTCGGCGCGCCGCACGGCAGGCCGGGCGGCGGCGGGGGCGTCAGCAGGTCGGGAGGAGCGGCCGAGCTCAGCCGTGCACGATGGCCTTTTCGATCATGCAATGGATGCCTTTCGACCCGTTGACGGTCTGGGTCACCCTGAGATCGGCGGCCAGGCTGCACAGTGTGTAGGCATCCTCGCGCGACAGGTTTCGCGTCTCGCCGAGCAGCGCGATCATGTCGCGCAGCGCGCGCACCACGCATTGGTCGAGGTCGGGGTCCATCGCCATGGTCATGTAGTGGGTCGCCGTCTCGGCGCGGGGATAGTCGAACCTGAGATCCTTGCGCAGTGTCAGGCGGAAGCGGCCCTGCAGCGCGGTCTCGATCGCGGTGACGCAGACCTCGCCGTCGCCCTGCACGCCGTGGCCGTCGCCGCAGGAGAACATCGCGCCCGGCACGAACACCGGCAGATAGAGCGTCGCGCCGGCGCCGAGTTCCTTGTTGTCGAGATTGCCGCCCATGGCGCGCGGGATCAGCGAGGAGATGCGTCCCCAGGCCGGCGGCGGCGATACGCCCATCACGCCGAAGAACGGCTTGAGCGGCAGGTCGAGGCCCCACGGCATGCGGCCGGTCATCCTGGTACGGTCGAGCGGGATGTTCAGGATACGGGTCTCGTGGAAATCGTCGGGCAGGGTGCCGGCCAGCGGCTTGATCATGTTCCAGCCCCAATCCTGCCGAAGCTGAACGTCGAGGATCTCGACCGCGAGCACGTCGCCGGGCTCGGCGCCCTCGACCGCGATCGGACCGGTGAGAATGTGGCCGGGCAGCATGCGCTCGTTGCTGGCATGAACCTCGAACATTTCGGGGGGAATGTGAAACTTGTCGCGGTCAGGCAGCATGTCCGGTCCGCCGCTGATGGTGTCGACCGTCACCTCATCGCCGCTCGCGACGGTGAGGACGGGCTTCAGCGCGGCTTCGAAAAAGCCCCAATGGCAGGTCTTGGGGCTGGAATGCAGGTGGTGATGGGTCATTTGCCGCGTCCGGTCGCTTTCATCAGGCCGGGCTTGACCCGGCGATCGATCCTCTTTCAAGAAGCTTTCTGAAGATCGCCGGGCAGGTCAAGCCCCGCGCAGACCAGCAAGCTCATTCCCGCGAGGCGCCCCTGTTCTTCGTTCTGTCCAAGACAATCGGCACCGCGCTGCTGCCGATCAACCTTCTGGTCGAGCTCGGCATCGTCTCGCTGGTGCTGATGGCGACGCGCTTTGCCGCGCTCGGCCGCAGGCTGGCCGCGACCACGCTCGTGCTGCTGGCGCTGGCGGCGTTCTCGCCGCTCGGCAATCTCCTGATCTATCCGCTGGAATCGCGCTTTCCGGTGTGGGATGCCTCGCGCGGGGCGCCCGACGGCATCATCGTGCTCGGCGGCTCGGTCGACACCGACCTGTCGGCGGCGCACCGCACGCCCGTCGTCGCGCACGCCGCCGATCGTCTGTTCGCGCCGGCCGAGCTCGCGCAGCGCTATCCGAACGCGCGTATCGTCTTCACCGGAGGCTCAGCGAACCTGCTCTCGACCGAGGCGAAGGAGGCCGACTACTCCGCGCCGATCCTGGAGAAACTCGGCATACCGAAGCAGCGCCTGATCCTCGAACGTGACTCCCGCAACACCTGGGAGAATGCGATCTTCACCAAGAAATTGGTATCGCCAAAGCCGGGCGAGCGCTGGCTTCTGGTGACGTCGGCCTTCCACATGCCGCGCTCGATCGGAATCTTCCGCAAGGCCGGATTTGAGGTCGAGGCCTATCCGGTCGACTGGCGGATGGGCGGACGTGACGATCTGTTCTCCTTCACCAACATGGCCGCGGACGGGCTGCGACGGACCGAAGTGGCCGTCCGCGAGTGGATCGGCCTCGTGGCGTACCGCCTGATGGGCAGGACCGACGAGTTGCTTCCGGGACCTGCGAAGGACTAGAACGAGAACCGCAAAACAAGAATACGCGGCGCAGATCGCTGCGGCCGGAGGAAGCCATGCAACAGCACAGTGCAGACAGCATCGATCTTGCCGGCCTCGTCGCTGATCTCAACAGCCTGCTGCGGCTGAAGACCAATGTGATCGGCATGAAGCTGTTCGCGCAAGCGGCGGAGATGGAGGCGATCCCGAAGATCCGGCGGCCGAATGCGATCCACACCACCGACCAGATCGTCAGCATGGCGGCGCGGCTGGGCTGGACCGTCGGCATCACCGCCGACGATCTTGTAGGTAGCCAGTGCCGCGCGGTGATCGGGCTTAGCCCGCAGGACGACAAATGGCTCGCCGGCGAAAACTATGTCGGGGTCTGGCACGGCACGGCGGAGGATGCGCGCAAGCGCCAGGAGGCGCTGGACGTGGTTCCGTTCGGCCAATATCAGGCGCTCGCCGTCAGTCCGCTCGCGAGCGGCCGGCTCGATCCGCCCGACATCTGCCTTGTCTATGCGACGCCCGGGCAGATGATCATCCTGATCAACGGCCTGCAATATACCGGCTACAAGAAGTTCGAATGGGGCGTGGTCGGTGAGACCGCTTGCGCCGATTCCTGGGGGCGGGCGCTCAAGACCGGGGAGCCCAGCCTGTCCTTGCCATGCTATGCCGAACGGCGCTATGGCGGCGTGCCGGACGAGGAGATGCTGATGGCCTTGAAGCCCGCGCATCTCGCCAAGGCGATCGAGGGCATGAAGGCGCTGGCCAAAAATGGTCTGCGCTATCCGATCCCGCCCTATGGCATCCAAAGCGACGTCCGTGCCGGCATGGGCGTGAGTTACGCGAAAAAGTAAGGGACGAGCATGAGCTCTGCGAAATTCGACATCGTCGTCTACGGCGCGACCGGTTTCACCGGCCAGCTCGTCGCCGAATATCTGGCGGCGCAATACAAGGACGACAAGTCGCTGACATGGGCGATGGCCGGCCGCAGCCTGGACAAGCTGAAATCGGTGCGCGAGGCCATCGGTGCGCCCGCCGACACGCCGCTGATCGTGGCGGATGCGTCGGACGCCGCGTCGCTGAAGGCGATGGTGGCGCAGACGAAGTCGGTCACCACGACGGTCGGGCCGTACCAGTTCTATGGCGAGGATCTGCTCGCTGCCTGCGTCGCTGCGGGCGCGGATTATTTCGATCTCTGCGGCGAGCCGGTCTGGATGCGGCAGATGATCGACAAGTACGAGACATCGGCCAAGGCGAGCGGCGCGCGCATCGTGTTTTCCTGCGGCTACGACTCCGTGCCGTTCGAGCTCGGCACGTTCTTCGTGCAGGAAGAAGCCAGGCGCGTGTTCGGCGCGCCGGCCGCGCGCGTGAAGGGCCGGGTGCGCGACATGCGCGGCACGCTGTCAGGCGGCACCGCGGCGAGTGCCAAAGCAACTTTCGATGCGGTCGCCAAGGACCTCAGCCTCGTCGCCATTCTCAACGACCATTTTGCGCTGACGCCGGGGTTCACCGGCCCGAAGCAGCCCAAAGGCAATAGGGCGGCTTACGAGGAGGATCTGCAATCCTGGGCCGCCCCGTTCATGATGGCGCTGATCAACACCCGCAACGTCCATCGTTCCAACATGCTGATGGGCTTTCCCTACGGCAAGGACTTCGTCTACGACGAGATGGTCCTGACCGGTCCCGGAGAGAAGGGCGAAGCCAACGCAAAGCGCGTGATGGCGGCCAACGCCGAGAAAACCGGTCCTAACGCGCCGAAGCCGGGCGAAGGGCCGTCGAAGGAAGAGCGCGAGAACGGCTTGTTCGATCTGCTCTACGTCGCGATCGCACCGGACGGACGCCAGGTCCGCGCCGGCGTCACCGGCGACCGCGATCCCGGCTACGGCTCGACCTCCAAGATGATCTCCGAATGCGCGATCTGCCTGCTGCGTGATGCGAAGGATGTTCCGGGCGGGATCTGGACGCCGGGCGCAGCGATGCAGCACAAGCTGATCAAGCGGCTGGTCGATCACGCCGGGTTGACGTTCGGGGTGGAGACGTAAGCCTTCGCTTTCTCACCTGTTGCAGGACCGGGCTTTCATTCTCAAGCCGTCTCGCGCGTTGAGCAGGAGCAGGGTGATGTTCGCAGCTCCGGCGACAAGCTCAAGAGCCTGGACCGCATAGAAGACTGCATCGAACTCGGCGGCCTTCGCCTTGTGTGCGAGAAAGAAAGCGACGGGGACAAGCACGAGAAGGCCGTTGGCCGCGATCAGCGGCATTCGCTTGATCTTCGCGCCGATCAGGCCGGCTCGCCGCCCCTGTGACAGCGCAAGGCCTGATCCGGCCGTCGCCGCAAGCGCAGGGATCAGCACGAGAAAGCCCCAGGGTATGGCAGTCTTGACGGCAGTGATGACGGACTGGGACGCGAAGAGTTCGCTGAACGCAGTAGAGAGCCAGAAAGTCGAGATCGTGAGAAGCGCGGTCCCGCCTGCAACGGGATGAATCATCTTGATCACGGCCTGTTTCCCTTCTGGTTATCGTTCGAGCCCCGAGGCGACCCCGGTGGGCGCGATGCGACCGCCGCGAACGTGACCCGGCCCTCTGCGGGGCGCGTTTCATGACGCAAGATGTCCGCTGCTACCGCTTCATGCGGCGCGGAAATCGGGCCCGCGCCTCCGAGAAGCGGCGGCCTCAGAACGGCATTCGGTGGGGTCGGCTGGATCGCATGGCGCATCACGGGCATGACAAACTCTCGCGTCTGGTCCAATATGACATCATGGTGTCGAAGTCGGCGCCAGCGATAGCTTAATTGACATGATGGTGTCAATAGAGATTTATGGAGTCAATATGCGCGCTATCAAGCGATCTCCGGCGGGTGACGCCATGACCGATCTCATTCTCGACCTATTCAGGGTCAATAACCTGACCTTGACGTGGGGCGATCGCTTGGTAGCCCCCCTCGGACTGACCAGCGCCCGCTGGCAGATTCTGGGGGCGATCGTTGGCGCGGACCGTGCGCAGCCGGTCGCCTGGCTCGCCCGCGACCTCGGCGCTAACCGCCAGAACGTTCAGCGTATCGTCAATGACCTGGCCCATGAAGGGCTCGTCACCTTTGAACTCAATCCACATCATCGCCGCGCCCATCTCGTGGTCCTGACCGACAAGGGACTGAAGACCTACGACGCTGCCATCCGCCTGTATGCCCCCAAGATCAACTCGCTGGTACAAGGTCTCCCGGTAGAAGAGATCAAGACCGCCGGCCGCCTCATCAAGGCGCTGCGCAAGAAGCTCGAACAGGAAGTGAGTGCAGATGCCTGACCAGGACCTTGCGCAACGTCCATTTGAATATCCTGGACGACAATGCGGCGCCGAACCGCGACGCTCCAGAAGCTGTCAGCCTCGAGAGAGCGTTCCTATCTCAAGCTGAAGGCGCTTCGTCGTCGGCCCTGATCCTGTAGATCTGTGCGGCCGCGATCATGCCCCACATCGCGCCCAGCATCATCCAGAAGTGCCGCCAGTGGTCGGTGTCGATCACGAAGCTTTCGCCGACGGTGCCGACGAAGGCGGAGAAGATCGCGAGATAGGCGCGCTGCCAGGGCACCGGGACGAAGATGTGGCGGAAGCCCATGATCACGGTGGTGAAGACCAGCGCGGGATAGCACACGCCGGACAGCCAGCCGCCGGACATGAAGGCGTTGAGATAGGAGTTGTGGGTGTCCTCGGGGAAGAAGCGGTGGAATTGCAGGGGACCGATGCCGAACGGCAGGCCGAGCGCCATCTCCGCACCGAGGATGTGACGGCCGAACCGGCCGAAGCGGCCTTCGTCATAGCTCTGGCCGAAGCTTGCGCGCTGCTTGAACATCTCCGCGGTGGACTCGAACGACAACAGCACCGCGATCAGCGCCAGCCCCAGCACGGCGGCCACGACCGCCATGACGACGATGCGCGAGCGCTGCGCGTTGGTGCGTCCGGTCAGCACCATCAGCGCCAGCATGAAGGCCGAGGTCAGCACCAGCCCGCCCCAGGCGGCGCGCGAGAAGGCGAGCAGGATCGCCAGCGACATGATGGCGAAGGCGATGGCGTTGCGGAATGCCTTGGCCAGCTTGTCCGATACCACGCTCTGCAGCGCAAACAGCGCCGGCAGGATCAGGAAGGCGCCGAGCACGTTCGGGTCCTTGAACGTGCCGCGCGCGCGTCCGTAGAGCGTGAGGAGGTCGTTGCCGCCGGGCACCAGGTGGAAGTAGCCGGCGACCGCCAGGATCGAAGCCACCATCGCGCCGACCACGAGCCCGCGGCGGAGCATGTCGAGCCGGGCCGCGGTGTCCTCGGACATCACCATGGCGAAGAACACGACGGTCACCGCCATGTACCAGGAGGTCGCGATCCAGCTCACCACCTCGGATTGCTCGAACAGCGGGATCGCGCTGATGGTGTAGCCGAGATTGAGCAGGACCAGCAGTGCGATCAGCGGCATCAGCGCGAGCCGCAAGCGAAGGCCGGTGGCGAAGAACGTGACGGCGGCGAGCAGCGTCACGATCTCGTAGGGGCTCGGTTCGATGAAGACGACCGCGCCGGAGGCGCCGACCAGCCACACCAGCGCGCGCTGCAGCGCCAGCACGCCGGGCGCGGCCAGTTTCACTCCATCGGCTGTCGCCGCATACGCCATCACTTGCTCATACGCTTACGCAACTCGTACGCCACAAACACCGCTGTCATCGCCCGGCTTGACCGGGCGATCCAGTACTCCGCGGCGCGCGTTGCAGAAGAACGGCCGGAGCTGCGGCGTACTGTATGCCCCGGTCAAGCCGGGGCATGACGGAAACTCAATACGCGTTCTCGTTCTTGGTTAGGAGCGAGATCGGCGTCTTCAGGAGGATGTAGAGGTCGAACAGCACCGACCAGTTCTCGATGTAATACAGGTCGAACTCGACGCGCTTCTGAATCTTCTCTTCGTTGTCGATCTCGCCGCGCCAGCCGTTGATCTGGGCCCAGCCGGTGATGCCCGGCTTGACGCGGTGCCGGGCGAAATAGCCGTCGACGGCCTCGTCGAACAGCCGGCTCTGCAGCTTGCCCTGCACCGCGTGGGGGCGCGGGCCGACCAGGGAGAGATTGCCGGCGAAGACCACGTTGAAGAGCTGCGGCAGCTCGTCGAGGCTGGTCTTGCGGATGAAGCGGCCGACGCGGGTGACGCGCGGATCGTTCTTGGTGACGACCTTGGAGGCGGTCGGATCGGCCTGGTGATGGTACATCGAGCGGAACTTGTAGACGTCGATGCGCTCGTTGTTGAAGCCGAAGCGCTTCTGGCGGAACAGCACCGGTCCCGGGCTGTCGAGCTTCACCGCGAGCGCGACGAGGCCCATCACCGGCAGGGCCGCGAGCAGGGCGAGGCTGCCGACGACGCGGTCGAACAGCCATTTCATCACCAGATCCCAATCCGTGATCGGCGCCTCGAACACGTCGAGAGTCGGCACCTCGCCGAGATAGGAATAGGAGCGCGGCCGGAAGCGCAGCTTGTTGGTGTGCGCGGAGAGGCGGATGTCGACGGGCAGCACCCAGAGCTTCTTCAGCATCTCCAGGATGCGCGTCTCCGCCGAGATCGGCAGCGCGAACAGCACGAGATCGACGCGGGTGCGGCGGGCGAACTCGAGGATGTCGTCGACCTTGCCGAGCTTGCGCGCCCCGGCGCAGGTGTCGAGCGCGCGGCTGTCGTTGCGGTCGTCGAACACGCCGAGCACGTGGATGTCGGAATCCTCCTGCGCCTTCAGCGCTTCGACCAGCTGCTCGCCGTTGCTGTCGGAGCCGACGATGATGGTGCGGCGGTCGAGCCGGCCCTGGCGCGCCCAGCCGCGCACCAGCGAGCGCAGCACCAGTCGCTCGGCGATCAGGGCGGCGAGCCCGAGGACGTAGAAGGCGGCCAGCCATAGCCGGGAGATTTCGCTGCCGTATTTGGCGAAGAAGGAGATGCCGATGAACAGCAGGAAGACGAACGACCAGGACGAGATCATCCGCGTCATCTGCCGCAGCTGTCCGCGGAACAGCTGGACCTGATAGAGGTCGGCGGCCTGGAAGCAGACCACGGCGGCGACCGCGACGGCGACGACCTCCGCAGGATAGACCCAGCTGAAGCCGGAGAGCGGCATCACGTAGCCGATATAGAGCGCGATGCCGACGAGGCTCAGCAGCGCGAAGTCGGCGAGGCGCACGAAGCCGGTGATCACGATCGGCGAATAGGCGCGGGAGACCTTCTGGTTGACGACTTCGAGCGCGGCCGGCGAGAGCCGGCGGCGGCGCTCGACGAAAGACTGGTCAGCGGGCTTCGCCGCAGCGCTGGTCGCGGCGTCGAGCATCGAGCGTGCGTTGAGCGGTTCCACGGGCGTCCACGTCCATTCCAAAGCCCGCGGCACGGCGTTGAGCGCCCGGGCGAGCATCCCCTGGACCTTGGACTATCGAACAAATCGGAAGATTCTCTAAAGCGGGTCTTAAGAATGGTTAGTGATCGGTAAATGCGTCGCGATAGCCGGCGAGCACGCCGTCGACCATCGCGGCTTGCGAGAAATGCGCGGAGATGCGTTCCCGCAAGGTGGCGGCGCGCTGTGCGGTGGTCTGCGGATCGTTCAGCGCTGCGGCGATCGCTTCCGCCATGGCCTCGGGATTGCTCGGCGCGAACAGAGCGGGGCTGTCGGCGCCGAAGATTTCGGGGATGCCGCCGATTCTGGACCCGATCATCGGGATGCCGGCAGCGCCGGCTTCGATCACGACATAGGGCATGGAATCGCCGCGCGAGGGGACGACCAGCAGCCGCCCCTTGGAGAAGCCGTAGCGCGCCTTGACGTGGCCGATGAAGCGGATCGCATCGGTGAGGCCGAGCGTCTCCACCTGCGCCTTCAGCGCCGCCATTTCCTCGCCGTCGCCGCCGAGCGTCAAGGTGACCTTCCTGCCGCCCTCGTGCAGGCGCGCCACGGCATCGATCAGGAGATCCGCACCCTTGATGTGCCTGAACTCGCCGACATAGCAGAGGTCGGTGGCATCGTCGGCGGTCACGACAGGCTCGAACTCCTCGGGCGTGACGCCGTTGAAGACGCAACGCACCACGCCCTTGGGGGTGCCGACGATGCGTTGATAGGTGTCGCGGGCGAACGCGCTCTCGAACAGGAACAGGTCGGTCGAATCCATCAGCGCGCGCTCCAGCCGCGCGTAGAACTCGCCCTTGAAGGTGTTGAGCGGATAATGCAGCGAGCCGCCATGCGGCGTGTAGATGCGGATGGTGTCGTCGGAGCGTCGTCGCATCCGGATGAAGGCGCCGGCCTTGGCGCCGTGGCCGTGCATGACGTCGGGCTTCAGCGTGGCGATCAGGCGCCGCATGCGTAGCCACACCAGGACGTCGTCCGGCGAGGGCTCGCGGCGGATCGCTAGCCGGTGCACGCCGAGCTTCAGCCGCGGGGCGAGCTCGGCAAGTGCCTTGTCGGCACGTTGGCCGCCGGTGAGGCTGTCGGCGAGAATGCCGACATGATGGCCGCGGTCGACCTGGCCGTTGGCGACATCGAGGATATGGCGGAAGATGCCGCCGACCGGAGCGCGCACGGCGTGCAGGATACGAAGCGGCCGGTCAGGAGAGGGAGGCATGTATCAAAACCAGCGCTCGACGGCGAATGCCGAACTATTCCTTGGAAATATCGAGATGGATTAGGGGCCCTCGTGGTTAACAAACGGTGACGAGCGCGCGTGCGGCTATCGCCGCCGCTGCGATTAACCCAGCGGCAACCTTAATGGAGTGTAATCGCGCCGGTTGCGGTAGCTTGGTGGCGTTGCCCTGCGGGAGTGTTCGATGCGTTTAGCGTTCTGGCGTGCCGGCAAGGACAAGGCGGTAATTGCGCGTGCCGTGTCAAAGCCGAAGGCCGAAGTCGCGCCCAAAGCTGACAAGGCTGAAGTCAAGGTCGAGCCCAGGATTGAAGCAACGCCTGCGCCGATCGTCACGAAGCAGGCGCAAGTTGAAGCCGGCGATATCGACCTGCACGCGCTCGGAGCGGCATTGGCGCGCAAGCGCGGCTGGATCGTCGTGCCGACGGTGCTGGCGCTGGTCGCGTCAATTGCCGCCGTCAATCTCGTCACGCCGCGCTACAAGTCCGAATCGCGCATCCTGATCGATGGCCGCGAAAACGTATTCCTGCGCCCGAACAGTGACCGCGCCGAGGAGCGCCAGGCGCTCGACGCCGAGGCCGTCACCAGCCAGGTGCAGCTCGTGCTGTCGCGCGATCTCGCGCGCGAGATCATCAGGAAGAACAAGCTCGCCGAACGTCCCGAATTCGATCCCGTGCTGCAAGGCGTCTCGCCGCTGAAGTCGCTGGCCGCGATGATCGGGCTCGGCCGCGATCCGTTCTCGATGACGCCGGAAGAGCGCGTGCTCGATGCCTATTACGAGCGCCTGCAGGCCTACGCCGTCGACAAGTCGCGCGTGATCGTGGTCGAATTCCAATCCGCCGATTCCGAGCTTGCGGCGCGCGTCGCCAATTCGATCGCCGACGGCTATCTCGTGCTGCAGCAGGCGGTCCGCCAGGACCAGGCCAAGAACGCCAGCCAGTGGCTCGCCGGTGAGATCGAGAGCTTGCGCAAGAAGGTCTCCGAGGCCGAGGCCAGGGTCGAGGACTTCCGTTCCAAGTCGAGCCTGTTCATCGGCACCAACAACACCACGCTGTCGAACCAGCAGATGGGCGAGGTCAACACCCAGCTCAACAATGCGCGCTCGATGAAGGCGGATGCGGAATCCAAGGCGCGGCTGATCAAGGAAATGCTCCAGAGCGGCAAGCCGATCGAAGCGGCGGAGGTGCTGAACTCCGAGCTGGTGCGGCGGCTGTCGGAGCAACGCGTGACGCTGCGTGCCCAGCTTGCCGAGCAATCCTCGACGTTGCTCGGCAACCATCCGCGCATCAAGGAATTGAAAGCCCAGTTGGGCGATCTCGACACCCAGATCCGCGACGAGGCCAGCAAGATCTCGCGCTCGCTGGAGAATGACGCGCGGATCGCCGGCGGTCGGGTCGACGGCCTGACCGTGAGCTTGGAGCAGCTCAAGAAGCAGGCGGCCTCGACCAACGGCCAGGACGTCCAGCTCCGCGCGCTCGAGCGCGAGGCCAAGGCGCAGCGCGATCTGCTCGAGACCTATCTCGCCAAGTACCGCGAGGCCAACACCCGCGAGACCATCGACACCGCGCCGACCGACGGCCGCATCATCTCGCGCGCCATCGTCTCGAACACGCCGGCCTATCCGAAGAAGCTGCCGATCGTGCTGATCGCGACGCTCGCGACGCTGCTGCTGTCGTCCGGCGTCGTCGTCACCGGCGAGCTGTTGCGCCAGACCGCGCCCCGCGCGGTGGCGGCGATTTTCCCGGCACAGGCGCCGGCGCGGCGGGAGCCGACGGTCCAACCGGCCGTCGCGCCAGCCTCGGATCCTGGCATCGAGCCCGCTCCGGTGGAGCGCGCGCCGCTCCAACAGGAGCTGACGACCGATGCGGATGTCACCGAATTCATCGAGATCGAACGTTTGGCCGAGGATTTGCGCGCCGCCGGCGCTGCCGCGAAGAAGGTCACCGTGCTCGGCACCGCCTCAGGCGAAGCCATCACGCTGTCGACGCTGACGCTGGCACGGCATCTGGCGCGCGAGGCGCGTGTCGTGGTGGTCGATCTCGCCGCGTCCTCGCCGACGATCGCCGCGGTGTCCGTCGATGCTTCGGCGCCGGGCCTTGCCGAGCTGATGCAGGGCGAGGCGTCGTTCGCGCAAGTTATCACCCGGGACAAGCTGTCGCGGCTGCATCTGGTCATGGCCGGCCGTCCCGGCTTCGACCGCAGCCTGCTGCAATCGCCGCGGGTGACGCTCGCCATCGACGCGCTGCTGCGCGCCTATGATCACGTGCTGATCGATGCCGGCAGCGCTTCGGATCTTCCGGCCGAGCTGCTGACGGCGCATGCCCGCGCCGTCGTGGTGCCCGATGCCGCGATGACGCCGGATGCGCGCACGCTGATGTGCGAGCAGCTCCGGGCCGTCGGCTTCAGCGCGGTGACGATGCTGAACAAGCCGGTGCAGCCGTCGAATGCGACGGAAGCGCCGCGCGTGGTGGCGGCGTAGGCTTTTAGCTCTCTCTCCGCGCACTCGGAATCGTAGGGTGGGCAAAGGCGCGCTCGCGCCGTGCCCACCCCTATCCAATATAGTGACGGAAGACGTGGGCACGCTTCCGCCTTCGCTCTTCGAGCTACGGCGGACAAGTCGCTTTGCCCCTAACCCTCTCCCCTTGTGGGAGAGGGTGGCTTCGAAGCGAAGACGGGTGAGGGGTTTCTATCCTCATCAGAGGTCTAGCGAGTCGAGAGAACCCCTCATCCGGCGCTTCGCGCCACCTTCTCCCACAAGGGGAGAAGGAACAGCACCTCACGAAAGGTTGGAGTCTACCCGAACGCCTGCCGCAGCCGGCGGGCGAGGTCGAACAGCATCTGGTTCTGCTTCACCAGCCGCTTGCCGCGGCTCAGCGATGACATCGCCATTGCGGCGAGGGTTCCGCGCGAGGTCAGCGGGACGAAACTGTCGAAGATCTCTTCGTCGTCCTTGCAGAACATCCGCTTGTAATCGTCCGAGCCGATGCCGAGGTCGAGCGAACGGTAGCCGCGCTCGCCGTAGCGGTCGATGATGTAGCGCATCAGGATCAGGCCGGGGCTGTAGCGGGCGTGCTCGGACATCGTGTAGGTGTTGAACATCATCGAGAAGCGCTCGCCGTCGGCGACGCCGGCGAAGATCGCGATCACCTCGTCGTCGCATTCGAGCGCATGGATGTCGATGACGCGGCCTTCGCCGCGCGGCGCAAGGCAGGCGCTGCGGACGAACTGTTCGACGCCGGGCTCAGCGAAGACGTTCGGGAGCTTCTGCTCCGCCATCCGCACCGGCTTGACGCGAAAGAACCAGTCAAGCAGGCGGGCAATGTCGGCGTCGGTGGTGGCCAGGTGGTAGCGATAGCCGGCGAGGGCCTGGAGCTTCTTTTCCTTGCTCTTGAGACGGCGGCGAAGCGAATTGCTGATCCGCGATGCCGGCGGCCCGCCCGGCTCCATCACCAGCTGCGGACAGCCGTTGATGGCGCTCTGTCGCGGCAGCAGCGCAAACGGGTTCGGCTGGTCGTGCCAGCGCAGCGGCTGCTGCGTCAGCGCGAGCACGTCGATGTGCTGGCGGAGCGGCGCCAGCAGCGCCTCGAGATCGGCGGCATTGGTCTGCGCGGCGCAGGCGGCGTCCCACAGGCCCATGTTGAAGGTCGTATGCTTGCCGCCCATGAAGCTGGCCGTGCGCACGCCGTGGCCTTGGCGCAGCGAGAGCGGGAGCAGCAGCAGCGGATTGCGATCGGCGTCGCGGGCGATCACGACGAAGGGGCGGCCGCCCTCGCGCGCGCCGACCAGCCGCTGCCAGGGGCTCAGCAGATCGAACCGCTGATAGGGCGTGTAGAGGTGGCCGGTCTCCTCGAAGCTGCGCCAGACCGCCTCGGCGGCGTCGAGATCGGTGACGATGTCGACCTGCGCGATACGGCTCGCTTTCGACCGCGCTGGCGCTTCTGCCGTCCGGCTTTGCATCGCCGCAGCCATGGTCATTCGCGAAACCTGTCGAGGAATCAGAAATAGAGGTCAATCGGCCTGTGGCCGACCTTTGCAAAGAAAGGTCAACAAAGGGTAAGGACAATGGGAGCGGGAACGGGCGCCTTGAGGGCGCCAACGGTGGGTGAGGCTCAAGGGTGAGGCTCAAAGGTGGGGACATTGGCCTCCGACGACAGATGGCTGGAACGGCTGCGCCTCGAGCTGGCCTGGTTCACCGGCCGGGCCGCGCTGGGCAGCCGTGGTGCCGGCGCCATCCTGCGCTTTGAACGGGTGCGCCCGCGGCGCGGCGGGTTTCAGCCGCTGCGCGCGCACGAGATCACGCCGCAATTCCTCGATCGCGCCATTCGCGCGCTGAAGCGCTGGGAGTACGATTTTCTCGGCATGGACGAGGTCTGCCGGCGCGCGGTGACGTTGCCGGAGCCGCGGCGCTTCGTGGCGCTCACCTTCGACGGCGCGCCCAAGGATCTCATCGAATTTGCCTACCCCGTGCTGGCACATCACGCGGTGCCCTTCACGATCTACGTGCCCACCGCGTTTCCCGACGGCGTCGGACAGGCCTGGTGGCTCGCGCTCGAACAGGTGGTCGCGCGCGAGAGCCGCATCAACCTGATGATGGGCGAGAAAGAGCAACGCTTCGTCGTCACGGATCGGGCCGGGAAGCAGGCGCTGTTTGCGCATCTCGAGAGTTGGTTGCGCTCGCTGTCGCCGGCGGATCTGGCGGCGGCGATCGCCGATCTCTGCACGCGCTACCGGATCGACCTTGCCGCACTCTCGCGCGAGGCGTCGATGGATTGGGAGGATCTGGCGAAGCTCGCTGCCGATCCGCTCGTCACGATCGGCAGCGCGACCGTGAACTATCCTGTTCTCGCCAACATGAAGGACAGTGCGGCGCTGCGGGAGATGACGATGGGCAAGGCCGTTGCGGAAGCCGCCTTCCGCCGCGAGATCGGGCATTTCGCCTTTCCGTTCGGCGATCGCGCCTCGTTCCGGCGCAGTCATGTCATCATGGCGGAGGAGGCCGGCTTTGCCAGCGCGGTGTCGACCATCCCGGGCATCGTGGATGCGGAGGGACGGACCAATTTGCGCGCGCTGCCGCGGATCTCCTGGGACGGCCGTGTGCGCTCGCTGCGCATGTTGCGCGTCCTGGTGTCGGGCGCTGCCTTTGCGCCGGTGAAACCGACCGGCAGCACTACCGGCCAGACTTGACCCGGTCGGGACGCTGCATCCAGCTCACGATTGGCATGGCCGGCAGCACCCAGCCCATCCCGACCACCACGTAGTAGATTGCCTGCCGCCAGCCGGATTCGGCAATCCACGGCATCTGCGCCGCGGCCATGCCGAGCAAGGCCCAGACCGTTGCCAGCACCAGCAGCAGGATGGCGCCGAGGAACTTGCGGGTGCGGATCGTCATGACGGGAGCTTGCTGTTGTCGCGTAACTTGCGCTGCGGGAGCGGGGGACTATAAGGGGCACGCAGTCCGGTTCAAGCCCTGGTTTTAACCCCTGAATGACGACGAATTCCGTTCCGACCAATCCGCATCGCGCCGTGCGCTGGTGGCTGATCTTCGTCGCCGCGCTGATCGCGTTGATGGTGCTGGTGGGCGGCGCGACGCGGCTGACGGAATCCGGCCTTTCGATCGTCGAGTGGAAACCGGTCACCGGCAGCGTGCCGCCGCTGTCGGAGGCGCAGTGGACCGAGGCGTTCGAGGCCTACAAGAAGATCCCGCAATATCGCGAGCTCAATGCGGGCATGAGCCTGTCCGAGTTCAAGGAGATCTTCTGGTGGGAGTGGAGCCACCGCTTGCTCGGCCGCTTCATCGGCGTCGCCTATCTGTTGCCGTTCCTGTTCTTCCTGTGGCGCGGCGGTCTGTCCGGTGAGCTGAAGCGCCGGCTGTGGCTGCTGTTCGCGCTCGGCGGGCTCCAGGGTGCGGTGGGCTGGTGGATGGTCGCCTCGGGCCTGACGGAACGGGTCGAGGTGTCGCAATATCGGCTGGCGACGCATCTGCTGCTCGCGCTGCTGATCTTCGCCGGCATCGTCTGGACGGTGCGGCGGCTCGAGCAGCGGCCGCAGATCGCAGCGCCGGCGCGGCTGCGGTTCACGAGCGCGCTGCTGCTGGTCGTGACTTTGGTGCAGATCTATTTCGGTGCGCTGGTCGCGGGCTTGCGCGCCGGCCGCGCCTACAACACCTGGCCGCAGATCGACGGCGCGTTCATTCCCTCGGCCGAGCGGCTGTGGTTCGAGACGCCGTGGTGGCGCAACATGTTCGACAACGTCCTGACGGTGCAGTTCGAGCACCGCATGACCGCCTATGCGCTGCTCGTGCTGGCGCTGCTGCACGCAATCGACGCGGTGCGCTCGCGCGCAGGCGCGGCGGGGGCGCTGTGGCTGCTCGCCGCGGTCAGCGTGCAGGCGGTGCTCGGCATCCTCACGCTGCTCAACCAGGTGCCGATCGACCTTGCGCTGTCGCACCAGGCGGTCGCGATCGCGGTGCTGACGCTTGCGGTGATGCAGGTGGAACGGCTCGCTTCGCGCCAGCAGACGCACGCGCAGCCGCGCGCGGTTCCGGTCGGTCAGGCCGGCTGATCACATCGGCCGACCGATCAGCAATAGCCGTAAACACCGCACGCATAGGGCAGGCGCCAGAAATAATCGACCTGCTTTCCGCCGTAATACGCGCCCTGATAATCGTAGTCCCAGGGACGGCCGTAATAGCCGGGCAGCGTGTGAGAGCCGGGCAGGAGCGGTGTGCCGGGCAGATTGCGGATGTAGCTGCCGACGCCATAGGCCGGCGAGATCAGTGCGTCCGGATCGGTCTCGACATAGACCTGCGGCGGCGCGACGGCCCGCCGCTTCGGCGTGGCCGGCAAGTCGGCAGCAACGGCAGCCGAGACCGTCAGCATCACTGTCAGGGCAGGCACCATCCAGCGCAACATCGTCGGCTCCGAATCAAAGGGGCGATCCAAAGACGATGTATGGGGCAGATATGGTTAACGACTGTTAACTGACGGCGGCCGAAACGGCCGCCGTCATTCCGGGGCGCGCGTTTAGCGCGAACCCGGAATCTCAAGGTTCCCCGGTGCGCAATTGCGCACCTGAGGTTCGCGCTTTGCGCGCCCCGGAACGACAGCGACTACGCCCCCAGCGCCTGTTCCAGATCCGCGATCAGGTCTTCCTTGTCCTCGATGCCGATCGAGAGCCGCACCACGTCGGGGCCGGCGCCGGACTTGATCTTGGAAGCGTCGTCGAGCTGGCTGTGCGTGGTCGAAGCCGGGTGGATCACCAGCGAGCGGGTGTCGCCGACATTGGCGAGATGCGAGAACAGCTGCAGCTTCGACACCAGGTTGACGCCGGCGTCATAGCCGCCCTTCAGGCTGAAGGTGAACACGGCGCCCGCGCCCTTCGGCGCGTATTTGCGGGCCAGCCGGTTGTACTTGTCGCTCGGCAGGCCCGCATAATTGACCGAGGCCACCGCCGGATGTCCGGCGAGGAATTCGGCAACCGCCTTGGCGTTGTCGCAGTGCTTCTGCATCCGCAGCGGCAGCGTCTCGATTCCCGTGAGGATCATGAAGGCATTGAACGGCGACAATGCCGGTCCGAGATCGCGCAGGCCGAGCACGCGGCAGGCGATCGCGAAAGCGAAATTGCCGAAGGTCTCCTGGAGGCGGATGCCGTGATATTCGGGCCGCGGCTCCGACAGCATCGGATATTTGCCGCCGGTGGACCAGTCGAAGGTGCCGGCATCGACGATGATGCCGCCGAGCGAATTGCCGTGACCGCCCAAAAATTTCGTCAGCGAGTGCACGACGATGTCGGCGCCGTGGTCGATCGGGCGGATCAGATAGGGCGAAGCCAGCGTGTTGTCGACGATCAGCGGCACACCCGCCTTGCGCGCGACCGTCGAGATCGCCTCGATGTCGGTGATGCTGCCGGCGGGGTTGGCGATGGACTCGATGAAGATGGCTTTCGTGCGCGGCGTCACCGCGCGCTCGAAGCTCGCGATGTCGTCGGGATCGGCCCATACCACGTTCCAGCCGAAGCTCTTGAAGGCGTGCGTGAACTGGTTGATCGAGCCGCCGTAGAGCTTTCTCGCGGCGATGAACTCGTCGCCGGGCTGCAGCAATTGCTGCAGCACCACGACCTGCGCGGCGTGGCCCGAGGCCACCGCCAGCGCGGCCGTGCCGCCTTCGAGCGCGGCGACGCGCTCTTCCAGCACCGCATTGGTGGGATTGCCGATGCGGGTATAGATGTTGCCGAATGCCTGCAGGCCGAACAGCGAGGCGGCGTGGTCGGCGTCGTTGAACACGAACGAGGTGGTTTGATAAATCGGAGTCGCGCGCGCACCGGTGGTGGGGTCGGGCTGTGCACCGGCATGCACGGCGAGGGTTGAAAATCCCGGAAGGCGATCGCTCATTGAGGGCGTCCTGTTCTTGTGGCCTGAAATCGCGCGGCATGCTGATGGGCGCCGCGCTCGCCGTCAAGGCGCCACGTCAGTTCGGAGTGATCTTGCTAGGCATTGCCGCGTTCGCGAAACGAATCCTTCGCGATTGCGTCAGCTTTGCTCGTTCTTGTTTTTGGCGGCCCGATCGGATGCCGCGGTCTCGCCGCCGCCGACACTCATCCGATTGAGGGAGAGCCGCATGCCCTGCGTTGGTGCCGGCGCGCGCTTGGAGCTCAGCGTGCGCGAATTCACGCCCATCCAGGAGATCTCGGACGACAGGCGGCCATATTCGATCTTGGGGCAGCGGTTCATCACCACCTTGATACCGACCGATTCCGCCTTCGCCGCCGCGGCTTCGTCACGTGCGCCGAGCTGCATCCAGATCACCTTCGGCAGCGGATCCAGCGTGAGCGCCTCTTCGACCACGGGCATGATGTGGCTGGAGTTGCGAAAGATGTCGATCATGTCGATCGGACGCCCGATGTCCGAGAGTGAGGCGACAAAGGGTTTTCCGAGCAGCTCCTTGCCGACATGGCCCGGATTGACCGGGATCATGTCGTAGCCGCGCTGCGCCAGGTATTTGAACGCGAAATAGCTCGGCCGCACGTTGACCGGCGAGGCGCCGACCATCGCGATCGACTTCACGCTGTTGAGGATGCCGCGGATGTAATTGTCGGGATAGGCGTCGTGGTTCATCGGATCTTCTTTGCTGCTGTCATTGCGAGGAGCGAAGCGACGAAGCAATCCAGTCTGTCACTGCGGAGGGATTCTGGATTGCTTCGCTTCGCTCGCAATGACGAATTCTACTCATCCCGCCATGTCGGCTTGCGCTTCTCGATGAAGGCGCCGATGCCTTCCTCGGCGTCGCGCGCCATCATGTTCTCGGTCATCACCTCTGCCGCATAGCGATAGGCGTCCGCAAGGCTCATCTCGGCCTGGCGGTAGAACGCCTCCTTGCCGAGCTTGACGGTGTAGGCGGATTTCAGCGCGACCTGCTGCGCGAGCTCGATCGCGGCACCGAGTTCGGTACCGGCGGGCACCACGCGGTTGATGAGGCCGATCTCGCGGGCCCGCTCGGCCGTGACAGGCTCTCCCGTCAGCAGCATCTCCATGGCCTGCTTGCGCGGGACGTTGCGCGACAGCGCCACCATCGGCGTCGAGCAGAACAGGCCGATGTCGACGCCGGGCGTGGCGAACTTCGCGTCCTCCGATGCGATCGCAAGATCGCAGCTGGCAACCAGCTGGCAGCCGGCCGCGGTCGCGATGCCCTGAACGGACGCGACGACAGGCTTCGGCAGATGCACGATGGCCTGCATCATGGCGCTGCAGGCATTCATCATCTCGGCGAAGAAGGCGCGGCCGCGATCGGGATCGGTGCGGCGCGCGGTGAGCTCCTTCATGTCGTGACCGGCCGAGAAGGCCGGGCCGGTGGCGGCGATCACGACGCCGCGGACCGCCTTGTCGTCGCGGATATCATCGAGCTCCGCATGCAGGCTCGCGATCATCGCGGCCGACAGGCTGTTGCGCGCGGCGGGGCGGTTCAGCGTCAGGATCGCGATGGGACCTGCGGTCTCGCGCAGCAGGATCGGCGGTTGCGGGGAGGGGGCGCGGGCGGCCGTGACGGACATTGACGCGATTTCCGCTAAATGATTGCAATTGGATGACACAGATAACTTAATGTAACAGGGCAAGCGAAGCGAGGGCGGGGAACAGCATGGCGTTAGCGAAATTGAGCGTGGCAGAGGTCGAGCAGTTCCTCCGTCACGAGTTTCCCCAGGCCTTTAGCGGCGACGACATCACGATCGAAAGCGCGGACGGCCAGACTTGCCTCCTGCGGCAGCGTTACAGCGAAAGGATGCTGCGGCCGGGCGGGACCGTGTCCGGCCCGACGCTGATGGCGCTGGCCGATTTCGCCATGTATGTGGTGCTCCTGTCCGCGATCGGGCCGGTCGGGCTCGCCGTGACCACCAATCTCAACATCAACTTCCTGCGCAAGGGCCTGCCCGGCCAGGACGTGCTGGCCGAGGCGCGGCTGCTCAAGCTCGGCAAGCGGTTGGCGGTCGGGGAGGTGAAGCTGTTGTCCGGCACTTCGCCCGATCCGATCGCCCATGTCACCTCGACCTATTCCATTCCAAATGTTTGAGCTTTTTGCAGGTAATATAGCACCATATTTATAAGCAATTGATATTACGTAGATAATTTACGTCGCTGGGCATTGACCGTGGCGCGTCTCTTCTCTAGAACCCGCGCAGTCCGGTGCGGTGTTCGCGCCGATGCTCCCCGTCCACGGAAACTCTGACATGAAAACCTTTTCGGCAAAGCCGGCTGAGGTGACGAAGAAGTGGGTGCTGATCGACGCCAAGGGTCTGGTCGTCGGCCGTCTCGCCACCATCGTCGCCATGCGCCTGCGCGGCAAGCACCTCCCGACCTACACTCCGCACGTCGATTGCGGCGACAACGTCATCATCATCAACGCGCAGCATGCGGTCCTCACCGGTCGCAAGCGCGAGCAGAAGACCTATTACAAGCACACCGGCTATGTCGGCCACGTCAAGGAGCGCACCGCGCGCCAGATCCTCGAGGGCAAGCATCCCGAGCGTGTGCTCGAGAAGGCCGTCGAGCGCATGATTCCGCGTGGCCCGCTCGGTCGCGTGCAGATGGGCAACCTGCGTGTCTACGGCGGGGCCGATCATCCGCACGAGGCGCAGCAGCCCGAGAAGATCGACATCGCCAAGTTGAACCGCAAGAACACGAGGGCCGCATAACATGGCCGAATCCATCCAGTCGCTCGACCAGCTCTCGCAGCTCAAGACGGCGGCCGCGCCCGACGCGCCCAAGCACGAGAAGAAGGTCGACAAGTTCAACCGCGCCTATGCCACCGGCAAGCGCAAGGACGCGGTCGCTCGCGTGTGGATCAAGCCGGGCGCCGGCAAGGTCACCGTCAATTCGCGCGAGGTCGAGGTCTATTTCGCCCGTCCCGTGCTGCGCATGATGATCGAGCAGCCGTTCTCCGTGGCCCAGCGTTCGGGCCAGTACGACGTGATCTGCACCGTCGCCGGCGGCGGCCTGTCCGGCCAGGCCGGCGCGGTCCGTCACGGCATCTCCAAGGCGCTGACCTATTTCGAGCCGGAGCTGCGCGGCGTGCTCAAGAAGGGCGGCTTCCTGACCCGCGACTCGCGCGTGGTCGAGCGCAAGAAGTACGGCAAGGCCAAGGCCCGCCGCTCCTTCCAGTTCTCGAAGCGTTAATCGCTTCGGTCGCATTCGCCGCGAAAGCGGCTTCAATGAGATGCAAAAGGGCGCTGATTTCAGCGCCCTTTTTGCTGCTCGTTTGTATGCAAATTGAGGGCGTGTTTCGGGAAAACTTGGCCTCCCGCGAAAACCTGAATGGAACTCGCCAGACCTAGCGTCGCCTTCGGAAGGGCGCGCAAATCGGATGTGCCGATCGCGTAACTGCTATGATCTAAAGGGGGCCGACATGATGTCGCTCGATAGCATCACGCTCTATTTGGTCGCCACCATGGTTGCCGCATTGCTCGGCGCGATGATGGTGTTTTTCGGCAGGCAGGAAAACAGCCCTGCACTGAAATGGTGGGGCACCGCCTATCTGCTCGGTGCCGCGTCCGTCGCGCTATGGACCGCGGCCGGCGACAGACTCGGTCCGCATCTCTATCTGGCGTTAAATGCCGTCGGCTTCGTTGCCTGCGGCATGGTGTGGAACGCGGCGCGCGTCTTCCACGGCCGCAAGCCGAACTGGCCGGGTCTCGTGCTCGGCGCGCTCGCCTGGGTCGCCGCCGTGACATTGCTGGATCCCGCGGCATCCATGCTGCGCATGATCGTCGGCGCCGGCATCGTCTCGGTCTATGCGGCGCTGACCGCCAGCGAGCTCTGGACCGAACGGCGCAAGAGCCTGCAACGACGCTGGCCGGCCTTAGTGATGCCGGTGATGCAC
Source organism: Bradyrhizobium sp. LVM 105 (assembly GCF_003957705.1). Classification (NCBI taxonomy): domain Bacteria; kingdom Pseudomonadati; phylum Pseudomonadota; class Alphaproteobacteria; order Hyphomicrobiales; family Nitrobacteraceae; genus Bradyrhizobium; species Bradyrhizobium sp. LVM 105. The sequence continues at coordinate 152,003 of NZ_QZMV01000006.1, read as the reverse complement.
GGCTGCGTGTTGATGCTGCCGATCCTGATCGGCAGCTTCCTGCGCCCGAACGATGCCGGCTTCTCCGGCAGCATCTGGGTCACCGTATTCGCGGTCGAGCTCATCCTCTATGCCGTCGGCACCGTCTTCGTGATCTTCATGCTGGTGTCCGAGCGCACGGTGACCGCGCACCGGACCGCGGCTTCCACCGATCCCCTGACCGGCATGCTCAACCGCCGCGGCTTCTCCGAGGCCTGCGGCCGCGTCATCGAGCGCGAGGCCAAGGCCGGGCGCCCCGTGACCGTGATGATCTTCGACATCGACCACTTCAAGTCGATCAACGACCGCTTCGGCCATCCCGCCGGCGACGAGATGCTGAAGCTGTTCTCGACCGTCGTCGTCAGCAATTTACGCATCTCCGACCTGTCGGGCCGCATCGGCGGCGAGGAATTCGCAGCGCTCTTGCCGTGCTCGCTGGAGGAGGGCGTGCTGGTCGCCGAGCGCGTGCGCGAGGCGTTCGAGACCTCCGGCGTCGTGGTCGATGAGGGGCCGGTCGATACCACCGTCAGCATCGGCGTCGCCGGCGGGCCTGCCGGCACCGAGCTCGAGGTGCTGCTGGCGTCCGCCGACACCGCGCTCTACCAGGCCAAGCGCGGCGGCCGTAACCGCGTCGAGGCGGCGGAGGAGCTACCGTTGTCGCTGGAGAACTGGCGCCGCCAGAGCGCCGCGCGGGTCGGTGCGCCGCAGGCGCGGCCGGCCACCGCCTGAGACGCGAGGCGGCGTTTGCGGTAATGCTCTGTTTACCATTCGATCCCTACCATTGCGGTCATGGAATCGATCCGTCGACAGAACCCGCAAGCCGCCCTGATGTCGCTCGAAGCCGCTGCGGCCTCGGCACGCAGCGGTTTCGCCTGCCTGTTCTCGACCGCGGATGAATACGAGAGCGCGCTGATCACCGAGCGCCGCGCGCAGGGCCGCTACACGCAAAGCCGCCGCAGCACCTGGCCGCTCGCGCTGTTCGCCGGTTGCGTCCTCATCGTGGCGGGCACGGTCCTGCTGCTGGTCTGAGCGATCTGCATATTTGGGCCGACCAGGGCGCCGTTTCGGCGCCTTTTTCTTTTTCGCCGGCTGCGCTAGACACGCCCATCGAACAAGAAGGGTGGAAACCGATGATCACCGAGATCGCGCAAATCGACGTCAAGCCGGGCAGCGAGAAGGACTTCGAGGCCGCCGTCGCCAAGGCCAAGGCCGCTTTCGGCCGCTCCAAGGGCTTTCACGGCTTCGAATTGCACAAGTCGATCGAGAAGCCGCAACGCTACCGGCTGATGGTGAAGTGGGCGACGCTTGAGAACCACACCGTCGATTTCCGCGGCTCGGAGCATTTCACCGAATGGCGCGGCCTCGTCGGCCAGTATTTCGCGTCGCCCCCCGAGGTCGAGCACACCGAGACCGTGCTGACGACCTGAGCCGAGGCGGGCCGCCTCACGCCGCCTCCATCAGCGGCGCCGCCTCATAAGTCTTGAAATGGTCGATCATGACCTTGGCGATGGCGACCAGCGGCAGCGCCAGGGCCAGTCCCCAGATTCCGAACACGACGCCGAGCAGGATCTGGAACGCGAACAGCGTGGCCGGCGGGATGTCCAGCGCCTGCCGTTGCAGGACCGGCGTCAGCACGTAGCTCTCCATGGCGTGCACGCCCATGAAGAGCAGAAAGGCCGACAGGGCCGGGATCCAGCCCGAGGCAAGGCTTGCCAGCACCACGATGACGCCGGCGATGATGGCCCCGACGGTCGGGATGAAGGCGAGCAGGCCGGCCTGAATTCCCAGGATGAACGAGCCGGGAATGCCGATGAGGGCAAGGCCAATCCAGGTCACCACGCCGACCGCGAGCATGACGATGATCTGCGCGATCAGCCAGCGCTCGAGGGTCTCGGCTATGCGGTCGATGATGAGGGTGACGCGGGTGCGGTGCCTGGCCGGCGCCAGGAACAGGAGGCCGTCGTGATAGACGGCCGGCTGGGCGGCGAAGGCGAAGCCCAGGAACAGCACGATGAAGATGTTGCCGACGCCGTGGATGGTGCCGAGCAGCACCTTGAAGGTCTGGCTCACGATCGCGCCGCCGCTGGAGGCCAGCGCGCCCGCGCCGGGCAAGGCGCTGCGTGAGGGCGTCGCCGGTGGGGGGCTCGTCTCCGCCGGCGGACTGACCGCGGAATCGGCTCCGCCGTTGCCGAGATCGAAGAAGCTGGTGTCGATGCCGTGGTTGTCGAGGAACGACCTGACATTGGCGAGCTGCGACTTGAGGGTCTTGCTCAGCAGCGAAGCCTGCTCGGCGATGGTGGCGCCGCCGAGATAGGCGATGCCGGCGAGCATCAGGGCAAGCGCGGTGCAGACGATCGCGAGCCGCACCGCATGCGGCAGGGGCACGCGGCGACCGAGCGCGATCGTCAGCGCGTTGAGGCCGAGACCGAGCAGCATGCCGGTGAAGATCAGCAGCAAGGTCGCCGCGAAATACCAGGTGAAGACAAGCAGCGCGGTGAACAGCACGATGCCGATGCCCCCGACCGAGATCGCCCAGGCCTGATCCCGGGCCAGTTCGCTGCGAGTGAGGGAGCGTTCATTTTTGGATAGGGTCACATCGGGTCCTTTCGGGGCCAAGGGCGCCGCACTCTCTCGATAAACGCGCTTCCGATCAAGACCACGTCAACGCTCTGGTTTGACGCCGGCAAGCCGACGGTGCAGAGCGGTGAGGACAGAACAACGGGGGCGGTTTGAGCTTCATCAGCAAATGGGCCGGTCTGCTCGGACTCCTGGCCGTGCTCGTGATCGGCGACCAGATCCGCATCCACCGGCCCGGCCACAAATATCGCCTCACGGTCGAGGTGACGACGCCCGACGGGATCAAGTCCGGGTCCGGCATTCTGGCCGTCGTGCCCGACCGCAATTACAACCGCGGCGGCCGCACCACGATGCGCGGGGAGGCGGTGTTCGTCGACCTCGGTCAGGGCAAGAATCTGGTGGCCTCGCTGGCGCACTGGCAGGGCGCCAGGCTGGACTTTGACGACATCAACTATGTCGCGCTCCGCGCCTACGGCGCCGGACGCGGCAACCGCGTCTCGTTCAACGATATGCACCGGCAGACCGGCGTGGTCCCGGTGCAGGCAGACCTCGTCCCCGTGCTCCTGAGCTTTGGCGATCCCAATGATCCTGCGACCGCCCGGCTCGTCGCCGCCGACCATGCGGAGGCGGTTCTGGGCGAGGGCCATGCGATCCGCGGCCTTTCGGCCGAAGTCGTGCCCAACGGGTTCTGGCCGATTGATTTCGGTGGCATGCTCGGGGAGCCCGTGACGCGTGGCATCGACGCGAAGCTGCCCTGGCTGACCGCGCGCGGCGATGGCGCGGCAACGGCGCTGAAGGCCGCCGGTCTGCCCGCCGGGGGCGAGGCCCGGGCGGCATTTGCGCGAAAATAGCATTGCCGTCCCGCGATCCCTTCTGTTGAATTTGTTCCATCCGAGGGGCATGTTGGGAGAATCTTCTGACGGGAGGCGCGGAACGACAGATGAGAAAGCCGGTCGTCGGCGTGATCGGGAATGCCCATCGCGTCGAAAATCGATTTCAGGTCCAGATGGTCGGCGAGCGCAATTTGCGCGCCGTGGCCGAGGTCTCCGGCGGCTTGCCGGTGATGTTCGCGGGCTCGCCTGACATCACCGATATTGCGGCACTGCTCGACACCGTGGACGGCATCATCCTCACCGGCGCACGGGCCAACGTGCACCCGACCCGTTTCAACGTCGACCCCTGCGAGAAGCACGAGCCCTACGACATCCACCGCGACGAGGTGGCGCTGGCCCTTTCCGTTGCCTGTGTTGCCCGCGGCATCCCGCTGTTCGGCATCTGCCGCGGCCTGCAGGAGATGAACGTCGCCTTCGGCGGCTCGCTCCATCCGGAGATCCGCGAAATTCCCGGCCGTATGAACCATCGCATGCCACGGCTCGAGAACGGCGAAATCCATCCCGATCCGACCGTCATATTCGCCGACCGCCACGACGTCGACCTGACGCCGGGCGGGGCGTTCGCAAGGATTCTCGGCTGCGAGAAGATCAGGGTCAATTCGCTGCACGGCCAGGGCATTCTCGATCCCGGCAAGCGCGTGCTGATCGAGGGCGTCGCCGAGGACGGCACCATCGAAGCGATCCGGATCGCGGAAGCCCCGAGCTTTGCGCTCGGCGTGCAATGGCACGCCGAATACGATCCCCAGCACAATCCGATCAACCGCAAGCTGTTCGAGGCGTTTGGCGAAGCGCTGGTGGCGCGGCAGAAGGCGGCGGCGTAACTCGCCCTCCTGTCCCGGACGCGCTGCAGCGTTCTTACGCTGCGCAGAACCGGGACCCAGCGCTCTGGACTTTCGGTGCGGCATGGGCCCCGGCTCTGCAGCGCACCGCCAAGGGCGCTGCGCTGCGTCCGGGGCACGAGAGGAGGCAGGGGCGCTCTCTCTCCATCGTCATCGCGAGCGCAGCGACGCGAAGGCCTTGACCAGGTTGTTTTGCCCGACGCCTCGCGCGCGGTTGCCGCTGCTCCACGCGTCATTCCGGGGCGCCCTGAAAGGGCGAGCCCGGAATCCATTTTGCGGCGGGGCATGCGGCCCGATGGATTCGGGGCCTGCGCACGCACGCATCCGGGAATGACGCTGCATGTGGTGAGAGCAGTTCATTTCAACGGCAGGAATAGATCCGCGGCCGCCTCGTGCTCGGCGACATCAGGAACGAAGCTCAGCCGCTGGCAATAGATCGGAAGTCGCGGGCTTCCTCACCGCTGGCCGGAAGCCAGTCGCGATAGAGGAACAGCGCGGCGGGCTCGAGATTGTCGGTGTTGCCGACGACGCGCAGCGATATCCGTGACGCTTTCGGCGTCGCTGTAGGCCAACCGGTATGAAGCGCGCTTCATGCGGGCGAGCTGGATATAGCGATGCACGGACAGCCTGAAGGTCGCCGTGAACTGCCGGTGGAAATGATACTTCGAGTAGGCGGCGACGCTGCTCAGCGCATCGAGGTCAAGATCATCATCCAGATGCCGGTCGATGTGATCCAGCACCCGCTGCATCCGGGTATGGTAGTTGCGAAGCGCCGCCGTCATCGTTCCGTTCTCCGTGGCAGCGCCAGCTAAAGCCTATGCGGGCAGGAGGTGCTCGACCGATCTTGCGGTTTTGCCACGGGGTGCAGAAAGCCAGCCAAGCTGTTTTCACCTTGGGAAACTTCTCGCCTCCGCCGCCGTTGAATCGCGGCTGAGGAGGCGCCATGCCGATCAAGGATCAGGTCAAGAATTTCGCCAGGAAGCTGGTGGAGGACCGTCCCAATGCAGCAGCGCTGCGGGCGCTGGTGCGGGCGCGAAGGCCAGCCGCCCTCCATTTTCGCGACGACGGCATCGTGCCAAACAATCCGAAATTTCCAGCATTGCTCTATCGCGGGGCGGTGAAGCTGACGAGCCGGCGCTTTCGCCCTGACGTCATCATCGACACGATGTTCGATGCGAATGGCTGGGGCCGGTCATGGCGCGATACCGTGTACGACTTCGTCCATTATCATTCGCAGATCCATGAGGTGATGGGTGTGGCACGCGGCTCGGCCAGAATCGAGTGCGGCGGGATCAAGGGGCGAATCCTGAGTGTGAGGCCCGGCGATGTTCTGGTCCTTCCCGCAGGCACGGGACACCGTCTCATCGAGTCCAGTCGGGATTTTCTGGTGGTCGGCGCCTATCCGCAGGACGGGACCTATGACGAGTGCACTGACACGCGCGAGCGTCCCGACGCCATCAAGCGCATCGCCAAGGTCCGGAAGCCGAAGACGGATCCGGTCCTTGGCCGCGGCGGCCCGCTGCTGCGCGCGTGGCGGAAAGAGCGGCCGCGATCGCGAGCCGGCGGGTAGCGCTGCTCGGCGGTTTCTCCTCACGTCCGCGGCGCTCCCGTCAGATAGTCCGGCGCGAAGTCCGCAAGCTTGCGCAGCTCCTCTGGTTGCAGCAGCTCGATCTCGCTGCCCTCCCAGGCGATCAATCCACGATGCCTCAGCTCCTGGATGGTGCGATTGACGTGGACGATCGAGAGTCCGCAGGCATCTGCAACGTGCCGCTGCGTCATCGGCATCTGGAAGCAGCCGTCGTCGAGAAGGCCGACGAGCTCCAGCCTTGCGGCGAGCTCGCAGATGAGGTGCGCGACCTTGGCCAGGGCCGCTTGCGCGCCGAGGCGGGCGATCCATCGTCGCGAGATCGCCGCATCGATCAGCGTCTCGCGCCAGAACGCGCGAGTCAAATGCACCGAGCCGTCGAGAAGCTGCTTGAGCTGGCTGTGCGCGACCGCGCCGACGATAGTCGGTCCGAGGCCGACGAGGTCTGCATCCATCGGCGAGACCAGCAGCGTGTGCAGGCAGGGCATGTCGCCGGGAACGTGGAAGGCAAGGATCTGGCTGCGGTCGCCGACGATGCGGGTCTGGTAGAGGAAGCCGTGCACGACGAAGACGCAGCGCGAGGCGGTCTCGCCCTGGCGTAGCACGATCTCGCCGTCGGCGACCTGGCGCAGCGTGGCGGGCAGGGCGGCGATCTGTCGACGTTCGTCCTCGGACAGGTCTTCGACGGCCTGCAGACGCGCGATGAACTTCTGATGCGGCATGAGCCTCGCGTGCCGGTTCAATTCGCGCGCGACCTGGATGCCTCGACGAGGCGCCCAGACAGCTTTGCGAGGGTCCAGGCGGAGACGGGCGCAGAGCGGAACTCGCGAATGGCACGGGCGAGTTCCTGATCGGACATCGGCCGGACCGGCTGCTTCAGCGTGCCTTCGACGAAGGCATTCTCGATGCTGTCGAGGTGCTCGCTCGTATCCGGCGTGAACAGGCTGCGGATACGTTCCAGAATCGTCGCAGGGCTCATGAAGGGACGGCTCGGCTCGTCGTCGAGGTGACGGGGTGGATGCGACCCGGTACGGTCGCAGATCGATTAGCAACCTCTGCTTCCGAGACGCGTTCTAGTCCGCTGAAGCCATGCCGGACGTATCATTTGATAGAACCCGGCGCGATTTTTGGCGGCCCCATGGAAAAAGCCCACGACGTGCTGATCCGGAACCTGTGCGAGCACACCGCGCTCGCACCGGAGGATCTCGCCGAGATTCGCGCGCTCACCTTCACGCTGCGCGATTTCGAGTCGAACGAGGATTTCATCCGCCAGGGCGACGAACCCGAGCATTCGGTGCTGGTCGTCTCGGGCATGGTCGCGCGCTACCATCTGCTCGGCGGCGGCGGGCGGCAATATCTCGCCTTCCACCTCACCGGCGACCTGCCGGACGCGCAGGGCCTGTTCATCGACCAGATGGACCACGGATTGAGCGCGCTGGGGCCCGCCTCGGTCGCCTTCATCCCGCATCGCGAATTGTTCATCGCGTTCCGGCGGCGGCCGAGCTTTGGGTTGGCCATCTGGCGCGAGACGCTACTCGATGCCGCGATCTTTCGCGAAGCCATCACCAACAACAGCGCCCGGCCGATGCAGGCGCGTATGGCGCACCTGTTCTGCGAGCTGTTCTACCGCGCCCGCGCCGCGCAGCTCGTCCGCGGCAATCGCTGCCCCTTGCCGATCAGCCTGGCGCAGCTCGGCGAGACGCTGGGCATGGCGATTGCGACCGTGAACCGGACGCTCGCCGAGCTCAGGCGCAGCGGCGCCATGGATCTGCGAGAGGGCGAGCTGATCGTGCTGAAATGGCGCGACTTGCAGCGACTCGGCGATTTCAGCCCGACCTATCTGCACCAGAAACGGCAGTCGCCGCCGCCGGCGTGAGTCCGCCGGCATGCTAGCCATCGGCGGATGCCGCGCCGAGCACTTCGTCAAAATGCTTCTTCACCCAATCGTTGCAGCAGCAGGCTCTGGCGGCGAGCGCCGCTGCGTCGAGGATCAGGATGGCGCCGCGCCGGGTGGCGAGGATGCGCCGCGCCTTGAACATCTGGATGACGCGGCTGGCATAGCTGCGGGAGACGCCGAGCATGCCGGCGAGCTGCTCGTGGGTGAGGGGGATCTCGGCCTGGCCGATACGCTCCTGCGTGGAGATGATCCACTTGGCGGCGCGCTGCTCGATCGAATGCGCGGCGTTGCAGGCCGCGTTTTGCAGCAATTGCGCGAACTGGCAATCGGCGTAGCGCGAAAACGCCTCTTCCAGCGCGGCCGACCTCTGCTGCGCCTGCTCGAGCGCGCGCAGCGGCAGCCGGACGAGCGTGCCGCCGAGCTTCACGACGATACGGGAATAGGCGAGCGAAAGATTGCGGCCGGCGGCAACACCCACCGCACCCTCGCGTCCAACCAGCAGGCTTTCGACCTCGCGATCATCCTCGACCGGAACGGCGAACGACACGAGCGTGGGGCCGCATGGGAAATGGACCGCCGTCACGGCGTCGCCGGCGTGATGCAGGATGTGGCCCGCCTCGATGTCGACCGGCTGGAGATGAGGTGCAAGAAGTTCGAAATCTCGCGGGGCGAGCTGCCGGAGCAGATCGTTCTGGGGCCGACCGGTCACAGTCTCTTCTCTTGGCTGGCCGGGAATCGGCGCCGGTCAGAACCCTACGTTTCCGTGGCGGAACCAACGGTTCCAAAGTGCACACAAGGCGAGGCTCGGGGTCGAAAAGTTCGCGCGCCGGCCTCTGCCGCCGGGCCCGCATGCGCGATGAAACATCACCCGACGCGGGCTTCGCGGTCCCCTGTGGATCGGCGTTCGGCCGCATGCACGCGATAGGCGTCGATCGCCCTGTTGGCCAGCATCAGCTGCCGGCGTTCGCCGGTCCTGAGCTGGGCTTCGATGGCGTCGAGAAGGACGTTCGCGCTCTCGTCCGGCGGGCCGAGCTCGCCGCTCTGCTCGAGGCAGCTCCAGGCGATGAAGAATGCGCTTTCGACGGTGCAGCGGATGGACATGCGCTGCCAACGCGGCGAGGTCGAAGGCGTTCCGTGCGGCGGGCGCAACTTGCGTCGGGCCCGCAGCAAGCGATCGGTCAGTTCTTCAGCACGATGCGGCCGACGACCTTGCCGGCACGAAGCTCGTCGATCCATTTCTGGACCTCGCCCATCGGCTCCTCGCGCATCGGCGTCGGCCTGATCTTGCCGGCGCGTGCCAGCGCCATCAGCTCGTGGGCTTCGGCCAGCGTGCCGACCATGAAGCCCTCGATGGTCATCCGCTTGTAGACCCATTGCACCATCGGCAGCGTGAACTGGCCGCCCATCAGGCCGGAGACCACGATCTTGCCGCCGCGCGCGGCGACTGCGACCGCAAAGGCCATCGACTTCTCGTTGCCGGCGAAATCGACGATCTCGTCGAAGCCGCCCTCGGTCTCCTTCAGGATGCGCTTGATCACGTCGGGCTCGGACGGGTCGTAGGCGATTGCGGCGCCGTTCTTGAGCGCGGTCTCGCGCGCGGCCGGCGAGAGGTCGGCGACCGTGATCGGCTGCCTGAACATCGCCTGGGCGAACGACAGTCCCATCATGCCGACGCCGCCGAGACCGATCAGCAGTAGGTTGCGCTGGCGCGGGCGGTCGACCAGGCGCTTGAGCGCGCCATAGGCGGTGACGCCGGAGCACATCAGGGTCGCGGCCTGGTTGACGGGCAGGGGATCGTAGTCGAGCAGATATTTCGCGTCGGGCACCAGCACGTGGGTGGCAAAGCCCCCGTCGATGGAGACGCCGAGGAAGCGCTGCTTCACGCAAAGATTCTCGTCGCCATTGGCGCAGTCGCGGCACTGGCCGCAGCCGATCCAGGGAAAGACGGCCTTCTTCGCGCCGACGAGACCCGCCGGCAGGTCGGGGCCGACCTCGTCGACCACGCCGGCGATCTCGTGGCCCAGCGTGAACGGCAGCGTCATGCCGCGCGTGGTGTCGAGCTTCTTGCCGCCGCCGAGATCGGCATAGCCGTCCTGGATGTGCAGGTCGGAATGGCAGAGGCCGCAGCGCTCGATGCGCACCAGCACCTCGCGGCCTTGCGGCTTCGGCGTGTCGACGATGGTCTCGCACAAGGGCGCGTCGAACTTGACCAGGGACTGCCTGCGCATCAGCGCCATTTTCTTTCCTCCGGAATTCTTGGTTACTCGGTTTCGCTGCGTATATCCGCCAATTCGCGCGCCATGGCAACAAAGCCGGAAATGGGAATGGTCTCCGCGCGCCGCGTCGCATCGACGCCGGCGGCCTGCGCGAGCCGGGCCGGATCGACGCCGAGCGCCTTCAGGCTTTGCCGCAGCATCTTGCGGCGCTGGCCGAAGGCGGCGGCGGCGACCTGTTCGAGCAGCTTGCGATCGCAGGCAAGCGGCTCTGCGCGCGGCTTGAGGCGCACGACGGAGGAGGTGACCTTGGGCGGCGGGACGAAGGCGGACGGCGCGATGTCGAACAGGATCTTGGTCTCGCAGCGCCAGTTGGCGAGCACGCCGAGCCGGCCATAGGCCTCCTCGTCCTCGCGCGCCACGATGCGCTCGCCGACCTCGCGCTGGAACATCAGCACCATCATGTCGTACCAGGGCGGCCAGGGCTCGCTGGTGAGCCAGTTGATCAAGAGCTGGGTCGCGATGTTGTAGGGCAGGTTGGCGACGATCTTTGCTCGCTCGCCATTGAGCAACGGGCGGGGATCGAATGTCATGGCGTCGCCGTGCACGATCTCGAGCCTGTCAGGATAGTGCGCGGAAATATCCTGCAACGCCGGGATCGCGCGCTCGTCGTGCTCGATGGCGATCACCCGCCTCGCGCCGAGCGCGAGCAGGGCGCGCGTCAGCCCGCCCGGGCCGGGGCCGATCTCGACGATGGTGGAATCCTCGAGCGGCGCCGCGGCGCGCGCGATCCGCGCCGTGAGATTGAGGTCGAGCAGAAAGTTCTGGCCGAGCGATTTGCGCGCCGACAGCGCGTGGCGGCGAATGACCTCGCGCAGCGGCGGGAGGTCGTCGATCGCGCTCATCAGCTTTGTGGGCTTGGTGAAGCCGCCATGCGGCTGGCGAGCCTCAAGGCTGCGATCAGGCTCGCCGGGTTGGCCTTGGCCGTGCCGGCGATGTCGAAGGCGGTGCCGTGATCGGGCGAGGTGCGGACGAAGGGCAGGCCGAGCGTGACATTGACCGCGTTGTCGAACGCGACCGTCTTGATCGGGATCAGCGCCTGATCGTGATACATGCAGATGGCGCAGTCATAGGTGCTGCGCGCGGCCTCGTGGAACATAGTGTCGGCGGGCAGCGGGCCCCTGGTCTCGATGCCGTCGTTGCGCAGGACTTTCAGCGCCGGGGCGATAATGCTCTGCTCCTCGTGGCCGAGCGAGCCGTCCTCGCCGGCATGCGGATTGAGGCCGGAGACCGCGATGCGCGGCCGCGCGATGCCAAAACGGGATTTCAGCTCGGTTGCGACGATGCGCACCGTCGAGACGATCAGCTCGCTGGTGAGCTGGGCCAAGGCATCGCGGATCGAGACGTGAATGGTCACGGGCACCACGGCGAGTTGCGGCGACCATAGCATCATCACCGGCTGCGGCACGCCCCCGTTCTTGGCGGCGAGCTCGGCGAGGAATTCGGTGTGGCCGGGATGACGGAAGCCCGAGCGGTAGAGCACGCTCTTGGCGATCGGATTGGTGACGACGGCGCCGGCGCGGCCCTCGCGAACATCGGTGACCGCCTGCCGGATCGAGGCGAGCGCGGCGGGCGCGCTCGATGCGTCGGGCTTGCCGGGCTCGGCGGTCGCGCGCTCGCCGGTGGCGACCACGGGCAGGGCCTCGGTGAAGGCAGCAGCGGCCTCGCCGGGGCTTACCGCCGCGGTCCTGACGCCGGCCCCCAGCGACGGGGCGAGCGCCTTGGCCCGCCGCGCGATCAGCGCCTCGTCACCGAGCAGATAGAAGGCGGGCAGGTTCAGCTCGCGGCGCCGCAGCCAGGCCGCGATCGTGATGTCGGGGCCGATGCCGGCGGGCTCTCCCAGGGTCAGGGCAAGGGGCTTTGCTGCGCGATCGGCCATCAGCGGTTGCGATATTCGATCATCGCGGCCTTGCGGAGCTCGTCGAGATAGGCCTTCTGGGTCTTCTCGTATTTCTCCTGATACATCTTCTCGCGGACCTCGCGCTTCTTCGGCGTGTCGATCATGGTCGGCTTGCGCGAGCACAGCACCACCATCTCGATGCCGTTCTTGGTCAGCTCGGGCGCGGTCAGGTGGCCGATCGGGGTGTCGTCGAGCACCTTGCGCAGCACCTCCGGCAGTTCGGCGGTGGTCTTGGTGACGGCGTCCCGAATGGTGACGTTCGGTGTCGAGCGGAACAGCGAATTGGCTTCTTCGCAGCTTCCGACGCGCGCGCGATAGCTCTCGGCTTCCTTCTTCCGGGTCTCCAGGAACGACGGGGACGAGCCGCGCGGCACGATCAGCACGATCGGCTGCATCTTGTACTCGGTGCCTTCGACCTGCAGCTTGTCGCCGGTCTGGGCCTGCACGGCCTGCGCGACGTCGCGCTCGCCGACCAGCAGCTTCTCCTTGAAGCGGCCGCGCACGAGGCTGGTCCAGACCATCTCGGACCTCATGCGGCTCTTCAGCGTCTCGGTGCGGAGGCCTTTGGATTCGAGCGACTTGGCGAGCTGGTCCGGCGTGATGCGCATGCGCTGCGCCATGCCCTCGAAGGACTGGTTGATGTCGGAGGCGCTGGGATCGACCCCGTACTTCTTGCCCTCCTTGATCTTCACCTTGTCGTCGATCAGCTCGTTGATGACCTCCTGCCGGCTCGGGGTCTTCTGCGTCGTCAGCTGGTCGAGCTTGGAGCGCTGCTCGATGTCGAAATCGGTGATCGGATCACCGTTGACCATGACGACGATGTTCTGCGCGCGCGACGGCGAGGGCAGTCCGGTCAGGATCAGCCCGGCAGTGATGGCGAGCAGGAGGCGGAAGACGGGCAATGGGGTCGTCATGATTGTCGCTCGCATGTCAGCCGCGTCGAGCCTGTGATGGGGGCAAGCGCGGCCGGCACTTCAAACCGTTCACTGGAGGCCGGAGGAACTGCTGGTCGTCGACGAGTTCGCCAGCGTGCGCAGGCCGATTTGGAACATGAACGCGTGGCTCAACACGGGCGGCGTGGTGCCCGCAGAATAACTATACGAAGTTACGTAGTTCGCCGCCAGCACGAAGCAATCGTCGACATAGCCGGCACCGACCACATATTGGTTGATCTTGTTGGCCTCGAGGTCCCAGCGCGCCGAGCCCGACACCACCCAGTTGTTCGCCACCTTCAGCGAGCCCGAGGTCAGGATGCCCTCGCGGCGGGTCAGATAGCCGAGCTCCGGCTGCGCTGCGTAACTGCCATACAGCATGCTGACCGACCAGCGATTGAAGTTGGCGCGGCCTTCCGCCTCGAAGCGCTGCACGTTCCAGGTCTGCTCGTCCATGCGGGAGCGGACGCTGAACGTGTAGGTGCTGTTGGGCGAGTAGCTGGCGCTCGCGACGTAATCGGAACGCGGCTTGTCCAGGCCGGAATTGATGCCTGTATTGATGGCGTCCTGGACCGCGAAGGAATTCATGCCGAACAGCTGGTAGGACTGGCCGAACAGCACCTTGACGGCGCCGCCCTTGTCGAACTGCGTGGTGGACTGCACGCCGACATTGGCGCGGCCGCCGCCCTCGACGCGGTCGTAGCCGGAGAACTTGTCGACGCTGAACAGGTTGGAGGCGTCGAACACCAGGCTCTGGGCGTCCTCGTTCGGGAGCTTGCCGGCATAGGTCTCGTTCGGCCGGATGATGATCTGCGCGATCGGCTCGAGCGTGGTCGATCCCCAGGGCTGGATGTTGATGAAGGGGTAGCGGTATTCGAGGCCCACGGTCGGCATCAGGCGGAACGCCTGGGTGTCGCCGACGGGAAGATAGTTCGACACGCCCGGCTGGTTGGAGACCGAGGAGTTGATCGCGTCGGCGCGCAGGCTCGCGAACGGCGTCCAGATCTGGCCGAACGGGTCGGTGAAGGACTTGCGCCATTGCGCTTCCGCCGTGAGGCGGGTGTAGGTGCCAGGGAAGCCGCGCAGCAGGCACTGCGAGGGCATGCGGGCGAGCGGATCGGCCGATGCCGTCGTGCACAGGCTGTTGGTGTTGGCCAGCGTCGTGATCGGATCGAACACCGACTGGTCGCGCGACAGGTTGACGAAATTGGTTTTGTAACTGAACTCGCCGCCGAACACCGGATAGTTGAGCACGTTGGAATAGTCGATCACCGGATAGACGATCGGCACCTGGCTCTGGTTACCCGAATAGCTCAGCCAGTACATCGTGCGCGCGTCGAAGAAGCTGCGGTTGCCGACACCGGTCAGATAGAGCTGCGACAGCGCTTCCGTCGGCAGCAGCAGGAACGAGCCGAGCGGATCGCGGTACTGATAGAGGCGGTAGTCCGAGAAGAAATAATAGTCGGACATCAGGACGCCGTCCCAGCCCCAGACCCATTTGTCGTTCAGCGCGAACTGACCCTTGGTGTCGATGGCGCCGCGGAAATCGCGGTCGCCGGGCTGCCCGGCAAACGCTCCGGGATCGAGCTGGTTGATGCCGTAGGCGCGGATCTGGTAGGCGCCGTCGATCAGGCGCTGTCGGAATTCGCCCTGCAGCAGCACGCCTTGCCGCGACAGGAAGCGCGGGGTGAAGGTTGCGTCCATGTCGGGCGCGATCGCCCAATAATAGGGAACCTCGACGCCATAGCCCGTGTTGTCTGTGCCGGAAATGTAGCCCGGCATCAGGAAGCCGCTCTTGCGCTTCACGGTCGGGTCGGGCGTCGAGAAATAGGGCATGTAGGCGAGCGGCACGCCGAAGAATTCGAGCTGCGCTGTCTCGAAATACAGCATCTTCTCCTGCTGGTCGTGGATGATGCGCGCACCCTTGACCTGCCACAGCGGCGGCTTCTTCGGATCGTCCCGACACGGCGCGCAGGCCGTGTAGACGCCGTTCTCGAACACCGTGTAATTGCCGCTGGAGCGGTCGGCGCGGCTCGCGGCCATGCGGGTCTGGTCGGCGGTGTCCACGCGCAGCGAATCGACGAAACCGTCGCGGTAATCGTCGGAGAGATCCATGATCTCGGCATAGGTGATCTTGCCGTCGGCATCCGTCATGCGGATGTTGCCCTCGGCATGCAGCCGCTTGGTCTTCTGGTCGTAGATGACCCTGTCGGCCTCGACGCTGGTGCCGTTGTAGAACAGCTGGACGTTGCCGACCGCGGAGACGCGCGAATTATTGTAGTCGTAGTCGACCTCGGTCGCCTGCACCAGCATCTGGTTGTCGTTGGCGACCCTGGGCGGCTTCGGACGCGGCGGTAGCGGATTGTACGTATATTGGGCGGAGGCCGGCGCCACGGCGGCAACGTCGATCAGCCCGCCGAGCGAGGCAGCGGTCACGACGGCGAGCAGCAGCCTGCGGATGGACAAGCCGTGCCCGTTCGCGCGCATCAACATGCGCCGCGTCAAACGAGACACGAGCCCTCGTTGGACGGCACTCACTAACCGTCCTCCTGATAGAGCAAGGCCAAAAAGCCGGTGAGGCCGCCCACTACAACGGGCAACCACGCCGCAGCGATCGGATGCATCAACTCAGCCTTGCTCAAGTCCTCAGTTACTTTCGACAGAACGTAGAGCAGAAAGCCTGCGCCCACGCCACTCAAAACCATCTTTTGCACGCCGCCCATCCGGAAGAAGCGCAACGACACGGAGGCCGCGAGCATCACCATGGCCGCAAGCAAAAACGGCTGTGCCAGAAGCTTCTGATACTGGAGTCGGTAACCGGCTGTCGCGAAGCCCGAGCTTTCGGACGAGCGGATGTAGCTCGGTAGTTGCCAAAAGGACACAGTCTCGGGGGTGGAGAAGCTGTTGCGGACCTGCGCCTCGGTCAGCGTCGTCGGAATCTCCAGGCTGGCCTGGTCGATCGGCGGGGCGTCCAGCGAGAAGCGGCGGACGCCCTTGAACAGCCAGCGACCGGCCTCGAGCGTCGCCTCGCGCGCCTCGACCCGTTCCTTGAAGTGCTGCTCCGGGTCGAACCGGAACAGCGTCAGCCCCGTGAGCCGGACGCCCTGCTGCTCGCTGCGTGCCGCGTTGATGATGGTCTGGCCGTCGCTGGTCACCTGATTGAGCCAGAAGCCGGAGGCGTCCTGGATACCGCCGCCCGGCGCCGAGCCGAACAGCTCGGCCTCCATGCGCTTGGAGGCTTCGCGCAAGTTGGCCGACATCGGATTGTAGGCGACGGTGGCGATCACGCCGATCAGGAGCGCGCTGCCGAGCGCCGGTGAGATGAACTGCCATGCGGAGATGCCGGCGGCGCGCGCGACCACGAGCTCGAGCCGGCGGGAGAGGGCGAGATAGCAGGTCATGGCGCCGATCAGCATGCAGAACGGCGTCAGCTTCTCCAGAAGCTGCGGCACCCGGAACAGCGAGGTCTCGGCCACCATGAGCGCCGAGGCGGAGGCGAGGCCAGAGGTCTTGCGCACCATCTCGATGTAGTCGACCAGCACCAGCAACAGGAAGATGCTCGCGAACACGCCGAGCGCCGCGACGACGAAGCGGCCGGCGAAATAGCGCCCGAGTGTGTTGGTGAGCATGCTCATGCGGTGGCCGGACGTCCGAACAGCCGCGCGATGCGCGCGTTCGACCTGTTGATGGCCTCCATCAGGCCGGGGGGCGGCTCGACCACGACGCCGCTGACGATGATCCACAACCCGATGCCGATGGCGCCGAACACCATCGCGTATTGCACCAGCACCGGGCCCGACGACTTCACCGCCATCACCGAGCAGGCAAAGCCCGCCATGCGCAGGCCGAACACCGCGATGATCGACGAGCCGATCGAGAAGTTGCGGCTCTGGCGGGTGGTGCGCGGCGCGCCGAGGAAGGCGAAGGTCAGCACGGCAAAGGCGAAGGGATAGATCGGCGCGAGCAGGCTGTCATGCAGGGCCGAGCGGAATTGCCCGGGGATCTGCCTGTAGACGGGGTCGTCCTCGGACGGCGAGAACAGCTCCCAGAGATAGCGCTCGCGGATGCCAAGGGTGACGTCGCGGCCCTGGTTGGAGAATTTCGACATGTCGAAGCCGTAGCGGCCGAAGGCCACCAGCGCCGGATCGCGCTTGCCCGCCTCGAAGCGCTGCAGATTGCCCGTCTCCAGCACCAGGAACGAGCCGGTCTCGTTCTTCACGACCTCGCCGCGTTCGGCGACGATCGAGACGCGCTCGTTCGGATCGCGGCGGTCGTCGATGAAGATGCCGGCAAGAATGCCGCCGGGCTGGCGTTCGCGAATCCGGATCGTGAGGTTCTTGTCGAGCTGGGCGAAGCGGCCGGGCTGCAGGATGTTGGTGAGCACGTCCGCGGTGATCTCGGCATCCCACTGCTTGATTCGCCGCATGCCGTCGGGGGCGAGATAGGCCGCGATGAAGGCAACCAGCAGCGCCACCACGCAGGTTGCGTAGAAGAACGGATAGAACAGCCGGAACGGCGAGAAGCCGGCGGCATTCATCACGATGATCTCGGAATCGGTCGCGAGCTTGTTCAGCGTGTGCGAGATCGCGATCATCAGCGCGATCGGCGAGATGATCAGCACCAGGGCCGGGATGACGAGGCTGGTGATGCCGAGGAAGGTGAGGATGGTCTGACCCTGGCTCGTCATCAGGTCGATGCCGCGCAACGCCTGCGTAATCCAGATCACGCCGGTGAGGCTGACCAGGACCAGCGCAAACGACGCCAGCGTCGTGCGGAAGATATACCTATCGATCGACCCCATGCGCTACCGCACGAATCCCACCAAGTCCCCAATGTCGGCTGAAATTCCGCTTGTCCAACCAATCCCCGGTCAGGGGATCCCCAAGGTTGGCCGCAGGGCTCTTCCGCCAGCTTACTCTCTCACTACCATCCCTTTGATCCGTCAACAAAATGGCTGCCCCGTGGCACCCTCAATATATGGTTAATATTTCGCTCGTTGTGGCCGGGCGGCCACGGCGGCGCTTGGCATCGGGCGGGCCGCTGGCCCATAGTAGGGCAAGCCTCAGTGAATCGCCGTTCAGCTTCGGCTGGGACCGGCACCGCCGAACGGCGAAAAGTTACATGCATTAAAGGAGTTATCTATGTCCGATGCCATCAAGGTCGGCTTTGTCCCCTTGTCTGCCGCCCCCCGTGGCATCCTGGTGGTGTTCTGCGATGACGACCTGAAGCTCGGCCCGGCGACGGCCAAGGCACTGGGCGGCGCTGTCGATCTTGTGAAGCGCGCAGCCGCCGCCGCTGCCTTCAGAGGTAAGAGCGCGGCCGCGCTGGACATCCTGGCGCCGGAGGGCGTGAAGGCGACCCGGCTGATCGTAATCGGCGCCGGCAAGGCGGCCGGCCTGAAGGCGAACGATTTCCTCAAATTCGGCGGTGTGGCCGCGAGCAAGCTTCCCGCCGGGACTGCCGCCATGACCGTCATGGCGGAGCTGCCGGATGGCGCGATGACGAGCGAGCAGGCGGTTGCGATCGCCTCCGGCTTGCGCCTACGCGCCTACAAGTTCGACCGTTACAAGACCAAGAAGAAGGACGGCGAGGAGGGCGGCTCGCGCGCCGACATCTCGCTTGCGGTCGGCGATGCCGCTGCCGCGAAGAAGGCGTTTGTCGCGGCCGGCCACGTCGTCGACGGCGTGATCATCGCGCGCGACCTCGTCAACGAGCCGCCGAACGTGCTCTTCCCCGAGGAGTTCGCGCGCCGCGCCAGTCAGCTCCGCAAGCTCGGCGTCAAGGTCGAGGTGCTCGACGTCAAGGCGATGCAGAAGCTCGGCATGGGCGCGCTGCTCGGTGTCGGCCAGGGCTCGGCGCGGCCGAGCCGTACCGTGATCATGCGCTGGGACGGCGGCAAGAAGGGCGAGGCGCCGGTCGCCTTCGTCGGCAAGGGCGTCTGCTTCGACACCGGCGGTATCTCGATCAAGCCGGCCGGCAGCATGGAGGACATGAAGGGCGACATGGGCGGCGCCGCCTGCGTCGTCGGCCTGATGCACGCGCTGGCGGCGCGCAAGGCCAAGGCCAACGTGGTCGGCGCCATCGGCCTCGTCGAGAACATGCCCGACGGCAATGCGCAGCGGCCGGGCGACATCGTCACCTCGATGTCGGGCCAGACCATCGAGATCATCAACACCGACGCGGAGGGCCGTCTCGTGCTGGCCGACGTGCTCTGGTACGTCGCCAAGAAGGTGAAGCCGAAATTCATGGTGGATCTGGCGACGCTGACCGGCGCGATCGTGGTCGCGCTCGGCACCGAGCATGCCGGCATGTTCTCCAACAATGACGAGCTGGCCGAACGCCTGCTGACGGCCGGCATCGAGTGTGGAGAAAAGGTCTGGCGCATGCCGCTCGGTCCCGAATACGACAAGCTGATCGATTCCCAATTCGCCGACATGAAGAACACCGGCGGCCGTCATGGCGGCTCGATCACCGCGGCGCAGTTCCTGCAACGCTTCGTCGACGGCACGCCCTGGGCCCATCTCGACATCGCCGGCACCGCCATGGGCGCGCCGAAGACCGACGTCAACCACAGCTGGGGCAGCGGCTATGGTGTCCGCCTGCTCGATCGCCTCGTCGCCGACCATTACGAGCGCAAATGACCCGAGATGACTGAAGTCCTATTCTATCATCTGCAAAACATGACGGTGGAGAACGTGTTGCCGCCGCTTCTCGAGAAATCGCTCGAGCGCGGCTGGCGCGTCGTGGTGCAGTCGACCTCGGAGGAACGCGCCGACGCGCTCGACGCGCATTTGTGGACCTATCGCGACGATTCCTTCCTGCCGCACGCGACATGGCGCGTGAACGACGTTGCCGATCAGCCCATCGTGCTGGCGATCGAGGAGGGCAATCCCAACGGCGCCCATGTCCGCTTCCTGGTCGACAATGCCGCCCTCCCGGAGGACGCGCAGGGCTATGCGCGCATGGTGCTGCTGTTCAACGGCGACGACCCGGATGCGCTGGCGCTCGCCCGCAGCACCTGGACGGATTGCAAGGCGCGGGGATTTGATGTCACCTATTGGCAGGCCGACGAGCGGGGCCGGTGGCAGCGTCGGAATTAGGGGCCTTCGCAATTAATGATAATTTGCACTTTTCGGGCGATGCTGGCTTTGGCCACCTTCGTGCCGCAAAGTGATGTTGGGACAATCGCTTAGGGCTGGTCCTTCATGCGGGGAATTTGGTTTATCGTGCGACATCAAAAGCTTCCCAAGTCGCTGTTAGTTGCGTTGGCTGCCGTAGCACCGCTGGTCGCGGGCTGCTCGGGCGGGAGCGATCTGTTGTCGAAGGACGCGGAATGGTTCCAGAAGCCGGGCCGTCTCTTCATCAAGAACATCTCGATCGAGTCGCCGCCGCTGACCCCCGACAAGCCGGTCGGAGCTGAGGATCTCGTCAGCGCCGACGGCGGCTGTCCCGGCATGGCGCCGCCGCCCGGGCCGGCCGACGCCAACGCATCGACGACGGCGCCGATGGGCGGCACGGTCGCGCTGGGCCATACCGAATGCGACGTGGTGCGCGGCATCGGCGCGCCCTCGAGCGTCAACCTCTCCAACGATGCCGCCGGCCGCCGCGTTGCGGTGGTGACGTGGGCCTCCGGCCCGCGCGCGGGCATCTACACCTTCACGGCCGGACGGCTGTCCTCGATCGAGGGCAATCCGGACCCGCAGCCGGTGCCGAGGGCGGCGAAGCCGAAGAAGAAGCACGCGTAAGGCGTATCAGGCGCTATCGACGTCATCGTGCCCCGGACGCTGCGCCGCGCTTGAGCGATGAGCGGCCGAGCCGGGGCCCAACAGCCGCGCGCACGCTGAAGCGTGAAACCGGCTCAGCGTCGCGTCATTTCATGGCGCGTCGCGTCCGGGACACGAGGCCTTCGACCCCGCCGCTTCATCAAACCGAGTGCGGACTTGAGCCGATGCGGCCAGGCCATCGGCCGTGCTCGCGCGCCTTCGCACAGATCGCAACACTTCTGACGCGTCTGATGTGTCGCTTTGGTGATGGCCGCGCGGCCAGGAATGCGCTTTGATGGTGTCAATAACAAACCGGAGGAAACCATGCGGTTCATCGCCCTCGTGTCGGCGCTGCTCCTGCCGTTTGGCGCGGCGCTCGCCCAGGACTATCCGACCAGGCCCATCACCATGCTGGTGCCGTTCGCCGCCGGCGGGCCGACCGACACCATCGCGCGCCTGACCGCGGCGGGCATGGCGAAATCGCTGGGACAGCAGGTCATCGTCGAGAACGCGACTGGGGCCGGCGGCACCATCGGCTCGACCCGTGCCGCGCGCGCCCAGCCGGACGGCTACACGCTGCTGATCCATCACGTCGGCATCTCGACCGCGGCGACGCTGTATCGCAACCTCAGCTACGACACCAAGACAGCCTTTGCGCCGATCGGGCTCGTGACCAATGCGCCGATGACCATCATCGCGCGTGCCGATTTTCCGGCCGACACGCTCAAGGAATTGGTCGCCTACGCCCAGCAGCAGGGCGACAAGCTGACCTACGCCAATGCCGGCCTTGGAGCGGCATCGCATCTTTGCGGCATGCTGTTCATGACAGCGATCCAGAAGCAGCTCACCACGGTGCCGTACAAGGGCAACGGTCCGATCATGAACGATCTGCTCGGCAAGCAGATCGATCTCACCTGCGACCAGGCGACCAACACCACCGGTCCGATCACGGCCAAGCAGGTCAAGGCCTACGCGATCACCACCAAGGAGCGGCTGAAGAGTCTTCCCGACCTGCCGACGGCGGACGAGGCCGGCCTCAAGGGGTTCGAGCTCGGCGTCTGGCACGGCATCTATGCGCCCAAGGGCACACCGCCGGCGGTCATTCAGAAGCTGACGGCGGCGCTCCAGGCCGCACTGAAGGATCCGGCGCTGATCGCCCGGTTCAACGACATCAACACCGAGCCGGTGCCGCAGGACAAGGCGACGCCGGAGGCGCTGGGCGCGATGCTGACGAGCGAGATCGACCGCTGGGCGCCGATCATCAAGGCAGCAGGGCAATACGCAGACTGAGCCGGTCGGGCTGCGGACGCCGGCGTATTCGCCGCTATCGTCTCGTAGACGTGCCCCGGACGCAGCGCAGCGCGTGAGCGATGCGCTGCTGAGCCGGGGCCCAGGAGCCGCGTGCGCGCTGACGCATGGCTCCCGGCTCTGCGTCGCGTCATTTCATGACGCGCCGCGTCCGGGACACGAGAGCTCGCTTACCCCGCCGCCTGATCGAACTGCGTGCTTGCTTCCAGCCATTGCTCTTCCGCCCGCGCCAGCGCGTCGGCCGCGTTGGCCCGCGCCTTCGACAGCTGCGCGGCCTGCTTGGGATCGCGCGTAAAAATGTCGGGCAGGGCAAGGGCCGTATCGATCTTGGTGATGATCTCGCTGACGCGGGCGATCTCGGCTTCGGCCTCCGCGATGCGCTTCTTCAGCGAGCCGCGATTGTCCGACCTTGCGCGCTGCGGCTTTTCGCTTGGCGCACTGCGCTCGCGCGGGGCAGGCTCGCCGTTGCGTGTGGACAGCACCAGGCGGCGATATTCGTCGAGGTCGCCGTCGTAATTGGTGACGGTGCGATCGGCGACGATCCAGAGCCGGTCGGCGCAGGCCTCGATCAGATAGCGGTCGTGCGAGACCATGATCACCGCGCCGGGAAATTCGTTGATGGCTTCGGCCAAAGCGCCGCGGCTGTCGATGTCGAGATGGTTGGTCGGCTCGTCCAGGATGATCATGTTGGGACCGAAGAAGGTCGCAAGGCCCAGGAGCAGCCGTGCCTTCTCGCCGCCCGACAATTTGCCGGCCTTGGTGTCGGCCGCCTTGCCGGAGAAGCCGATCGCGCCGGCGCGCGCCCGCACCTTGGCCTCCGGCGCATCGCCCATCAGCTTGCGGACATGGTCGTAGGCGGAGGCGTCTTCATTCAATTCGTCGAGCTGGTGCTGCGCGAAATAGGCGATCGACAGCTTGTCGGCCCGCGTCACCCTGCCGGAGAACGGCGCAAGGCGTCCGGCCAGCAACTTGACCAGCGTCGACTTGCCGTTGCCGTTGGCACCCAGCAGCGCGATGCGGTCGTCGTTGTCGATGCGCAAGGTGACGCGATTGAGCACGGGCCCGGCGGGATCGTAGCCGACGGAGGCGTTGTCGACCGCGATGATCGGCGGCGAGAGGATCTTTTCCGGCGCGGGAAAGCTGATCTCGCGCACGTCCTCGGTCACCAGCGCCGCGATCGGCTTCAGCCGCTCCAGCATCTTGACGCGAGACTGTGCCTGCCGCGCTTTCGAAGCCTTGGCCTTGAAGCGGTCGACGAAGGCCTGCAGGCGGGCGCGTTCGGCCTCCTGGCGCTTGACCTGCTTGGCATCGAGCAGCTCGCGCGCGGCGCGCTGCTCCTCGAATGAGGAATAGCTGCCCTTGTAGAGCGTGAGCTTGCCGCGCTCCAGATGCAGGATCTGGTCGACCGAGCTTTCCAGCAGATCGCGGTCGTGGCTGATCACGATCACGGTGCGCGGATAATGCGCGAGGTGATCCTCCAGCCATAACGTGCCTTCGAGGTCGAGATAGTTGGTGGGCTCGTCGAGCAGCAACAAATCGGGGGCCGCGAACAGGGTGGCGGCAAGCGCGACGCGCATGCGCCAGCCGCCGGAGAATTCGGCGCAGGGGCGGAGCTGATCGGCGGCGGAGAAGCCGAGGCCGGAGAGAATCGCGGCGGCGCGGCTCGGCGCCGAATGCGCGTCGATGTCGACCAGGCGGGTCTGGATCTCGGCGATCCGATGCGGATCGGTCGCGCTCTCGGCTTCAGTGAGCAGCGCGTCGCGTTCGAGGTCGGCCTTGAGCACGACGGAGATCAGGCTTTCCGGCCCGTTCGGGGCTTCTTGGGCCAGGCTGCCGATCCGCCAGCGCGGCGGCAAGGTCACCGAGCCGTGCTCGGCGGCCAGCTCGCCGCGGATCACCTTGAACAGCGTCGACTTGCCGGTGCCGTTGCGTCCGACCAGACCGACGCGCGAGCCAGGCGTGATCTGCACGGAACTCTGGTCAATCAGAAGGCGTCCGGCGAGGCGGATGGAGAGGTCGGTAATGGACAGCATGCGGCCTTGTCACCGCAGCCGTGGTCAAACGCAACCCGTTTCTGCGATGGCTTGACCGCCGCTCAATGCGCGTCGCGGTCGCGCCGCTCCAGCTCGTTGAGGAGCTGCTCGAGATGGGTCGGGAGCCGTGTTTCGGGACGCAGGCTCTGCTGGAGCCGTTCGCCCACGGCATCGCAAATCGAGCGGCTGGTGCGCCGGTCGATCTGTTCGCTGTCATTGGCAAAGGGCCCAACCATCGCGCGGTTCCGTGTGCTCAGAGTAAAGACACGGTACCAAGTCATTGACCCCCAAAATGGTTTCGCCATTCCTTGGGGATCACTGCCATTCTCGTCAAAATTGCATGAACCCCGCGCCATCCACTCAAAATGCGAAGCCCCGGCGGGGGGATCGCCGGGGCTTCTCTTGGAAGGTACCTGTGGGGGGCGCAGATACCTTGGGGGTTTAGAAAGGTGCTGTCGGGCTCAGTAGCAGCGGTTGATCAGCCGCCAGCGGGGTCCCCAGGGGGTCGGGACCAGCCGGCGCACATAGCAGCCGCCATAACCGTAGGAGACCGGGGCATAGAAGCGCGGTCCGCCCCAGCGGTAGCCGCCGTGCCAGCCGCCACCGCCATGCCCATGCCAGCCCGGGCCGCCGCCACGCCAGTGAGCGGAGGCCGAGGTCGGCGCCAACGCGGCACCGAGCGCAACCGCAGCGACAGCGGCAAGCGAAAGTTTCCTCAACATGGTGATCTCCTCAAAACTGCCGGCGCGGGGGCGATCCGCGTCGATGGAAAGGCGCCGAAACGTCCGCCTGATGGTCAGGTTTGGGCTTCGATGGAAGGAGCATAAGCCGGCAGGCCGAACCAAAGCCTGAATGGAGGCTTCAGATTCGGTTCATCTCGGTGAAATCTCGGTAATTCATGTCCGGATCCGGCCGTGCCGCCGGCGGCGAAGCCTGTGATGTCGTCCCGGCGCTCGCTTGCCGTCCGGCAAAGGCGCCGATATAAGCCCCGCAACCCGGCAATCACCGCTTTTCTTCCCAAGGACAAGATCATGGCCATCGAACGGACTTTCTCGATCATCAAGCCCGACGCGACCGAGCGTAACCTGACCGGCGCCGTCAATGCCGTGATCGAAAAGGCGGGCCTGCGGATCGTCGCGCAGAAACGCATCCGCATGACCAAGGAACAGGCCGAGACCTTCTATGCCGTCCACAAGGCGCGCCCGTTCTTCGGCGAGCTGGTCGAGTTCATGACCTCCGCTCCGGTCGTGGTGCAGGTGCTGGAAGGCGAGGGCGCGATCGCCAAGTACCGCGAGGTGATGGGCGCGACCGATCCGGCCAAGGCGGCCGAGGGCACCGTCCGCAAGCTCTACGCCAAGTCGATCGGCGAGAATTCGGTGCACGGCTCGGATGCGCCGGAGACGGCCGCGATCGAGATCGCGCAGTTCTTCTCGGGCAACGAGATCGTCGGCTGATCAATCCGCCGTAAGTTAAAGACCGGACGAAAGGACTCATTGTGGACTGGCTCTGGCAGATCTTCGATCCCGCGACGATCGGGGCGTTCTTCACCCAGTTTCGCAACGAGATGGCTGCGCCGACCTTCTGGATCGCGGTCGGCAAGATCATCTGGATCAACATCCTGCTCTCCGGCGACAACGCGCTGGTGATTGCGCTGGCCTGCCGCGGCCTCTCGCCGCGACACCGGCTGTGGGGCATGATCTTCGGTGCCGGTGCGGCGGTGATGCTGCGGATCATCTTCACCGGCATCGTCGCAACGCTGATGGAGCTGCCGTACCTCAAGCTGATCGGCGGACTCGCGCTGATCGTGATCGCGGCCAAGCTCCTGGTGCCGGAACACGAGGACGAGGACGACGTCGACGCCGCCGCGCATCTGTGGCACGCCATCCAGATCGTCGTGGTCGCCGACATCGTCATGAGTCTCGACAACGTCATCGCGGTGGCTGCCGCTGCCAATGGCAGCGTGCCGCTCCTGATCCTCGGCCTTGCCATCAGCGTGCCGCTGATCGTCGCCGGCGCGGCGCTGATCATGGCGCTGCTCGAAAAGCTGCCGGTGCTGGTCTGGGCCGGTGCGGCGCTGCTCGGCTGGATCGCGGGCGAGGTGATGGCGACCGATCCCGGCGTCGCGCCCAGGCTGCACACGCTGTTCGACGGTCCGTTCGGCGCCTCGCTCGACAGCATGCTCGGTGCCTTGCGTATCCCGCCGCAGTTCGGCCATGGCGGGGCCGGCGGCGAATATTTCTGCGCCGCGCTCGGCGTCATCGTCGTGCTGGTGGTCGGCACCATCTGGCGCCGACGCAAACTGACCGCCGCCGCGCTGGAATCGTCCGAGCGCCACGCCAGGGCGTCGGCCGAATAGGCCGACCTCTCAGTCGATCCGGCCGAGTTCCATGACCTGCGTCGTCCAGTAGACCAGCTTGGTTCCGGCGAACGAAACCCGCAGACGGTCGAGCAGCCGGCTGGCATCTTTGCCTGCCAGCACCACCTGCACGACGGTCTGGTCGGCATGGCCCTTCACGCGTTCGGCGGCCGTATGCAATCGAACCTCGGTGCCGTGACCCGAGCCCGGCGTGGCCGTGAATCCGGAGACCAGATCGCTCTGTTCGGCGAGATGGTCGAACACCTCGTCGCGCAGCCGATGCGGCACGATCAGCGTGAGGCAGACAAGCTGGTCGATCATTTCGCCACCTTCGACGTCCCGCCATAGCGGCGATACAGGATCGGCAGGAGAATCAGGGTGAGCAGGGTGGAGGACAGCAATCCTCCGATCACGACGATGGCAAGCGGTCGCTGCACCTCGGATCCCGGACCGGATGCGAACAGCAGCGGGATCAGGCCCAGCGCCGTGATGCTCGCGGTCATCAGCACGGGCCGCAGCCTGCGCATGGCGCCCTCGACGACGATGCGGTGCTCGGGGAGGCCGTGGGCGCGCAGCTGATTGAAATAGGACACCAGGACGACGCCGTTGAGCACGGCAATGCCGAGCAGCGCGATGAATCCGACCGAGGCCGGCACCGACAGGTACTCACCCGTCACCACCAGGGCGAAGACGCCGCCGATCAGGGCAAAGGGAATGTTGACGAGCACCAGCAAGGCCTGGCGGATGGCGCCGAACGTGGTGAACAGCAGCACGAAGATCAGGCCGATCGCGACGGGAACCACGATCGACAGGCGCGCGGCGGCGCGTTGCTGGTTCTCGAACTGTCCGCCCCAGGTCAGCCGGTAGCCGTTCGGAAGCGGCAGCTCGCTCGCCACCTTCTGGCGTGCGGCTTCGACGAATCCGACCATGTCGCGGCCGCGCACGTTGGCGCGCACCACGCTCATGCGGGCGCCGTCCTCGCGGTCGATCTTCACCGGACCGTCGACGCGCTGGATGCGGACGACCTGTGACAACGCGACATGCTGTCCCGAGGCCAGCGTCAGCGGCAGGCTCGCCAGCAGCGTCGGCGCTTCCCGCGTCGTCTCGCTGCCCCGGACCAGGATCGGCGTGCGGCGTCCCTCCTCGAGCGCGGTCCCGATGGTTCGGCCCTCGATCTGGGTTCGCAGCGAGTTGACGATGGAGTCCACGGTCAGGCCGAGGCGGCCGGCCTCCATGCGATTGACCGCGACCGTGTAATATTGGGCGCCTTCGTTCAGCGTGGTGTAGACGTCCTCGGCCCCGTCGATGCTGGAGAGGATCGCCGACAGTCTTGCCGCGGTTTCATTCAACCTGGCGATGTCGGGGCCGAAGATCTTGACGGCGACGTCGCCGCGCACGCCGCTGATCATCTCCTGCACGCGCATGTCGATGGGCTGGGTGAAGCTGAGCGAGATGCCGGGAAAGCCGGTCAGGACCTCGCGAAGCTTCTGCAGCAGGGCCTCGCGGTTGTCGGTCGCGCGCTCGGCCGCCGGCTTGAGCACGAGGAACGTGTCGGTCTGGTTGGGACCCATGGGATCGAGGCCAAGCTCGTCCGACCCGGTGCGGGCGACGATGCCGGCAATATCAGGCACGGCCAAAAGCGCGGTCTGGAGCCTGGCGTTCATGGCAAGCGACTCGTCGAGGTTGACGGAGGGAAGCGTCTCCACGCTGACGATGACATCGCCTTCGTCCATCGTCGGCATGAAGGTCTTGCCGAGCTTGGTGTAGGCGAAGCCCGCCGCGACCAGGCCGATCAGGGCAGCCGCCATCACCTTGCGCTCGTTGTTCAAGGCCCAGTCCAGTGCCGGGGCGTAGACCCGTTGGGCCGCACGCACCAGCAGGGGATCGCGATGCGAGGCGGATTTGAGCACGAAGGAGGTCGCGACCGGGATCACGGTGAGCGCCAGCAGCAGCGAGCCGGCCAGCGCGAAAATGATGGCCAGCGCGACCGGGATGAACAGCTTGCCCTCCAGCCCCTGCAGCGTCAGCA
The DNA here is from genome assembly GCF_003957705.1 of Bradyrhizobium sp. LVM 105. Lineage (NCBI taxonomy): Bacteria > Pseudomonadati > Pseudomonadota > Alphaproteobacteria > Hyphomicrobiales > Nitrobacteraceae > Bradyrhizobium > Bradyrhizobium sp. LVM 105. The sequence goes on along the minus strand of NZ_QZMV01000006.1, from coordinate 123,600 downwards.
GGGGGACGAACACGATGATGATGATGAGCACGCCCGAGGCGACCGGCTCCAGCACTTCGCAAACCGAACGGTAGATCAGGTGGATCAGCGGGAGAGACTTGCCCGGTTCGTGCTTGCCGAGGTTGCCGACGATGTTCTCGACCACGACCACCAGGGCGTCGATCAGCATGCCGATCGCGATCGCAAGTCCGCCGAGGCTCATCAGGTTGGCCGACATTCCCACCACGCGCATGATGATCAACGCGATCACGATGGCGAGCGGCAGGCTGAGCGCGATCACGAGCGAAGCCCGCCAATTGCCGAGGAAGAGCAGCAGAAGAACGATGACGAGAGCGGTGGCCTCGCCGAGGGCCCGCACCACGGTGCCGACGGCGCGATTGACCAGGCGGCTGCGGTCATAGAACACGTTGATCGAAACACTCTTGGGCAGCGAGCCTTGCAGCTCGGCGAGCCGGGCGCGTACGTCGCGGATGAGCTGACCCGCGTTGGCGCCGCGCAGGCCGAGGACGAGCCCCTCGACGGTTTCGCCGCGGCCGTCCGCCGTGACGGCGCCATAGCGCGTCAGCGTCCCGACTTTGACGGTCGCGACGTCGTTGACCAGGATCGGCACACCCTCGCGGGTGTCGACCACGATGGCCTTGATGTCCTCGATCGAACGGATGCTGCCTTCGATCCGAACCAGCGCGCTGTCCTCGCCCTGGTTCACCCGTCCGGCGCCGTCGTTGCGGCTGTTGGCTTCGATGGCTCGGCGAAACAGGTCGTAGGAAATGCCGCGCGCCGCCAGCGCGTCGTTGCGCGGCACGATCTCGAAGGCGCGGACATAGCCGCCGAGCGCATTGACGTCGGCAACGCCGGGCACGGTCCGCAGCGCGGGGCGGATCACCCAGTCGAGCAGGGTCCGGCGCTCGGCGAGCGAAAGCTCGGGACTGTCGATGGTGAACATGAACATCTCGCCGAGGGGGCTCGTGATCGGCGCCAGACCGCCGCTCACCCCTTCCGGGAAGTCGCGCGAGATGTTCGACAGGCGCTCCGAGACCTGGTTGCGTGCCCAGTAGATGTCGGTGCCGTCCTCGAAATCGACGGTGATGTCGGCCAGCGCGTATTTCGTGGTCGAACGAAGCACCTTCTTGTTCGGCAATCCGAGCAGCTCGAGCTCGACGGGGACGGTAATGCGCTGCTCGACTTCTTCGGGGGTGAGGCCCGGCGCCTTCATGATGATCTTCACCTGAACCGGCGAGACGTCGGGAAAGGCGTCGATCGGCAGGCCGGGCAGGAGGACGGCGCCCGCGCCGATCAGCAGCAGCACGCTCAGCATCACGAACAGCCGCTGCGACAACGCGAACGCAACCAGGCGGCGGAGCATCTATTGTCCCAGGCCTAAGAGAATGCCGCGAAGCGCCGAGATGCCGCCGATCGCGATCGCATCCCGGTCCGTAATCGGGCCCGACACGACGACGTGATCCTGATCCTCAGCGAGCAGCTTGACCGGGACCAGGCGGAAGCCGCCGTCGAAGGCGACGAAGACCGAGGTCTGCTCGCCCCTCCGGATCAGCCCGCTATAGGGAATCTCAAAGGCGCTTTCGCCGGCGGAAAGAAAGCCGATGCGGGCCGCGGTGGTCTGACCGGGATGCAGCTCGCCGTCGTTGGGGACCTCCGCGCGCACCAGGATGGTCTGGGTGGCAGGGTCGATGGTCTCGGAGACCAGCACGACCGTGCCGGGCGTGGAATAGCCCTCGATCTCGACTTTCGCACCGGTGCGGATCGCTCGAATATTGGCGGCGGGAACTGCGATCTCGGCCCATAGCGGCGACAGCCGCGCCAGCTTGACCAGCGGCGCGGATTGTTCGAGCCGCTGCCCTGGCGACACCGCGACGTCGACCACGGACGCGGTTTGCGGCGCATTGACCGTGAGCGTGCCGCTGATCGCCGCTTCCTGGGCCAGTCGGGAAATGGCATCGTCCGACATCCCGCTGAGGCGCAGCATCTGGCGCCGTTCGGCGACGACGAGAGCGGCCTGGCGCGCTTCGGCCTGGCTCGCCTCCAGCACGCGTTGCGGCACGGCCTTGCCCTCGAACAGATCGACGTTCCGCTTGAGTTGCTGGCTCGCGAGATGCTCCTGCGCGATCGCGTGCAAATAGTCGCGTTGCTGGGAGACGAAGCTTGGACTCTCCAGGGTGACCAGCGGCTGGCCGGCCGTGGCGCGGTCGCCGCGCCCGACCAGGAGGTTGGCGACCATGCCCGCCACCGGTGCGCTGACGACCCACAATTGCGGCGTGGGGACCATGATCTGGACCGGGTAGGGCAGCGTCAGATCGGTCCGGCTGGCAACCGGATGGGTTACGCGGACGCCGAGATTGCGCGCCTGCGCATCGCTCAGCTTCACCTCGTCCTGCGCCATCGATACCGAACTCAGCAGGCTCAATGCAACGGCGAAGAGCGCACGAACGAGCACGCCCCCGGACGAGGTGAGAGGGAGAGTTCTGCGACGGACTCGCATGAGGAAAAACCCAGACCTGGAGGCGAGCGAAGCGCTGATCGATTGCAGGTTTCGCTTAGCCCACCGGAGCATCGATGGGTTGATTTGCCTCAAGCGGGCCAGCCCCTTTGGAAGGCTGCTCGCCGTTCGTGGCGCGCTTCGGTTGATCTCAGTCGATTGCTTCATGGCCGCAGAGGTCAAGCTGTCGTCGCGCCTTTCGGAAAGGGGGCGGGCAGGCCAACCGACCTCGCTCATGATGGACGCTTCCTTCCCGTGATCATCGCCGTCACCAGGCTCTCACGGTGCTCGAAGCTTGCCAGCAGGACGCCAAGCACATGGACGACCACGAGGCCGATCGTGAGGTTGGCGAACGCCTCATGGACCTCCTCCACCCATTTCGCTCCCCAGAAGCTGTCGGTCGTCATCATGTAGCCGGTGGTGCAGGTGCCGATCAGCATGACGATCAGCGCCACGACCATCATGCCGCCGGCAGGATTGTGGCCAAGAAAGCGTGGCGCCCTGAGCAGCGCCACATCGCGCATATAGGCGAGCACCGCGCGCGGCGAGCGCACGAAGTCGCTGAAGCGTGCATGGCGCGGTCCCACGAAGCCCCACACGATCCGGAGCGCAAGCAACCCGGCAATGGTGTAGCCGGCGGCGATATGGATCTTTTCTATCTCGTCCCCGGTCGCATAGGCGAGCAGAAACAGCCCGGCCAGCGACCAATGGAATACGCGCACGAAAAGGTCCCAGACCTTTACCGTAGCCGGCGGCTTGGCGCCGCCGGCTACGACCGTATCGTGAATGGCGCTCATGATGCGGCCCCTTACAGCTGACCGACGATCCGGCCGCTGGTCGGATCGACGAACAATTCGACCCGGCTGCCGGACTTGTCGATCGTGTAGAGCTCGCCGCAGGCGTTCTTGAGCTTGGCCTTCTGGACCTTGTAGCCCTGGGCTTCGATCTTGGACTGCAATTGCTCGATCGACAGCCAGCTGGTCTGCGGCGCCGCAGTGCAGGGACGCCCGAGGCTGCCGGCGTGAGCGGTCGCGGCGGCTACGAGCAAGGCGGCGGTGGCGGCGATGATGGTGATCTTGCGCATGTTCTCTCCAGCTTGTGGCGCCCGGCCGCGTCATGCGGCGAGGCGATGGGCGGACAGTGCCAGAACCGCCCTGACGGCCGCCTGTTGATCCACGTCAGCAATTTGTCAGGTCGATTGGGGCATTCTCTGCCAATGCAATCCTCAGGCTTTCTGGAATTCCTCGCGGTGCCGCTGCTGGCAGGATTCCTGCTCGCGCCGATGCCTGCGGCCGCAGGCGACCACGATAAGGGCGCGCCGGACGCGGTTCGCCGCGCAGTCGAGGCCGGCGAGATCAAGTCGCTCGCCGACATTCTCGCCTCGCTTCGTGGCAAGCTGCCGGGCGAGGTTGCGGGGGTCGAGATAGAGCGTGAGCGCGGCCGCTGGATTTACGAGTTTCGCCTGGTCGACGACAAGGGCCGGCTCTACGAAGCGCATGTGGACGCGCGTAGCGGCGAGATCGAACGCATCAAGGAGAAGTGATGCGCGTGCTGCTCGTGGAGGACGATCGACGGATCGCGGCCGATGTGGAGAGGGCGCTGCGCGCGGCCGGTTATGTGGTCGAGACCGTCGGCAACGGCGAGGAAGCCTGGTTCCGCGGTGACACCGAGGATTACGGCGCGATCGTCCTCGATCTCGGCTTGCCCGGCATGGACGGTCTGGCGGTGCTCAAGCGCTGGCGCGCGAATGGGCGGTCTATGCCGGTGCTGATCCTGACGGCGCGCGGCAGCTGGGCCGAGCGCGTCGATGGCATCGACGCGGGCGCCGACGATTACCTGCCGAAACCGTTCCGCATGGAGGAATTGCTGGCGCGGCTGCGCTCGATCGTGCGCCGCTCGGCGGGGCATGCCTCGCCACGGATCATCGCCGGCGAGGTCGAGCTCGACGAGCGTCAAATGAAGGTGATGCTGCGCGGCGTACCCGTCGCGTTGTCGCCGTTGGAATACCGCCTGATCGCCTTTCTCCTGCACCATCGCGGCCGCGTCGTATCGCAGCAGGAGCTCGATGAAAACGTCTATGGCCACGGCGAGGACCACGAGTCGAATGCGCTCGAAGTGCTGATCGGCCGCGTGCGCAAGAAGCTCGGTGCCGACCTGATCGAGACCCGGCGCGGCTTCGGTTATCTGGTACCGGAGACGACGCCATGAGCTGGGGCTCGCTGCGGCTGCGACTGGTCGCTGGCGGACTCGTAGCTATCCTGATCGCGCTGACGATTGCCGGCGCCGGGCTGACGTTGCTGTTCGAACGCCATGTCGCGCGCACCATCGGCGAGGATCTCGACGTTTATCTGAAGCAACTCGTCGCGGGTATCGACGCCGATGCGCAGGGCAGGCTGGTGGTGGGCCGGCCGCCGGCCGATCCTCGTTTTGCAGACCCTCTTTCGGGCTTGTACTGGCAGGTATCGGACGATGGCGGTCAGGTGCTGCGTTCACGTTCGCTCTGGGACACGGCGTTGGACCTGCCGCGGGATGAGCCGTCGCCTCGCGAATTGCATCGTCATGTCATCCCTGGACCCGCAGACACGCGGCTCCTAGTCAGCGAACGCCGCGTGATGCTCACCCTGGGGGACCGCCGCGCGCCGGTGCGCGTCGCGGTGGCGGCCGATCTCGCCCGCGTGTCGGCCGCCGCCTCGCATTTCGCCAGGGATCTGGCGCTGGCGCTTGGCGTGCTGGGGCTGGTGCTGGCGGCGGCCACCTCGATCCAAGTCGGCCTGGGCCTTCGTCCGCTGGACGCACTTCGCCGCGGCGTCGCGGACGTCCGCTCGGGGCAGCGCAAGCATCTCCCTGTCGAGGTCCCGACTGAGGTGAAGCCGCTGGTGGAAGAGGTCAACAGCCTGATCGACGCCCAGGAACGCGAAATCGAACGGTCGCGCAGCCGCGCGGCCGACCTGGCACACGGGCTGAAGACGCCGCTTGCCGCACTCGCGGCCGATGTCGCGCTGTTGCGTCAGCGCGGTGAGCAGGAGGTCGCGCAGGCAATCGAGGCCGTCGGCGAGACAATGAGCCGTCACGTCGACCGCGAGCTGGCACGTGCGCGGGCGAGGGGGACGGCTCGCCTGCGCGGCAGTATTTCCACGCCGCTCAGACCGCTTGTCCAGTCCCTGATCCTGACGCTGGCGCGTACGCCTGCGGCACAGCGGATCGCCTTCAAGACCTGCATGACGGGCGAGCCGAGCGTCCCGCTCGATCGCACTGATCTGGCGGAAGTGCTCGGCAATCTCTTGGAAAACGCCGCTCGTCACGCCAAGAGCGAAGTGCGCATAGTCGCGGATGCGGCGAAACCGGCGATCACGGTCGAGGATGATGGTCCGGGCATCGCGCCGGCCGAACGTTCACGCGTGCTCGAACGCGGGGTCAGGCTGGACGAGCGTGGCGAAGGGGCCGGCCTCGGCCTCGCGATCGTTCAGGACGTGCTCAGTGCCTATGGATGGCAGCTCATTCTCGCCGAGTCCGAGCTCGGTGGACTGCAAGCCATCGTCGCGCCGGCGGGCAGCCGCGATCGGATGGCTGCTGCTGATTGAAGAACCCAGCCGCTCGTTTGACGCCCTGTTCCTGTTCGTCAGCGCCGCACGATCGAGCCGGCGCGGCCAATCAGGCGGGCGAGCTGGCGGAAACGGCTGCCGACGCGGTCGGCGACGAGGTCGCCGAGGCGGTGCTCGAACACCAGCATCAATTTACGTCCCTGGCTGCGGAAATGCGTGGCGGGCAGGACACCCGGACGTGCCGCCGAGATCAGATGCGCGACGCGGAACGCAGCGCCCAAGAGACGCGCGCGCTCGAGCTGCGCCGGCGTCAGCAACTCCTGCGTGGTGACCGGCGGCTGATTTTCTTCGCTGAGGCCCGCATAGCGATAGAATACCGACAGGCCGACGAAGGCGCGCTCGGTGTGGGTGATCGCGCCGAAATTGCCGTTGACGACGAGGCTTAGCGTCTGCTCGCCGCGGTGATCCGGATGCACGCGCCAGCCGATGTCGGACAAGAGGCACGCGGTGTGGCGCAGCCGCCGGTCTTCCTCGGTCTCGCGCAGCTTGACCACGCGCACGAGGCGATCGGTCCAGGCGATCAGCTCGCGGGCGTGCTTCGCCGAGCGCGACAGCAGCTGGTTCAGCTCCTCCGCGGCGCAGATCAGGCCGTCCTTGTTGCGTTCCGCCTCCGGCAGCTTCTCATGCAGCAGGCCCTCGCGCACGCCGAAGGTCGAGAACACGATGGTCTTCGGCTTCGCCACCCGGATGATGTGCTCGAGCACCAGGGCCGCATAGGTGAGGAGCGGGCGGCGCGCGTCGGCAACGCTCTCGATGTCGGCGAGCATGTTCGCGGCCGCCAGGCGCCGCAGCCTGCGGGAAAAGTCGAGCGCCTCCGCCGCGGACAGCGAATAGCCGTGCATCACCTGGAGCGGATAGCCGCTCTGGATGATATGAATGCGCGCGAGGGCGCGCCAGGTCCCGCCGACCGCGTAGAAGTTGCGGCCGCGGCCCGCGGTCAGCTGCGGCACCTCGTCGAGCTCCTCGCGCACGATGCGATCGGCGCGCTTGAGCGATCTGTGCGCAAGATCCTGCAGCGCGAGCCCGCCGAGCGGCAGGGTCACGCCGCTGCGCACGCTGTTCTTGCGCACGTCGATCAATTCGAGCGAGCCGCCGCCGAGGTCGCCGACGATGCCGTCGGGATGATGGATGCCTGAGATCACGCCGAGCGCCGACAGCCGCGCCTCGCGCGGGCCCGACAGGATCTCGATCTTCACGGCGCAGATGCGCTCGGCCTTGGCGATGAAATCGGGGCCGTTGGAGGCGTCGCGGCAGGCGGCTGTGGCGATCGCAAACACGCGTCCGACCTGCATCACGCGGCACAAGGCGCGAAAGCGCTTGAGCGAGGTCAGCGCCTTGTCGACGGCGTCGGGGGCGAGCAGGCCGGTGCTCTGCACCTCGCGCCCGAGACCGCACAGCGTCTTCTCGTTGAAGATCGGAATGAGACTCCGCGCCAGCGCCTCGTAGACGACGAGACGGACCGAGTTGGAGCCGATGTCGATGACCGCGACGCTCGAGCCGCGCTTGCGCGGCCGCTTCACGTCGGAAATCCCCGATCAGGACGGATGGCGTTCGTTCCGGCGCGTGAGACGACGCGGCGAGGATTCCTTGAGCGACTTTCCACGGCCAGACAGACTCGGATTTGTCATGAAGTAGTTGTGGACGTTGAAAGGCTCCTCGCCTTTCGCGGTCTTCATACGCGTTGAGGACCCGTCCGGCAACAACTGCCAGCTCTGTTCATTGTCTTTCAGGTTGGCGACCATGATCTGTTCGAGAACCTGCTGATGCACCGTTGGATTTTGCAGCGGACACAGCACCTCGACGCGGCGGTCGAGGTTACGCGGCATCATGTCGGCGGACGAGATATACACAGCCGCCTTGGCGCTCGGCAGGCCCTGGCCCATGCCGAAGCAGTAGATTCGGCCGTGTTCCAGGAAGCGGCCGATGATCGACTTGACGCGGATGTTCTCGGACAGGCCGGGAATGCCGGGGCGCAGGCAACAGATGCCGCGCACCACGAGCTCGACCTGCACGCCGGCCTGGGAAGCCTCGTAGAGCGCGTCGATGATATCGGGGTCGACCAGCGCATTCATCTTCATCCAGACCGCGCCGTGCCGGCCGTGCCGCGCATGCGCGGTCTCGCCCTGGATGTGCTCGATGATGCGCTTGCGCAAGGTCAGCGGCGACACCGCCATCTTTTCCAGATCGCTCGGCGCGGCGTAGCCGGTGATGAAATTGAACACGCGCGCGGCATCGCGGCCGATGGTCGGATCGGAGGTGAAGTAGGAAAGATCGGTGTAGATGCGCGCGGTGACCGGGTGATAGTTGCCGGTGCCGGTATGAACATAGGTGGTGAGGCTGCCACCCTCGCGGCGCACCACCATCGAGAGTTTTGCGTGCGTCTTCAGCTCAAGGAAGCCGTAGACGACCTGCACGCCGGCGCGTTCAAGGTCGCGCGCCCAGCGGATGTTGGCTTCCTCGTCGAAGCGCGCCTTCAGCTCGATCAGCGCCGTGACGGATTTGCCGGCCTCGGCGGCTTCGGCGAGCGTGCGCACGATCGGCGAGTTGTTGGAGGTGCGGTAGAGCGTCTGCTTGATCGCGACGACATCGGGGTCGCGTGCGGCCTGCTGCAGGAACTGCACCACGACGTCGAAGGATTCGTAAGGATGATGGACGACGAGATCCTTCTGCCGGATCGCGGCAAAGATGTCGCCGCCATGCTCGCGCACACGCTCGGGGTGGCGCGGCACGTAAGGGGTGAATTCAAGATCGGGACGGTCGATGCGGGTGAGCTGCGAGAGCTCGTTCATCGCCTGCACGCCGTCGACCAGGAAGACCTCGTCGTCGGCGGCCGACAGCGCGTGCTGAACGAAGTTGCGCAACTGCTCCGGCATCTTGGCGTCGATCTCGAGCCGGATCACCGATCCGCGGCGGCGGCGCTTCAGCGCCGTCTCGAACAGGCGGACGAGGTCTTCCGCCTCTTCCTCGATTTCGAGCTCGGAGTCGCGGATGATCCGGAAGGCGCCCTGGCCGTGCAGATTGTAGCCGGGGAACAGGCGGTTGATGAACAGGGCGGTAGCCTGTTCCAGCGAGATCAGCCGAACGATCTTGCCGTCGGCCGGCAGGCGGATGAAGCGGTCGATCTTGCCGGGCATGCGGATCAGCGCGTTCATCTGCTTGCCGTCGGCGGCACGCGTGAGCTGGAGCGCGATGGTGAAGCCGAGGCTCGGGATGAACGGGAAGGGGTGCGCCGGGTCGATCGCCAGCGGCGTCAGCAACGGGAACACGTTGTTGAGGAAGTACTCCTCGATCCAGGTCCGTTCCGCCTTGGTGACGTCCTTGCCGTCGACCAGCACGATGCCGGCATCGGCCAGCGTGCCGCGCAGGTCGCGCCAGATCGCCTGCTGGTCGGAGGCAAGTTCGGACACGGTGCGGTTGATCAGCGCGAGCTGCTCGGACGGCGTCAAGCCGTCGGGGCTGCGTTCGGCGATGCCCTCGCGCACCTGGGCCTTGATGCCGGCGACGCGGACCATGAAGAATTCGTCGAGGTTATTTGCTGAAATCGACAGGAATCGCACCCGCTCCAGCATCGGGTGGTTGGAATTGACCGATTCCTCCAGGACGCGGCGGTTGAAATGCAGCCAGGAGAGCTCGCGATTGATGAATCGTTCGGGGCTGGAGGCGATCGCCGGCAGACCCTCGGCTTCCACGATTTTTTCTTTTGTTTCAATGGTTTGCGCAGAGTCCATCAGAAGTCTGTCCATCCTGTCTCGCCTCACTTTGCGATCTATGCGCAAAACCCGCGGGAGCATGTGTTACAGCGATGACGTTTCGATGACATTGATGTTCCGCCGCTTCGCTGCGTCAAGCGGGCCTCGCGGCCTGCGGGCGGGTGAGCGGGATCAGGCATCCCGCAGCAGCTCGGCGGCCAGCGCCCTGGTGACGGGGCGGCCGAGCCGCAGGGCCTCGCTGTCGAGCAGTTCCACGGCCTGGCGGGCGGCGGCCGAGGACCGCTCCAGGCGGGTGGCGAGATAGCTGACCACGCTCTCGTCCACATTGAGCTGGTGGTCGGCGCAGAATTTCACGATCAGGCCGCGGAAGAGCTGGTCGTCCGGGGGCAGCAGCGTGACCACCGGCACAGCGCGCAGACGCGAGCGCAGGTCGCGAAGCTCGATCTCCAGCGCGGCCGGCAGCTCGCGTCCGGTGAAGAGCACGTAGGCGCCGTCCTCGCGGGCAAGGTTCATCAGGTGAAAGAGGGCGCGTTCGTCGAAATCGCCCGCCCGGAGATCCTCGACCACCAGGGCGCCGGTGGCGAGCGCGCCCGGAACGCCGGCGGCGGTCAGGACGTTGGCGGCGGTCGAGCGGGCGCCTGATATTTCGGCCCAGATCGCGGCAAGGTGGCTCTTGCCGCTGCCTTCCGGGCCGGCGAGCCACATGATCCGGTTCGGCCATTCCGGCCAGCTGTCGATCAGCGCCACACCGGCCGCGTTGGCGGGGCCCTCGAGGAAATTGTCCCGGCTGAGGCTCTCCGCATGCGGAAGCGAAAACGCCAATTGTCGGGGATGGACGCGGCCTGCCACGCTTGTCTTGCTCCATGCCGGCGCGCCGGCCCGTCTGAAGAGAATTCCGACTTGATCGGGCGGGAGTTGGCCTTTTGCGGGGCCGCATTCCCTCATTTGGCTTCGATCGTGCTACTTGGCCTCGATCGTACTCATGTGCCGCAGCCATTCGACCAGATAGAGCGACACCGAGGAGAGCGTGAAGACCGTGACGAGGCCCATCAGGATAATATCATAAGGGGCCGGCTTGAAGCCGAAGGCAAGCGCCGCCAGCACCAGCGCCGCGAACGCCACCTGGGCGACCGTGTTGAGCTTCGACACTTTCGACGGCTTCATCTCGACCGGCCGGTCGAACAGCCAGGATACGATCACGGCGGCGACAATCATGATGTCGCGCGAGACCACCAGGATCACGATCCAGCGCGGGATCGCGCCCCAGATGCCCAGCGCCATGTAGATCGAGACCAGCAACGCCTTGTCTGCGAGCGGGTCGAGCAGGGCCCCGAGCTCGCTCGTCATGTTGAAGCGCTTGGCCAGGAAGCCGTCCACGGCGTCGCTGATACCGGCGATCAGGAAGACGGCGAACGCGACCTCCATTTGGCTCGACACGATGGCCCAGACGATGATCGGGACCAGCATGATGCGGCCCAGCGTGATGATGTTCGGAATACTCACGAAAGCGCTTCCCGGCACCCGGTCTGACCTCGAATCCGGCCCCTCGGGAGGCTGAACCGGTTGATATCTACATAGTATAGGCAGGAGCGCCATGCGAGCCATTGCGTGTCCCCGGAATTCGACGTAACCAGCCGCAAACCCACTGGAAATCGGGCATGACCGACCGCAAAAACGGCCTTACTTACGCCGATTCAGGCGTCGATATCGACGCGGGCAACCGCCTGGTCGATTTGATCAAGCCGATGGTGCGCGCCACGGCGCGGCCGGGCGCCGATGCCGAGATCGGCGGCTTCGGCGGCCTGTTCGACCTCAAGGCGGCCGGTTTCAAGGACCCCGTCCTGGTCGCCGCGACCGATGGGGTCGGCACCAAGGTCAAGATCGCGATCGAGACCGGGCTGCACGGCGGGATCGGCATCGACCTCGTCGCCATGAGCGTCAACGATCTCGTGGTGCAGGGCGCCGAGCCGTTGTTCTTTCTGGACTATTTCGCCTGCGGCAAGCTCGACCCCGAGGCCACGGCCTCGATCGTCGCGGGCGTCGCGGAAGGCTGCCGCGAATCCGGCTGCGCCCTGATCGGCGGTGAGACCGCCGAGATGCCCGGCCTGTACAAGGACGGCGATTACGATCTCGGCGGCTTTGCCGTCGGCGCGGCGGAGCGGGGCACGCTGCTGCCGCGCAAGGACATCGCGGCGGGCGACGCCGTGATCGGTCTTGCCTCTTCCGGCGTGCATTCCAACGGCTTTTCACTGGTCCGCAAGATCGTGGAACAATCAGGCCTCGGCTTCACCGCGCAAGCGCCGTTCGCACCCGTGATGACGCTCGGCGGCGCGCTGCTGACGCCGACGCGGCTCTACGTCAAATCCTGCCTGCGCGCGATCCGCGAGACCGGCGCGGTGAAGGGGCTCGCCCACATCACTGGCGGCGGCTTCACCGACAACATTCCGCGGGTGCTGCCGCAGCATCTCGGCGTCGGCATTGACCTCGCGCGTCTGCCGGTGCTGCCGGTGTTCAAATGGCTGGCGGCACAGGCCGGCATCGCCGAGCTGGAAATGCTGCGCACCTTCAATTGCGGCATCGGCATGATCGCGATCGTCGAGCCCGACAAGGTCGACAAGGTGATCGAGGTCTTCACCGACGCCGGCGAGACCGTGGCGCAGCTCGGCACCGTGATCCCGGCCGAGGGCGAGCACCGCGTCGTCTATAACGGCCACCTCGATCTGGCGCTGTGATGAAGCGCCGCGTCGCCATCCTGATCTCCGGCCGCGGCTCCAACATGGCCGCGCTGATCAGGGCCGCAAGCTCGGCGGATTTCCCGGCCGAGATCTCCCTCGTCATTTCGAACAAGGCCGATGCGCTCGGACTGGAACGGGCCAAAGCGAGCGGCGTCAACACGCTGGTGATCGAGAGCAAGCCGTTCGGGAAGGATCGCGCCGGCTTCGAGAAGGTGCTACAGGCAGCGCTCGATGAGCACGGCATCGAGTTGATCTGTCTGGGCGGCTTCATGCGCCTGTTCACGGCCGAGTTCACCAAAGCCTGGTATGGGCGGATGCTCAACATCCATCCGTCGCTGCTGCCGTCGTTCCCCGGCCTTGATCCGCACGGCCAGGCTTTGCGTGCCGGCGTCAAGCTGTCGGGTGCGACGGTGCATTTCGTGATCCCCGAGACCGATGCCGGCCCGATCGTGATGCAGGGCGCGGTGCCCGTCAGCGACCACGATACGGGAGATACGCTGTCGGAGCGCATCCTCGAAGTCGAGCACCGCATCTATCCCGAAGCGCTGCGGCTGCTCGCGACCGGCAAGGTCCGGATCGAGGGCAACGTCTGCAAGACGGATGGCAGCGGGCCGTCGGAGAATTTCCTGATTGCGCCGGTGGTGGGCTGAAGCGCCGTCCTCGCGGCGCTCATCGCAAATAAAATCCCCCGGCAGAGCCGGGGGCAACGTCATGATCTCTCGTGTGTCAGCTTCGAGAGAAATCAGGAGACCTTGAGGTTCTCCGCGGATGCCTTGCCGCGGTTCTCCACGAGGTCGTATTCAACCACCTGGTTCTCGTTGAGGGTCGAGAGTCCGGCGCGCTCGACGGCGGAGATGTGAACGAACACATCCTTGTCGCCGCCGTTCGGCTTGATGAACCCATAGCCCTTGGTCGGGTTGAACCATTTGACGGTGCCCTTTTGCGGCATCGCTAGTCTCCTCCACTAGATAGAAAAAAGACGCGGCCGCCTTTTCGCGTGCCACGCCACAAACGGGCTTCCGGAAGTCTGTTCGAGTCTCAATGTCACGAAACGCACAGCCGAGCGGCCAATTCCGATTGTGTCCGATATTGCAACATGAAAATCGCGCGTTAGCAAGCCGCGCGCGCTTTTCAAGACCGGGCCGGGTACCATCGTCTGCTTTTTGCGACCTGTGGCCGCGGAACCACAACCGAGGGCAATAGGCACGGCGACAGCGTGCCAGGCGGTTGACCCTCCGTGGCAGTTCGGCCCAAATCGCCACACATGCGAGCCGCTCGTGTTGCATTTTTGCGGACCGCCCTTTGCTTCGGGATTAGTCGTCATGTGCTGCACCTCGCAGCCTTCAGGGACAGGGCAGACGATCGGGCGGAGCCGCGTCGGCAGGGTCGCGGCCGCGATCGCGATGGCATTTGCGATCGTCGTGATGATGTCGGCCATATCGCCAGTCCTGGCGCAAAGCACGACGCCAACGCCGACGCCGACGCCGACACCCACGCCCACGCCCACGCCGTCACCGACTCCGGTCCCGACGCCGACATCGACGAATTACGACCAGTCGGTCCGCAGCGGCGCGCTCAATCTCGGCTCCAGCTTCCTGGAGCGGCTTGGCAACCAGGTATCGGGTGGTTTCAACCGGGCGTTCCGGACCAATCCCGGCGGCGGCGGCGCATCGGCCAGCACGGAAGATCCGCGTTACCGCACCTGGTTCGAGGGCTACGGCATCTCGGTCCGCTCCGATGCGCAAGGCGACTTCGTCGGCGACAAGCGCAAGACGGTTGGCGGCGTCGCCGGCTTTGGCGCGCGCGTTGCGCCGGGTGTCAATCTCGGCTTCTCCGTCGACCAGAGCCACACCGACATCGACGTGCCGCTGGCGCTGCAATCGGCGACGCTCGACCTGACGCAAATCGGCTTCAGCGGCTCGGTCGACAAGGGCCCGTGGACCTGGGCCTTCGCCGTGGTGCGCGGCTTCGGCAAGGTCCGCTCCAGCCGCGACACCGGTCTCGGCCTTGCGACCGCGGGTTATCGCGCGGCGATCGACGGCGCGCTGACCGAGATCAGCTATTACTGGACCCAGGACCAGATGCGTGTCGTGCCCAAAGGGGCGCTGGAATATGTGCGCGCCACCAGCGCGGCGTTCCAGGAGACCGGAGGCCTCGATCCGCTCAACGTCGGCTCGACGGCGCTCTCGCGCGCACGCGTCATGATCGGGGCCGAGGTCGGCCGTTACTTCGTCATCGATCAGAAAATCCTCGACCTGTCCGCCTACGGCAAGTTCGTCGACAATTTCTACCAGGATCTCGGGTCGATCCAGGTCAGCCTGGGAAGCCAGAGCATCATCGTTCCCGGCATCGGCGAGAGCCGTTACGGCGCGGATGCCGGCGCCTCGGCTTCGCTCAGCCTGACCAGTGTGGCGCGGCTCTACGTCAATTACGACGGCAAATTCCGCAACGAGCTGACCTCGCACCAGGGCATGGTCGGCTTCGAATATCGGTGGTGAGCGGACGTTCGCCCCTGCCTATGTCGGCGTCGCCGCGACATATCCCGTCAGCCCAAACCCCTCGCGCGCGGCCGTCATCATCGGCACCAGCGCGTTCGGATGGATGAACTCGTCGCGGAAGCAGGGATAGGTTTTGGGATCGAAGATCTGCTTGAGCCAGTCGACCACGATCTTGTGGCGCTCGGAGGTCCGGAACTCCTTGTGATAGGTGAGCCAGAGATCGGCGTGGTGGCTGACGCCGAGATCGACGGCGACCAGCGGCGCGCCGAGCGCGATCGAGACCGTCGGCAGGAAGCCGATGCCGGCGCCGCGTTCGACGGCGTAGAGCACGCCGACCGAGGAATTGGTCTTGATCCCGACGATGCCCTCCAGCGACTTCAGTCCGAGCACGCGGGCATAGGCGCCGTCGTCGACCTGCGGTGCGCTCTGCTTGATGATACGGTGGTCCTTCAGCTCCGCAAGGGTCGTCGGCACACCGTAGAGGTTTTCGTACTCCTTGGAGACGAACGGATAAATGTGCAGGCGGCCGAGCTTGGCGACGATCAGGTCGGGATTGGTCGGCGGCTCGAGCTGGATCGCGATGTCCGATTCAAGCCGTGCGACGTCGGCCTGCTCCATCGCGCAACGCAGATCGACGGTGATCCTGCGGTAGGTCTTCTGGAAGTCGATCAGTCGCGGCAGGATCCAGAAATTGCCGGGCCCCTCCGTCACCGCGACGCGCACGGTGCCCGAGGTGTCGTTCGACGATCGCGAAGCGCGCCGGAAGACGTTGAAGGCATGACGCTCCATATGCGCAACGTCTGCGATCATCGCGGTGCCTTCATCGCTGAGCGTGAGCCCGCTCTGGTCGCGCAGGAATAGCTTGCAGCCGATGCTCTCTTCGAGCCGGTCGACCCGGCGCATCAGCGTGGTCGAGGTGAGCCCGAGCTCCTCGGCGGCATTGCGAAAACTTTTATATTTTGCGCATGCTAAAAACAGTTTCAAATCGTCCCAGGACGCATCCAGGGCCTCTTCACGGTGCTGCATCATCGCAGCACCCCGGTGCAATAACTGGTGCATACTCCTGATCTCCAGCCGCTAAGCTCGTCGACGTAGCGGGGCACGAAAGCCTCGAACGATAGAGGCGCGATATGGGTATGGAAAGGGGCTCGTTTGACGCAAGGCATGATTTCGATGCCTTGCCGCTGAGCCCGGATGTCGACGTCCGGTGCGCGCAATCTTCCGAAATCGCCGCGCTGGCGCAGATGGCGCACCGGCTGGTGCCGGGCGTGCGGATCGGAGCGGAAGAGCTTGCGCGATACGCCACGTTCGATCCCCAGAGCATTCTGACGTTCAGCCGAAAGGGCCATCTCGTCGGCGGCATGGCCTTTCTGTTTCTCAATGACCGCGGGCACGATGCGCTGCTGCTCGACGAGATCTGCCTTACCGCGCCCGAGACGCACTATCTCGCCGCCGCGAAGGAAGACGTCGCCGCCATCTACATCTGGGCGATCGCGGCGACGGGACGCGGCATCGCCGGTCTCGGAAAAGCGGCAGCACATCTTCGACAGCTAAGGTTTCGCGGCGCGGATTGCTATGCGCAGCCGTCAACGGTGGCCGGACGCGACATCATGAAGGCGACCGGCTTTGCACCCGTCCCAAGCTTCCAGCCCGACCTCTGGTGCTACGAGCGGCCCTGGCATCGGCAGCCGATGCGTATGCCCGCCGCAATCATTCAAGCAAGGAGTTTTGCAGATGCACGGTACTAGGATCCCTGTCGCCAAGCCCTGTTCCCGCGCCATCAGCATCCGCCTTGCGCGCGATCCAAACGATCTCATGCTGGTCACCGCCATTCGTTCCGCGGTCTATCTCGCCGAGCAGGATTGTCCGTTCGAGGAGGAGTTCGACGGCAACGACATGGTCGCGGCGCACTTCATCGGCTTCGTCGGCAACGAACCCGCGGGCTGCCTGCGGGTGCGCTTCTTCGGCGATTTCGCCAAGGTGGAGCGGCTCGCGGTGCGGCACCAGTACCGGCGCTCGCGCGTCTCGTTCAAGCTGGTGCAGGCCAGCGTCGACTATGTGAAGCGGAAGGGATTTCGCAAGATCTACGGTCAGGCGCAGGACAGGCTGGTGGATTTCTGGGCGCATTTCGGCGCCAAGCCGCTCGGCCATAATCGCAAGATCACCTTCTCGGATTTTTCCTACACGGAGATGCTGTTGGAGATCGAGCCGGGCCCGGACGCCATCACGCTGGACAGCGATCCCTATGTGATCATCCGTCCCGAGGGCGATTGGGACCGGCCCGGCGTGCTCGACGCCTCGGCGGGGCGGGCGGTGACCTCACCGCTGCGGGACCTCGCGCTCGCCGACCGCTGAAACTGGTGCAGCTCGGCGCAAGACAATGCTGGCTTCCATCCATGACGATCCGCCGATCCTGGTCTGCGCGGATCTGCAGATCGAATATCTGACCCCAGGGCGCCGCCACGTCATCCTCGACGGCGACGCCGCCATGGCGCGCTGCCTGGAACTCGTGACGCTGTGGCGCGGCAATCTGTGGCCGGTGATGCACCTGAAGCGCATCGCGCAGGCCGCCTGGTTCAATCCGGCATCCAGGCTGACCGATTGGATCGCGGAGATGAAGCCGCGGCCGGGGGAACTGACATTCGAGCATCCGCTGCCCTCCGCCTACAGCTCGTCGCGGTTTGTGGACTACATGTCCAATATCCGCAATGTGCGCTGCATTCTGGTCGGGTTTTCCTTGGACGAGACGATCCTGGCCACCGCCGCCGAAGGCTTTCACCGCAGCCATCGCTACCAGGTGGTCGCTGACGCCGTGGCTTGCCGCCAGCCGGGCACAGGCGATGCCGCCGCCTATAAGCATGCGGTAGTGAATGTCATCGGGAATTTTGCTACAATCCAATCCAGCGCCGAACTGATCAGAACCAGCGGCGTCGTTGCGGTGTAGGCGGCCGCGACCGGCGGATGGGGTGAGAGATTGTCACGGGGAGACGAGCTCAAGGAGCTGGCCAGCGACCTGTCGCATGCCGCCGAGAAGGCGCGCAGGCTTGGTCTGCCGACGACGGTCTATCTGCTGTCGATGGCGCTGGTGGAGGTGAGGGAAGCCGCAGCCGGCGCCGACGATGGGCATGACGACGACGCGGCGTGAGAGCTGTCTCGCCAGCAGTTTCTGACGTGCGGTTCTGCGGTCTGCCGTTCCCTGATGCGCGGCTTTGTCGTTTGCGGCTTTGTGCAACGCTGCTGAGCGCTTGCTGCCGGCGAATTGGCGTTGCAAGTTCTGCGCTGTCGCAATAGCCAAGGGACTTGATCATCGAGTGATGACGCCGGCTATGCCTGCGACGTGACGCTTTTCAAGGATCTTCGCAAATGTCCATGCTGCCCAATTCGCAAGAGGCCCGGGATGTGGCCTACCAGCTCCATCCCTACACCAATGCGCGCACGCATCAGCAGGCCGGTCCCCTGGTGATCGAACGCGGCGATGGTCCTTACGTCTTCGACGCGTCGGGCAAGCGCTATTTCGAGGCGATGGCCGGCCTGTGGAGCGTCGGGCTCGGCTTCAACGAGAAGCGGCTGGTCGAGGCGGCGCACAAGCAGATGCAGGCGCTGCCGTTCTATCACACTTTCTCCGCCAAGTCGCACGGGCCCTCGATCGACCTCGCGGAGAAGCTGGTCGCGCTTGCGCCGGTTGCGATGAGCAAGGTGTTCTTCACCAATTCCGGCTCGGAAGCCAACGACACCGTGTTGAAGCTGATCGCCTATCGCTCCAACGCGCTCGGCCAGCCGCAGCGCAAGAAGGTGATCAGCCGGATGCGCGCCTATCACGGCGTCACCATCGCCTCCGCCAGCCTCACGGGGCTGCCGAACAATCACCGCTCGTTCGACCTGCCGCTGCCGAACATTCTGCACACGGGTTCGCCGCATTTCTACAAGGACGGCGCCGCCGGCGAGAGCGAGGAGGCGTTTGCGACGCGCCGGGCCGAGGAGCTCGACGCGCTGATCCAGAAGGAGGGGCCCGACACGATCGCGGCGTTCTTCGGCGAGCCGGTAATGGGGGCGGGCGGCGTCATCGTGCCGCCGGCGACCTATTGGGACAAGGTCCAGGCCGTGTTGAAGAAGTACGACATCCTCTTGGTCGCCGACGAGGTGATCTGCGGCTTCGGCCGCACCGGCAAGATGTTCGGTTGCGAGACCTACGGCATCAAGCCGGATGCGATCGTGGTCTCCAAGCAGATCACGTCGAGCTATTTCCCGCTGTCGGCGATCATGCTGAACGAGCGCATGTTCGAGCCGATCGCGGACGAGAGCAACAAGATCGGCGTGCTCGGCCATGGTTTTACCGCCGGCGGCCATCCGGTCGGCTCGGCGATTGCGCTGGAGAACCTCAAGATCATCGAGGAACGCGGCCTGGTCGCGCATGCGGCCGAGCTCGGCGCTTACATGCAGGGCCGCCTGCGCGAGCTCGCCAGTCATCCGCTGGTCGGCGAGGTTCGCGGCGTCGGCATGATCGCAGCGATCGAGCTCGTGCTCGACAAGGGCCGCAAGACGGCGGCGGCAACGCCGGGCGCGGTCGGCGGCATCGCCAGCCGCATGCTCCAGGAGCGCGGCGTGATCTCGCGTAACATGCTGGACGCCATCGCCATCTGCCCGCCGCTGATCGTCAACAAGTCCCACATCGACGATCTGGTCGCCGCGATTTCGGGCGTGCTGGACGACATGAAGGCGGAAGTGGCCAAGCTGACGCCGGCGTAAGCCATACTGTCGCGTCGAATTTCGTCATTGCGAGCGAAGCGAAGCAATCCAGACTGCCTGTGCGGAAAAACTCTGGATTGCTTCGTCGCAAGAGCTCCTCGCAATGACGGGGTGGAGACAGTGAGCTCCAATCCATCACCCGTCACCCGTCACCCTGAGGTGCTCGCCTCGTCGGCGAGCCTCGAAGGGCGACGGCCCGACTGCCGCAGCGGGGCGCTGCGCGTTGGCAATTGGCAGCGAGGTTACGCCCGCTGCACCCCGATCACGCGACCCTTCTCGATCGCCAGCGCCAGCTCGCCGCGCTTCAGCTTGAGCGCGGCATCGCCGAACAATTCGCGGCGCCAACCGCGCAAGGCGGGCACGTCGGCCTCGTCGTCGGCCGCGATCTCCTCGAGATCGTCGACCGTCGCGATCACCTTGCTGGCGACCGCGTGGCGCTCGGCGGTCATGCGCAGCAGCACCTTCAACAGCTCGACGATGGCGGCGCCGTTGGAATTGTTGCGTGGCTTTTCGAGCTTCGGCAGCGTCGCAGGATCCCGCTTGAGCCCGCGCTCGACGGCGGCGACGATGTCCGCGCCCCATTTGGACTTCTCGAACCCTTTCGGCACCGAGCGCAGGTTGGCGAGCTTCTCCAGCGTGGTCGGCGCGTGGGTCGCGATGTCCGAGATCGCCTCGTCGCGCAGCACGCGGCCGCGCGGCACGTCGCGGCTCTGCGCCTCCTGCTCCCGCCAGGCCGCGACCTCCATCAGCACCGCGAGATCCTTCGGCTTGCGCACGCGGGTCTTCAGCCGCTCCCAGGCGCGTTCGGGATGGAAGTCGTAGGTTCTGGGGGAGGTGAGGACCTCCATCTCGATGGAGACCCATTCGCTGCGGCGGCGCTTCTTCAGGTCGGCGTCGAGCGCGGCGAACACGTCACGCAGGTGGGTGACGTCGGACACCGCGTAATGCATCTGCTCCTTGGTCAGCGGCCGGCGCGACCAGTCGGTGAAGCGATGGGTCTTGTCCGGCCGGTGGCCGGTGACCTTCTCGACCAGGGCGTCGTAGGCGATGCTGTCGCCGTAACCGAGCACCATCGCGGCGACCTGGGTGTCGAACACCGGGTGCGGGATGATGTTGGCTTGGTGCCAGATGATCTCGATATCCTGACGGGCGGCGTGGAATACCTTCAGCACGCTTTCGTTGGCCATCAGCTCGAAGAACGGCTTGAGGTCGATACCGGCGGCCAGGGTGTCGATGACGATGGCTTCCTCGGCGCTGGCCATCTGCACCACGCACAGCAGCGGGTAGTAGGTGGTCTCGCGCAGGAACTCGGTATCGACGGTAATGACGGGGTGCTTGGCCAGCCGGCTGCAGGCAGCCGCGAGGTCAGCGGTGGTGGTAATCAAATCCATGAACGGCCCATGACACTTGATATCAGCCGTTCTGCCGAAAGCGCTGTGATGTCAAGGGGCTCGATGCGAATTCGAGCCTTGCATTGGGGCCGGAATCGCTTTTTCCGACGAAATTCCTATTCGTAGCGGACCCGGTGCGAGGATTTGCGGGCGCAGGGCAGCGCCACCACGATCACGCACATGGCGACCAGCGCCAACCCCAGGAACTCGAAAACCAACAGATCCACGGCGAAATCTCCAGAAACATTGATAGATTTGTCGGGGGTGTGTTGAGGGTCTGTTAATTCCAATGGTTACCGGCGGCGGGGCGGGCCGGATGGTGGACGGGGGGTTAATGGGGGAGACCGTCCTTTATGTCATCAGCTTCGGCAGGGCTGCGGCCAAGGTATCCACGGCCACTCGGACCTTTGGCGGCAAGTGGGGTGAGCGCGGCCAGAGCGCGTGGCATTCGTAGAGGAATTCCGGATGGCCGCTGAGGAGACTGATCAGCGCGCCGGTGGCGAGGCGCTCGCGGACCAGCCAGTACGGCAGCCAGGCGAGCCCCATGCCCTGCGTGGCGGCATCGGCAATCGCCTCGAGATCGTCGAGCCGTAGCCGGCCGGACGGCATGATCTCGCGCACGGACCCGCCGCCTTGTGGAAACAGCCACGGACGGACGTGCCCCGAGCGGCGATAGATGATCGCCTGATGCGCGGTGAGATCGTCGATCGATTTCGGCTTGCCGCTCGCCCGTAAGTACGAGCGCGCGCCGCACACCACCATGCGCTGGCTGGCGATGCGGCGTGCGATCAAGCCGGACTGGTCGTCGAGATCGCCGGTCCGGATCGCAAGGTCGTAGCCGGCCTCGATGATGTCGGCGATCGGATCGCTGAAGGAGAGGTCGAGTTCGAGCCGCGGATGCTTTCGCGCGAGCTTCATCAGCAAGGGAGCGATGCAGTGCCGGCCTAGCAGGGCCGGCATGGTCACGCGCAGCCTGCCACGCGGCTCGGACAATTGGTCGGCAACGACGGCATCGGCGGCGTCCGCTTCGAGCAGTACCACGCGACAGCGCTCGTAATAGGCTTGCCCAGCCTCGGTCAGGCTCTGGCGGCGCGTGGTGCGGTTGAGGAGGCGGACGCCAAGGCGCTCTTCGAGGAAGCGCACATGCTTGCCGACCATCGGGCTCGACATTTCCAGGGCATCGGCCGCGGCCGCGAAGGAGCCGAGATCGACCGCCCGAACGAACACGGCCATGCTGGTGAGGCGGTCCACGATTGCAAACTCCTGGTTTCGATTGTTCGCCCGTTTCGGCGATTTATCCGCTTCTTCCGGGGACGGCATAGCTCCATTCAGTTCAACTGTTGGAGTGTTTCATGGCCCGCGTCGTTCGCTTTCATCAACATGGCGGCCCCGCGGTGCTGCACCTCGAGACTGTCGAGGTTCCAGCGCCGGCAAAGGGCGAGGTTCAGATCCGGGTCAAGGCGCTCGGCCTCAACCGTGCGGAAGCGCTGTTGCGGCGAGGCACCTATATCGAGACCGCGAAATTCCCGTCGGGTCTCGGTCTGGAGGCGGCCGGGCTTGTCGAGGCCATCGGTGAAGGCGTGTCCGGATTTGCGCCGGGCGACGCCGTGAGCATCGTGCCGCCGATGTCGATGGTGCGATGGCCGGCCTATGCCGAGATCGCGACATTTCCCGCCGAACTCGTCGTGAAGCATCCGCCGGAGCTTGGCTTCGAGGCGGCGGCTGCCGTGTGGATGCAATTTCTGACAGCCTACGGCGCTCTGGTCGACATCGCCGGACTTCGGCGCGGAGACGTAGTCGCCATCACGGCGGCATCGAGCAGTGTCGGGCTTGCCGCCATCCAGATCGCGAACCGGGTTGGCGCTATCCCGGTTGCCCTGACGCGCACCTCGGCCAAGCGTTGCGCTTTGCACGATGCCGGCGCCGCCCATGTCATCGCCTCGGACGAAGAGGACATCCGATTGCGACTTGAGCGGATCGCAGGCTCAACTGGTGTCCGCGTGGTATTCGACGCGGTCGGCGGTCCCGCGTTCGAGCCGCTGACCGCGGCAATGTCGTCGGGTGGTATCCTAATCGAATATGGCGGGCTCAGCCCCGCGCCGACGCCGTTTCCGCTGTTCAGCGTCCTGACGAAGAGCCTAACGCTGCGCGGCTATCTGGTACACGAGATCATCAGCGATCCTCCGCGCCTTGCGCGGGCCAAGGCGTTCGTTCTCGACGGCTTGGCGGACGGCACGCTGAAGCCTGTTATCGCGAGGACGTTCCGGTTCGACGAGATCGTCGAGGCGCATCGCTTCCTGGAGTCGAACGAACAATTCGGCAAGATCGTGGTGACGATCTGAGCTCGCGCCATCCCAAAATGCATTCGGCGCCCCGCATGACGGAGCGCCGATGATCGTTTGCTGATGTCGGCCGCTTTAGGGCAGCTTCAGCGACGTCTCCGCATTGTACGGCTTCAGCGTCTCGTCGGCGGCCTTCTGCGCCGCAACCAGCGCCTCCTTCGGCTGCTTCTTGCCGTTGAGGACCAGCATCACCTCGTCCTCGAGGTTCTTGCGGACGGGCACGGTCTTGTAGGTCGCAAACCACGGCTTTGCGACGTCGAGCTGCTCGACGGCGGTCTTGGCGTCGGGGTTCTTGTTCAGGAAGTCGACCATGTCAGGCGTCTTGTACGCCGCCATGTTGGGCGCGAAATAGCCGGTGGCGCGGCTCCACCAGCCGCTCTTCTCGGGCGAGGTCATCCACTTGATCAGCGTCCAGGCGGCCTTCTGCTTCTCGGCTTCGAGACCGGCCGGAACGATCAGCGAGGCGCCGCCGATCGGCACGGCGTTGCGGACGTTGCGCGGGATGAAGGCGACCTTGTAGGCGAACTTGGCGTTGTCGCGCACGTAAGTGAGCGAGCCCGTCGACAGCATCATCATCGCGGCATTGCCGGAGATGAAGGAGGTGCTGACGGCAGGGCCGGGCGTCGCGCCGGGCGGGTGGACCTTGTGCTTGGTGACGAGGTCGTTCCACCAGGAGAGCGCGCCCAGCATCGAGGGGGTGTCGTAGTAGACCTCGCCGCCGAACTCCTCGTTGTAGTAGCGCCCGCCATTGCTCATGGTGAGCGTTTCCATCATCCAGCCGCAATAATCATAGGCGCAGGGGATCGCGATGCCCCATTGGGTCACCTTGTCGCCCTCGCGCTTGGTCAGCTTCTTGGCCCAGTCGGTGAGCTCGGCCCAGGTCTGCGGCGGCTTGCTCGGATCGAGGCCGGCTTCCTTGGCCTTGTCGGCATTGATGTAGAGCAGCGGCGTCGAATTGTGGAACGGCACGCCGTAGACCGAGCGGTTGATCACCGCGTTGCCGTGCAGGGCCGGGAAGAACTGGCCGAGGAACTGCTCCTTGGTGGTGCCGTCGGCCTTGATCAGCGCATCGAGATTGGTGAGCTCGTTCTCGATCTGCATGTCGAGCAGGAAGTTGGCCGACATGATCACCGCGGACGGCGGCTTGCCGGCCTTGATCGCGGCGCGCGTCTTGATCAGCGTGTCGTCATAGGAGCCGGTGTAGACCGCGGTCGCCTTGACGCCCGCGTGGGTCTCGTTGAACTCCTTGATCAGGGTGCCCATGTCGCGGGCGAGCTTGCCGTCGACGGGGACGGGGAAGAACAAGTCGATCTCGGTCGGACCTTCGCCGGCGAGGGCCGGAAAAGCGAGCGCGCCGGCCATGGTGCCTATCATGGCGAGGCCGAGTGCAAGCCTGCGGGAAAACAGCATCGAAGAATCTCCTATTTGATGCCTGAGGTGACGAAAGAGCTGATGAAACGCTTCTGGAAGATCAGGAAGGTGACGAGCAGGGGGCCAATCACCATCAGCGTGCCGGCGGCGATGGTGCCCCAGGCCTGCGTGCCTTCGGCGGTCTTGGTGAAGACGGACAGGCCCACCGTGAGCGGCCGCTTGTCGGGCGAGTTGATCACCATCAGCGGCCACAGGAAGTCGTTCCAGTGGCTGGTCACCGAGATGATGGCGAAGGCCGAGAAGCTCGGCATCGACAGCGGCACGTAGATGTGGCGGATGCGCTGGAGCAGGCTGGCGCCGTCGATCAGGGCGGCGTCTTCCAGCTCGGTCGGAATCGCCTCGAAGGCCTGGCGCATCAGGAAGGTGCCGAAGGCGGAGGCGAAGAACGGCATCATCACGCCGGTGAGCGTGTCGTAGAGTCCAAGCTGCGCCACCAGCGACAGGTTCGGCACGATCAGCAGCACCGGCACCAGCATCAGCTGCATCAGGAACAGGTAGAAGATCAGCGTCTTGCCGACGAATTCCAAGCGCGCGAAGGCAAAGCCGGCGAGCGTGATCGTGACGAACTGCACCAGCAGGATGCCGGCGCAGATGATCGTGGTGTTGATCGTGTAGCGCGGGAAATCGCCGATCTCCCAGGCATCCCTGACGTTGTCGAGCGTCGGCTTCAGGCTCGGCATCAGCTCGGCCATGGCGTTGATGCCGTCGGAAGCCGGGCGCAGCGTCGCGACGACCATCCACAGAAACGGGATGAGCCAGACGATTGCGAGCAGCACGGTCAGCAGAAAGCCGAGCTTGGGGGTGATCTCGCCCCTTGTGGCGAGCGGGGCGTCTCTGAACAGGCGATCGAACAGCTTCATGCCCCGCCCTCGCCGTTCGCCATGGTGCGGAAGGAGAGCGCGGTCAGGCCCATCAGCGCGGCGAGCGTCAGCAGCGTCGCGGCCGAGGCCTTGCCGATATCGTAGTGCTCGACCGCCTGCTGGTAGATGTAGAACAGCACGAGATTGGTCGAGTTCGACGGTCCGCCCTGGGTCATGACGAAGACGTGGTCGACCTGCGTCACCGCGTTGAGAATCGCGATGACGATGACGAACAGGAAGGTGGGCTTGAGCTCCGGCAGGATGATGTGGCGCAGGCGCTGATATGGGCCCGCGCCGTCGAGATGGGCCGCCTCCATCACGTCCTCGGGCACGGCCTGGAGACCGGCGAGGAAGAACAGCATGTAATAGCCGGCATTCTTCCAGATCGTGATGACCATGATCGCATAGAGCGCGACGTCGGAATCGCCGAGCCAGTTCGGCAGCACCGGAAGCAGGCGGCCGATGTAGTAGTCGAGCAGGCCGACGTTGGGCAGGAAGATGAACATGAACAGCGCGGAGGCCGCGACCATCGGGATCAGCACCGGCAGGAACAGCGCGGCGCGCAGCGCGCTGCTGACGGCGTTGGTGCGCGCCAGCGCCAGCGCGAACAGCAGCGCGAGCGCGATGCTCGGGATCGCCGTTCCGACGGCGTAGATGAGGTTGTTGACGACCGCGCCGGTGAAGGCGGGGTCGGTCAGAACTGCGCTGATATTGTCGAGACCGACGAAACGCAGCGGCGCCTTGGGCGTGGCGCGCTGATAGAGCGCATCGACGAGCACGCGTCCCATTGCGCCATAGGTGAACAGCGCGAGGAAGACCAGCGAGGGCAGCAGCAGCAGGTAGGCCGGCAGCGAGGCTTTGAAGCGGGTGGTGAGGCGCTTCAGGACATCGAGGCGCGGTGCCGCCGAGGTCGCGACCGGGAGTGCCGCGGGTTCAGCGAGGCTCATCTCACCGTGCCGCGAAGTTGAGCGCATAGTCGCGGCCGTCGACTCCCGCGGGCGGCTCGAAGGGGAAGCGCAGACTTTCGTCGAGGAAGTCGTGGCTGTGCACGACGACGTTCTCGTCGTCGATCAGCACCACGCCATAGGCGGGGGGCTCGTGGCTGGCGAGGTGCGGGGCGCCCGCATTGAGCTCGAACCAGACCTGGTGGTTGGTGCCGCGCAGCGTCGAGAACGGGATCTTGCCAAAACTGCCGAAGATCGGCCGGTGCACGTGGCCGAAGAACAGGTGCCGGATGCGCGCGCGGTAGGGTGCGATGATTTCGCCGAATTCGGTGCTCTGCTTCAGCCCGATCTCGTCCATCGCGTGGACGCCGATCGGGAAGGGCGGATGATGCATGAAGACGACGAACTCCTGCTCGGCAGGCGCGGCCGCAAGCGTGCTCGCAAGCCAGCCGAGGCGCCTTTCGCACATCTCGCCGGCGTGGCTGGTCTCGTCCAGCGTGTCGAGGAAGACGAACAGGCCGTGCTCGGTGGTGCGCGTGCCCTGCACGAAGCCGTTGGCATCGCGCGGCGCGGCTTTCAGCGCGTCGAGGCAGGTGACGCGCCGGTCGTGATTGCCGACCATGGCGATGTACGGGATCTTCAGCGCAGCCATCGCCTCGGCGAAATTGGCGTAGGATTCAGCCTCGCCCCAATGGGTGAGATCGCCGGTCACCACCGCAAAGGCGGCGTCGGACTGGTGCTGGTTGATGTCGGCAATCGCAGCGTCCAGCCGGGCGCGCGGGTCGAGGCCGTAGAGCGTCGAGCCGGGGTTAGCCAGGTGCGTGTCGGTGAGGTGGATGAATTTGAAGGGCATGGCGCGCTGTGTCGGGACGGTTGGAGGATGGACGTCTCCGGCAAGACGACCCTGACAGGCGGTTAGAGCGGGTGTGTTTCAGTTTGATGACAGCGGTTCCCGCGTCCACAACTGCCGCTGCGTAGGGTGGATTAGCCGAAGGCGTAGTTCGCGGTCCCGGCGTACCTTGAGTTGCGCCGTCTGCGGCGCTTGGTATCCAAGCGTGCCGACGAGATCTCTATCAAAGAACGAGCTAGCGATTTATCGAGCGAAGGCGCTCGATTTCCGCGATCAGCCTTGGAATGTCTTGTCGTGCGTGAGCAATAAAGTCGTAATCTGCAATCGTTGCACCGGAGAGATAAATGTCCTCACCTCCAGTCCGAATGAAATCAGATCCGCTGAACTTGTCCCGTTTCTCGATGAACGATCTCCAGGGACCGGAGGTCGCCTGTTCACAGCGCGCCTTGATTGCTTCGATCTCGTCCCCGATGAGAGGACCATTCTGGTTCATTTGAACGGCTCCCCGCCAGTGGCTCGGTCTCGTTTCGCGACGTATTCGCCCAACCGGGCGAGCAGATCGGCAGCACCAGCCTGAGCTTCAACTGGTGCAATCCAGTCGGTCGCCTCGCGCGACAATTCGAGAGCGTCCAGCACCTCATTGACGAGCGGCTCAACCCCGTACTGAGCAAGCTGCGACGCTTCGACATGTATCGTCGGCCCCTTTGCGTCGAGATACCTCACCGCATGTTCCAGTTCACACAAGAGCACCACGCGCCCGGAAGCGAGGCTCAACAGCATCCCGCTGGCGGAACCAAGCCCGCCTTCTTGCCAATGATCAATAGTGAAGCCAAAGCGATTAGCCAGGGTGGCGACGTTTACGACTAAACTGACGATGGGCCAGTCAGTGCTCGAGAACCGATAATCTGGGATTTGCACCACCTTGGTCTCGGGCATCTCTTAGTTGCCTCACGTCCCGCAGAACGTCTGCAATACCCGCTGATCCGGCAGCGGCGGATCGGCGTAGGCGGCGTAGTCCGGCTGGTCCTCGTACGGCTTCGCCAGCACCTTCACCAATTCCTCGAACGGCGCGTAATCATCATCGTTCACCGCGGCCTGGATCACGGCTTCGACGCGGTGGTTGCGCGGGATGAAGAGCGGATTGACGGCGTGCATGGCGGCCTGCCGCTCGGCCGCGCTCTGCGGCTCCAGCGCGATGCGCGCGCGCCAGCGGCCGGCCCATTCGTCGAACGCGCCGGGCTCCATGAACTGCGCGCGCGCGTCGGCTGCGTCGCCTGCCGCGGCATCGCCGAGCTTGCGGAAGGTGAGGGTGAAGTCGGCCTGGTTCTTGGCCATGGCATCGAGCAGATCCTGGATCAGGGCCTCGTCGCCGTCGCGCATCGTGAACAGGCCGACCTTCCGGCGCAGGCCGGCTTGATAGGCGGCGCTGAACTGGTCCGAGAAGGCGCCGAGAATGTCCTGGGCCTCCGCGACCGCCTTTTCCTGCTCGTCCGAGAACAGCGGCAGCAGGCATTCGGCGAGGCGCGTCAGATTCCACAGCGCGATGCGTGGCTGGTTGGCATAGGCGTAGCGGCCCATCTCGTCGATCGAGGAGAACACCTGCGCGGGGTTGTAGGCGTCCATGAAGGCGCAGGGGCCGTAATCGATGGTCTCGCCGGAGATGGAGCTGTTGTCAGTGTTCATCACGCCATGGATGAAGCCGACCAGCAGCCAGCGCGCGATGAGTTCGGCCTGGCGCGCGACGACGGCCGCGAGCAGCGCGTGATAAGGCCGCTCCGCGTCGCGCAGCTCCGGGTAATGCCTGATGATGACGTGATCGGCGAGCCGGCGAATGGCCTCGGTGTCGCGGCGGACGGCAAAGAACTGGAAGGTGCCGACGCGGATGTGGCTGGAGGCGATACGCGTCAGCACCGCGCCGGGCAGCGCCGTCTCGCGAATGACGTGCTCGCCGGTGACGACGGCGGCGAGCGAGCGCGTGGTCGGAATGCCCAAAGCGAACATCGCCTCGCTGACGATGTATTCGCGCAAGACCGGCCCGAGCGCCGCGCGGCCGTCGCCGCGCCGGGAGAACGGGGTCGGGCCGGAGCCCTTGAGCTGGATATCGCGGCGGACGCCCTCCCTGTCGATGACCTCGCCGAGCAGGATGGCGCGGCCGTCGCCGAGCTGAGGCACGAAATGCCCGAACTGGTGCCCGGCATAGGCCATGGCGATGGGATCGGCGCCTTCGGGAACCGTCTTGCCGGCCAGGATCGCGGCGCCCTCAGGGGTCTCCAGCAGGTCCGGATCCAGCCCGAGCTGGATTGCCAGCGGCCGGTTCAGCTTGATCAGCCGGGGGGCGGCGACCGGGGTCGGCGCGACGCGGGCAAAGAAGCTGTCCGGCAGCGCCGCATAGGAGTTCTGGAAGGGGAAATGCACCGTCATGGGCTCAAGATAGGGCTGGAACGCCTGATGGCAAAGGCTTGGCCTCTGATAAGCCAAAAATGGGCCCTCCGGGTCCAAAACACCCCGTTCCCTTGGTTGCCGCCTTGGGCCTCGTCGGGTAAACCCTGCCGCAATCTCGGACCGGCCATGACAGGCGGTTCGATTCGCTATCCTTCAGACATTCATTTTGGGACGACCATGCATCGCTACCGGTCACACACATGCGGCGCGCTCCGCGAGAGCAACATCGGCGAGACGGTCCGCCTGTCGGGCTGGGTCCATCGCGTTCGCGACCATGGCGGCGTGCTGTTCATCGACCTGCGCGACCATTACGGCCTGACCCAGTGCGTGGTCGATCCGGACTCGCCGGCGTTCTCGCTGGCCGAGAAGCTGCGCTCGGAATTCGTGGTGCGGATGGACGGCAAGGCCCGCCGCCGCCCCGAGGGCACCGACAATGACGACCTGCCGACCGGCAAGGTCGAGGTCTATGTCAGCGAGATCGAGGTGCTGGGCCCGGCCGGCGACCTGCCGCTGCCGGTGTTCGGCGACCAGGAATATCCCGAGGACATCCGCCTGAAATACCGCTTCCTCGACCTGCGCCGCGAGAAGCTGCACCAGAACATCATGACACGCGTCGCGATCATCAAGTCGATGCGCCGGCGCATGGAGGAGCAGGGCTTCTTCGAGTTCAACACCCCGATCCTGACCGCGTCCTCGCCGGAAGGCGCGCGCGACTTCCTGGTGCCGTCGCGCATTCATCCCGGCAAGTTCTATGCGCTGCCGCAGGCGCCGCAGCAGTACAAGCAGCTGCTCATGATGAGCGGCTTCGACCGCTACTTCCAGATCGCGCCCTGCTTCCGCGACGAGGACCCGCGCGCCGACCGTCTGCCGGGCGAGTTCTACCAGCTCGACGTCGAGATGAGCTTTGTCACGCAGGAGGACGTCTTCGCCGCGATGGAGCCTGTCATCACCGGCGTGTTCGAGGAGTTCGCGAAGGGCAAGCCGGTGACCAAGGGCTGGCGCCGGATTCCGTTCGCCGAGGCCTTGCGCAAATACGGCAGCGACAAGCCGGACCTGCGCAACCCCATCGAGATGCAGGATGTCTCCGAACACTTCCGCGGCAGCGGCTTCAAGGTGTTCGCGCGCATGCTCGAGGATCCCAAGAACCAGGTCTGGGCGATCCCGGCTCCTGGCGGCGGCAGCCGTGCGTTCTGCGACCGCATGAATTCGTGGGCGCAAGGCGAGGGCCAGCCCGGCCTCGGCTACATCATGTGGCGCGAGGGCGGCGAGGGTGCAGGTCCGCTCGCCAACAACATCGGTCCCGAGCGCACCGCCGCGATCCGCGCGCAGCTCGGTACCAAGGAAGGCGATGCCGCCTTCTTCGTCGCCGGCGATCCCGACAAGTTCTGGAAGTTCTCAGGGCTCGCCCGCAACAAGGTCGGCGAGGAGTTGAACCTCACCGACAAGGAGCGGTTCGAGCTCGCCTGGATCGTCGACTTCCCGATGTACGAGTACAACGAGGACGACAAGAAGGTCGACTTTTCGCACAACCCGTTCTCGATGCCGCAGGGCGGCCTCGAGGCGCTGAAGGGCCAGGATCCTCTGACCATCAAGGCGTTCCAGTACGACATCACCTGCAACGGCTACGAGATCGCCTCGGGCGGCATCCGCAACCACGTGCCGGAAGCGATGGTGAAGGCGTTCGAGATCGCAGGTTACGGCGAGCAGGAAGTGGTCGACCGCTTCGGCGGCATGTACCGCGCCTTCCAGTACGGCGCGCCGCCGCATGGCGGCATGGCCGCGGGCGTCGACCGCATCGTGATGCTCCTGTGCGGCACCACGAATCTGCGCGAGATCTCGCTGTTCCCGATGAACCAGCAGGCCATGGACCTCTTGATGGGCGCCCCGTCGGAAGCCACCACCAAGCAGCTGCGCGAGCTGCACGTGAGGGTGAACCTGCCGCAGAAGTGAGGCGTGGGGCGCTGCTCCTAAGGCGCGAGCCAGCCGCTCCAATTTCGTCATGCCCGGGCTTGTCCCGGGCATCCACGTCTTTTCAGCTGCGTGAAAGAACGTGGATGGCCGGGACAAGCCCGGCCATGACGGCGGTAAAGGCGTGCGCTCCTCACTCGCCTCCTACAGCCCCGTCGATGCCTCAATCCTGAACTGCGCCAGCGCGCTGTCCGGGGCGGTCTGGATCAGCTGCATCAATTGCATCAGCGGCACCTTGGCGCGCGGCGTGAGCTTGAGGGTCAGCGTCTGTCCTGAGGTCTCGACGAATCCGGCGAGCGCAGCCACCGCGCCCCTGGCATCGACGCTGGACCCCGCGATCTTCTCGCCCTGCGCCCGGATCATCTCGACGATGGCGCTGCGCGCGGTGTCGCGGCTGACATTCTGCATGCGCGCGAACTGCGCCACGACCAGATCGACCACGCCGCTGTCGCGCAGCGAGAGCTCGAACGCACCGGTCTCGACCTGCGCCGCCTGGCTCATCGCCTGCACCGGGTCGGTGGTGAACAGGCCGCGCGGCACGTTGGCGAGCGCGAGGCGGGCCTGTGCCCTGGCGAGGCTGCCGAGATCGATGGTGGCGGGCGCAAGCGCAAATGCGCCTGTCGATTCCGTCCATCCGGCGCCGAGATCGAGGTCGATCGCGAGCTTGTCGA
This sequence comes from Bradyrhizobium sp. LVM 105, assembly GCF_003957705.1. NCBI lineage: Bacteria > Pseudomonadati > Pseudomonadota > Alphaproteobacteria > Hyphomicrobiales > Nitrobacteraceae > Bradyrhizobium > Bradyrhizobium sp. LVM 105. The sequence continues at coordinate 90,916 of NZ_QZMV01000006.1, read as the reverse complement.
TGCCGGCCATGGTCAGCGGCTGCAGCGCCGGATTGGCCGGATCGGTCGGCGTGACCATCTTGACGACCAGATTGGCCCTGCTCGGGATCGAGCCGACCAGCTGGCCCCAGTTCAGGCTGATCGTGTCGACGGTGAATAGCTGCCGCGTATTCTTGTAGGGCGCGACCACGCCCTTGATCTCGGCGCCTTCGAGCACGCGGAACAGGCCGAGCATTTGATCCGGCGAGGGCGGCTGTCCGGACGTCTGGAGGCTCGCCGCCCAGCGCATCAGATTCGCCGCGCTGAAGGACTTCAGCGCGAAGCGCTCGATCTTGAGCTGCCCCTGCGGCAGCGGCATGTCGAGGCCTTCCAGCGCGACCTTGTCCTGATCGTATTTGACGGCGCTGAGCCGCCCCGTTCCTTGCGGCGTCTCGACCGTCTGCTTGCCGATTTCGACCTTGCCGATCTGGAAGCCTTCGAAGAAGTCAGCCACTCTCGCGATCATGTCGCGCGACTGCGCCGGCGTTGGGATCGCGCCGTCAGCCGGCACCAGCGCGATGATCTCGGCCGGCCGGAATTTCGAGGGCCGGATGGCAATGTCGTCGAAGGTGAAGCCGTCCACCTGCATGCGCATGCCGGGCGCCGCCGTCACGACATAGGAGTTGACCGAGATGCGCCGATAGATCCTGTGAAAATTATCGTCGTTCGATCCTTGCTGATCGAGCGCGGCCCTCACAGCGGTTGCGTCGAAATCGTAGATGGCCAGACCGGACATTTCGCCGGTCATCTTCGCGGGCTTGCCCGGCTGCGCCAGGTCGATCGTATAGGTAACGCGGTCCATCTTCGCCGTTTCGATCTTGCCCCGGTTGACGTTCTGGACCGATAGACCTGAATAGACATAATCACCGCTGCCGGCATTCCTGCCCGCATCGACGTTGACCGCGAGGGTCGGCACCGCGATCTCCGACGCCGAGATCGTCCCGTATTGCGCGAGGATGAAGCGGTACATATCGATGATCGAGCCGGCCACCGGCGTGCCGTCTGCGCGGGTCGGGCCGGAAAAATCTCGCGCGCTGATCTGCGGGATCTTGTAGTTCGCCTTCACGGTTATCCGCTCGGTGGATGTGAAGCCGAGCTCGACCCCCGATGCCTCGATGCTGTCGGCCGAGAAACGGGCCTCGTCCGGCTGGCGCACACCGACGGCCGTGATCTTGGCGACCTTGAAGGTGGCGAACTGCGGCTGGGCAGGCTCGACCGCAATGTCCTCGATCGTCAGCGTCCGGGTCGCGAGCGCGAACGTGATCTTGCCGTGGCTGGCTTTGCTGCCACCAGCGCGAAGCCGCTCGAAGGCCGCCTCGACCTCGCTGGTCGCCCGGTGCTGGACATAGAGATTGAAGCCGAGCCACCCGCCTGCGCCGAGCGCGGCTGCCACGATCAGGCCGATCAGGATTCGCTTCATTCCCAGCTCCAGTTGCTCGTTTCGCACCGCGCAACCTGCCATATTCGCGAAACGCCGCGCGGTCCAGGGAAAGCTATGGTTTTCAAACATTTGACTGCGCGCCCTGTTGATGGGCGCGCAATCGGATGTTGCCACCGGGGCGGCCGGCGTGCTTCATCCCGTTTCCATGATCCGGAAATTCGGCTCGCTTGGACAGCGGCTCCGGATCGCGCATTTTGAGGCCGGTAACGCAAGGCGAGACAACGCATGTCGTCCTATTCCGATGATCTCCACCAGGCGGCGCTCGCCTACCATCGTCTGCCGCGCCCCGGCAAGCTCGAGATCCAGGCGACCAAGCCGCTTGCCAACCAGCGCGACCTCGCGCTGGCCTATTCGCCGGGCGTCGCCGCGGCCTGCACCGAGATCGCCAAGAACCCGGCCGAGGCGGCCACGCTCACCACCCGCGCCAACCTGGTCGCGGTGGTCTCGAACGGTACCGCGGTGCTTGGCCTCGGCAATATCGGCCCGCTGGCCTCCAAGCCCGTCATGGAGGGCAAGGCGGTCCTGTTCAAGAAGTTCGCCGGCATCGACGTGTTCGACATCGAGATTGCCGCCGACACCATCGACCGCGTGGTCGAGACCGTGGCGGCGCTCGAGCCGACCTTCGGCGGCATCAATCTGGAGGACATCCGCGGACCTGAGTGCTTCGAGATTGAGACGCGCTTGAAGGAGCGCATGAAGATCCCGGTCTTCCATGACGACCAGCACGGCACCGCCATCATCGTCGCGGCTGCCATCACCAATGGCCTCAGGCTGAACGGCAAGAAGCTGTCCGACGTCAAGATCGTGGCATCCGGGGCAGGGGCCGCGGCGCTCGCGACGCTCAATCTTCTGGTGTCGATGGGCGCGCAGCGCAAGAACATCTGGGTCTGCGACATCGACGGCCTCGTGCACGAGGGCCGCAATACCACGATGGACCGCTGGAAGGCGGTCTATGCGCAGAAGACCGACAAGCGCACGCTCGGCGACGTCATCGGCGGCGCCGACATCTTCATCGGTCTCTCGGCACCGGGCGTGCTGACGCCGGAGATGGCGAAAGCGATGGCGGACAAGCCGTTGATCATGGCGCTCGCCAATCCCACGCCGGAGATCATGCCGGAGGAGGCGCGGAAAGCGCGGCCCGACGCCATGATCTGCACCGGGCGCTCCGATTATCCGAACCAGGTCAACAACGTTCTCTGCTTTCCCTTCATCTTCCGCGGTGCGCTCGACGTCGGCGCCACCGCGATCAACGAGGAGATGAAGCACGCCGCGGTCGAAGCCATCGCGCAGCTCGCACGCGAGGCGCCCTCGGATGCGGTGGCGCTGGGGGTCGAGACCAACGAGGCGGGCGGTTTCGGTCCGGGCTCGCTCATCCCGAGCCCGTTCGATCCGCGGCTGATCCTGCGGGTGGCGCCGGCGGTTGCGAAGGCGGCGATGGAGTCGGGCGTCGCGACGCGTCCCATTACCAATTTCGACGACTATGCTGCGCAGCTCATGCGCTTCGCCTTCCGCTCCGGCCTCGTCATGAAGCCGATGTTCGCCAAGGCCAAGACCCAGCCGGTGCGCGTGATCTACGCCGAAGGCGAGGACGAGCGCGTGCTCCGCGCCACGCAGGTGGTGCTGGAGGAGAACCTGGCGCGGCCGATCCTGGTCGGCCGTCCTTCGGTCGTGGAGGCGCGCATCAAGCGCTTCGGCCTCTCGATCCGCGCCGGCAAGGATTTCGACCTCGTCAATCCCGAGGACGATCCGCGCTACCGTTCCTACGTGCAGTCCTATGTCGAGGTCGCCGGCCGCCGCGGCGTGACGCCGGATGCGGCCCGCACCGTGGTGCGCACCAACAACACGGTGATCGCCGCGCTCGCGGTCACGCGCGGCGAGGCGGACGCCATGCTGTGCGGCGTCGAGGGCCGCTACATGAGCCATCTGCGCCACGTCCGCGAGATCGTCGGCTTCTGTCCCGGCATCAGCGACTACGCGGCGCTGGCGCTGCTGATCACGACCAAGGGCGCCTTCTTCATCGCCGACACGCAGGTGCGCCCCAATCCGAGCGCGGAGGAGCTGGCCGAGATCGCATCGCTCGCCGCGGTGCATGTCCAACGCTTCAACATCAAGCCGAAGATCGCCTTCGTCTCGCATTCGGATTTCGGCAGCTACGACACCGATTCCTCGCGCAAGATGCGGCTGGCGACCCAGCTGCTGAAGGACAAGCATCCCGAGATCGAGGCCGACGGCGAGATGCAGGGCGATACCGCGCTCTCCGCTGCCGCGCGAAAGATGGTGCTGCCGCATTCCAAGCTGGAGGGCGAAGCCAACATCCTGATCATGCCGACGCTGGACACCGCCAACGTCGCCTATCAGATGATCAAGTCGCTGGCGGACGCGCTGCCCGTCGGCCCGATCCTGGTCGGCCCGGCGCGCCCCGCACACATCCTCACCCCGTCGGTGACGGCGCGCGGCATTCTGAACATGACGGCGGTCGCCGTGGTCGAAGCCCAGGAGCGGGCTGCGCGGCAGCCGACGTTGTTTACCTAGTTGCTTCGTACTCCTTCGACGTCCTCGGCGTGACGCTCGCACCGCAAGCCCGTCATGCCCGGGCTTGTCCCGGGCATCCACGTTCTTCGTCCCGCGAGGCAAGTCGTGGATGGCCGGGTCGAGCCCGGCCATGACGGCGAGCGAGTTGCGGCCAATCACGTTGCTCTCGGTTCGATCCCGCTAGGGATCGCCAACTAAGCGACGCGCCGCAAGCCTTGAATTCCTCGCACTTCTCCATTTCCCCGTTTGTAAACCGGCGCACGACTCTCCATAATCCTGCCAAGCATTCCCGCGCTTTGAGCTTGCCAAGAGGCCGATCATGCCAGCGTTCGTGACTTTCGGGCGAATTCTGTTCGCCGTGCTGTTCATCTACACGGGCGCGACCAAGCTCTTTGCCATCCAGGCGACGGCCGACTTCATCGCCACCAAGGTCGTGGTGCCCGACATCGTCGCGCCCTACGCCAAGGAGATCGAGACCGTCGCCGCCATGACCACGCCGCAGCTGCTGGCGATCGCGATCGGCGGGCTCGAAATCATCGCGGGCCTGATGATCGCGCTGAATTTCGGCGCCCGGTTCTTCGCGATGCTGATGATCATCTACGTTGCGGTTGCGACTGTACTGTTCAACGACTTCTGGAACCAGGCGGCGCCCGACAATGCGAAGGTGGTGGTCGACGCGCTGAAGAACCTCTCGATCATCGGCGCATTGTTCATGCTGATGGGCTACGGCCGCACAACGCGTCCGGCCGAGGCGGCTTACGGGGACGTGTAGGGATCAATCCGCACGCGGGGGCGCGATCTCGCGCATCCACCGCGAGATCGTTGCGTTGCTTGTTCCGTCCATGCCCCGCTGCACACCGAGCAAGGCGGCCTCGCGCGCGGCGCGCGGCGTGATGCCATAGGCTGCCTTGAAGGAGCGTGTGAAATGCGCGTCGGTGCCGAGCTGCCAGCGCCGCGCGACTTCGCTGATCCTCAAGGTTCTCGCATCTGAACTGGCGAGGTCGAAGAAGGCGCGGTGCAGCCGCCGGCTGCGGATGTAGTCGGCGATGCCGCCGACCGGCGCGAACAGCCGGTACAGGGAAGCCCGGGACAGGCCGAAATGGGCCGCGATCGAGCCGGCCGACAGCTCGTCGCTGGCAAGACCAGCCTCGATGTATCGGCGAATCCGCATCAAGGAAGGACCCGCCGTGACGGCTTGGTCGGCGTCGGGATCGCCACGCTCGAGCTCGTTGCGCAGGCACGCCGCCAGCAGCGAGACCGTGCCCTCGACCACCGAATGGCATTCGTCGAGGCTCATGCGCGGGGCGAATTCGAACAGGGCGGTGAGATGCCCGGCAAGCAGCCTCGCGATCACGCTGCTGCCCGGCAAGACGAGACCATGCAAATCGTCGACCCGCAACAGATGGGTGTCGAACATCGGGCGCGGAACCACCAGCGTGACATTCTCGAAGGCCGTCGCCTTGGTCTCCAGGGTCTGGGCCAGGTCGAACAGGCAGATGTCGCCGGCGCGCACACGGATCGGACGATCGCCTGCGATGCCGTCAAAGCCACCCCTGAGGTAGAGCTGGAGAATGATGTGGTCGACGCCGCTGCGCGCGATCGTCTCGGCGGTCCGGCGGAAGCGCTGGCCGCTGGCCCGGCTCAATCCGATCAGCACCGGCCCCATGGCGTAGGAGTTGAGGTCGGCGCGGAACGGGCCCGGCTCGTCGGCGGCGAGCTCGTCGACGTCGAACAGCGTGGCGACAGCCTCCCGCCACGCCGCGACGTTGGCATTGGCCTCCATCTGATCGGCGCGGAAGCCGAATGCCGGAAGCAGGGATGAAATCGGCGCTGCATCAGCAGCCAGCCCGGAGGCGTCAGTCGATCCTGTCGTCGTCGCGTCGTCGCTCATGGTGGTCGGGGTCGCGTTCTGATCGGCAGTGAAGAAGCGGGGAAGGGCGGCGCCGGGCCAAGCAGGCCCGGCTGGAGGTTGATATCCGGCGAAGGCAAAGGGTTCGTTTGCGCGGGAGTCCTGCCGCCCGCGCGGCGACAGCCTCGAGCCGAAGCCGTCCAGTTTTGCGCTTTTGTCTCAGTCTATTGATGCGGCGTTTCGGAATGGTCGGCTCGTATTGACGCAGCGCCACAGAGGTTGGCTATAGCGCCATCACCGCCGTCGGGGCCGATTATTGGTCTCGGCAAATATGCTAGCCGGCTTTGCGCTGGCCGGCGGCGGGACCAATTTTCAGCGTGATATCGGCGGGATACGTAATGGTGTCATATTGCCGGTACTGTGCATGGGGGTGTTTTTCCGATTTTGATGGGAGCTAGCCGGGCCGCCACGGCGTCACGGTCACCTCATGCGCCGCGTCGAGCACATACGGCGCGCCGGGTCTCATTCCGTGCGAAGCCAGCACCTCGTGCGGCGTCCGCTGGGGTACGCCGACGAAACAGCCTTCACCGCCGGGCAGGCGCACATGCGGGGCTTCCGACAGCCAGAACGTGTCGTAGCGATCCATGAATAGGTCGAACACGACGGGGCCGCCGATGACGGCGACCATGCCGGAGGCGACGTCGGCAAAGGCGCAGGCCTCCTCGAAGCTCGCATGTTCCGGATTCCACAGCGTCGCGTTCGGCAGCTCTGGATCGACGGTGAGCGCCTTGATCTTGCGGGTCAGGATCAGCCGCTTGCGATTCGGCGAGTTCGGCTGCTGCTCATGCGAGTTGCGGCCGTGCACGATCAGCGCGGCGCGGTCGAGCGCCTGCTCGAAGAACAGCTTGTCGCCCTCGAACTTCAGGCTGTCGGGCATGACGCGACCGGCGTCGGCAAGCATGCCGTCCGCCGAGACGATGACGTAGCCTTCGATACGGAAAGACAATGGCCGTCTATTCGGAAACGGTCGTCACCACGGAATTGACCGGGCGCTGGCTGACGGTCGGCAGCTTGATGTCCTTGCCCAGATCCTGGTCGTATTCCGGCAAGGAGGACGCCGGGAATTTGGCGCGCATCGCCACCACCTTGTAGCCGCCGGCCTTGAGGCGCTTGAGCAGCTCGGGCAGGGCTTCCGCAGTGTGCTTCTGGAAGTCGTGCATCAGGATGATGCCCTTGCCCCTGGTATCGAGCTTCTTCATCACGGTCTCGACCACCTTCTCAGGCTTGGAGGCCTTGAAGTCGAACGAGTCGATGTCGCAGGAGAAGATCGCGGTGTTGCGGTTGCCGAGATAGGTGACCATCTCCGGCGGATGCTGAAGTGCCGGGAAGCGGAAGAACGGCGAGGGCGAGATGCCGCCGAGCGCCCACTTCACCGCGGAAACGCCCTTCTCGATCTCTTCCTTGCGCTGTGCCTCGCTAAGCTTCTTGTTGTTGAGATTGGCGTGCGACCAGGTGTGGGTGCCGACGGTGTGGCCGGCGTTGTAGACCTGCTTCAGGATCTCCGGCTCGTAGGTCGCGTGCTTGCCGATGGTGAAGAAGATGCCGGTGGTGCATTCATCGGCGAGCGCCTTCAGCACTGCGGGCGTGTTGCGCGGCCATGGGCCGTCGTCGAAGGTCAGCACCACCTCCTTGTCGCGCAGGAAGTCGAGCTCCTTGAAGTGCTCGAAGCCGAAGCCCGGACCGCCCGTGGTGTCGATCTCGACGGTGCGGGCGACACCGAGCGCGCCCGGCGTGTTGCAGGCCGCGCGCGCCGGTTGCGGCGCCTGCTTGGGCGGAGGCGGATTGACGAAACCCGCCGGCGCGGCGCCTGCCGCGGGAGCCGCGGGCGGAGCGGCGGCCGCCGCTGCCGGCGTTGCCGCGGGAGCGGCTTGTGTCGCGGCTGCGGGCTTTGCCGGGGTCTGCGACCACGCCGCGCCGGTCATGGCCAAAGATATCGCGCTTGCCAAAATCAGTCCTGCCGCCACGCGCATGGTGTTGTCCTCGAGATTGATCCCGTTGTTCCGCCGCGGCTTTTCGCCACCGGCAAAACCATCCTGCCCCAAACCAATCCTAGCCTAGATGGTAGGCCATCGCCATTGCAACGGCTGTTTGGCATCTCGCCACGATTGTGCCCAGCCCGATTGGGCGCGCCTCGCGTCAGCCGGCGGCCAGCGCCTTGGCAACGGCTGTTTTGATTCGCGTATCGGTTGGTTCGACCGCCGAGGAAAACACGTCGGCGATATAGCCGTCGCGGCCGATCAGGTATTTGTGGAAGTTCCAACGCGGAACCTCCCGAGGCCTCGCCTCGGCGGCCCACTTGTAGAAGGGATGCGCCTTGGTGCCGACCACGACAGCCTTGGCCGTGATTGGAAAGGTAACACCATATTGGTGATGCGCGGTCGCCGCGATCTCGCCGGTACCGCCCGGCTCCTGGCCGCCGAAATCGTTGGAGGGCACGCCGATCACGGCGAGGCCGCGTTCGCGAAACTCGTTCCAGAGCTCCTGCAGGCCGGCATATTGCGGCGTGTAGCCACAGAGCGAGGCCGTGTTGACGACCAGCAACGGCTTACCGGTGAACGCGGCGAGACGGATGTCGTCGCCGGACAAAGCAGGGAAAGAAAAGGCATAGGCCGAGATTCGGCTCATGCCGCCATCGGCAAACGCACGCGTCGCCGGCGCGAGCACGCCCGCCAGCGCCACGGTGAGCACGGTCCTGCGGTTCACCATGAAGGCGTCCCCCGAAATGATCCGAGGGGCATTTTACTCCGCGGCAGCGCCCCGCCTCGTCAACACCGCGTTATCGGACGCGGTGAGACACTAGAGTGGAGTGGCTTAAGGTTGAACAGATTGCCGCAGGGGCGTTCACCTCTCCCGCTTGCGGGAGAGGTCGGCGCGTCCGGGCGATGCGAAGCATCGTCCCGCGCGCCGGGAGAGGGCTTTCTCCTCTTGGGGATTGTCCCATTGAGGACACCCTCTCCCCAGCCCTCTCCCGCAAGCGGGAGAGGGAGTGCACCTCCGTCATCGTGGCAATCGAGCTTGATCCCATCATGCTTTAGTACAGGCGAACGATGAAGTCGGTGCCTTCGCCGGTCTCGCCCTGGTTGATGCCCTGGTCGGAGATGATGATGGAGCCGCCCGTTGTCAGCATCTCGTTGATCTTCGCCATGGTGTCGGCGGGGATCGAGATGCGGTCGAGGGCCTCGGCCGGGCTGTCAGGCGTGACCAAGGGCTTGGCGGCGACAGGCTTGGCGGCGACAGGGATCAGGGCAGCGCCACCCTTGCGGCGCGTGAGGCGGCTGTCGTCCTCGCGTGCCGCGGCACGGGCGGACACCGGCAGCGACACCACCGACCAACGCAGCGCATTGGAATCGGTCTTGTCGAGTTCGGCGGTGAAGATATGTGTGCCGAGCGGACGGTCGCTGGTGGCGATCGTGACCGGGACATCGAACAGCGGCGCAAAATTCTGCCGCACGTAGAGCTTGGAATCCTTGCGGCTGATGAAGACGGCGATCTGGCCGGCCCGCTTGGGTGCTTCCGGCTTCGCGGCCGGCGCCGGTTCGGCAAGGCGGCTCTCGTCCTTCTTGGCGTCGGACGAGGCGGCGATCGAAGGTGCCCGTGCGTCGGGTGTCTTAGCGGCGTTCGCGTTGGCCGGTTCGGATTTGGCCGGCTCGGCCTTGACGGCCTCGACCTTGTCGGCGGGCTTGTCCTCGTTCGCCGGCTTGGCGGCTCTGTCCGACTGAGGCTTGGCCGCATCGGATGCTTCGGCGGTCCTGACCTCCTCGGCCGGGGCGGCGACATCCTCGCGGACGGGCGCATTGCCGGTGGTCACATCCGACATCACGGTGTGGCCGACGGAGGCGCGCAGCTCGAGCACGGCTTCGGCGCTGGCGGTCTTGGTTTCGGTCGGTTTGGCTTCGGCGGCTTTGGTTGGCGCCGCGCCCTTGTCGGCCTTGTCGCCGGCATTGGTCTGCGGCTCGAGGCTGGCGGCGGGCTGCGGCGGCACGCGCGCGGAGGCGAGCAGGGGATGGGAGAAGCTGTGCGGCGATATCTCTCCGGGCGCGACGATGACGCGCGCGCCCATCCTGGTCCAATTCCACATCTTCATCGCGAACGACATCGGCATGCGGATACAGCCATGCGAAGCCGGATAGCCCGGCAATACGCCGGCATGCATGGCGACGCCGGACCAGGTGATCCGCTGCATGTACGGCATCGGCGCGCCGCTATAGATGTTGGAATGGTGGAACTTGTGCTTCTGGATGACGCTGAACACACCCATCGGCGTGGAATGGCCCTTCATGCCTGTCGACACCGGAGATTCCGCGAACACGCCATTGGTGTCGTAGACCGTGACCTTCTGCCGGTCGATCGAGACGACGATGACCAGCGGCCCTTGCGGCTTGGTGCCGGCTTCCTTCTCGGCGACGACCGCCTTCTTGCCGGTCGCGCTGCGCTTCTGCGGCTTCTGGCGCGGTATCTCGGGACGCCGGTCCTGCCGGGGGTAATAGGATCCGTCGGAATAATCCGTCCAATAATAGAATGCTGCGTTTGCCGGGCTGGTCGCGCCGATCGCACCCGCCGCCGTCAAAATGGCGACCTGCCAGAGCCGCGCCGGCTTGGCGGAAAAACCCGACCCGTTCACGCTGTTCATCCTCGAATCCATAATCCAAATCAAACGTTAGTCTCGCAAAGGGACTACGCGTTCACTAGCAGGGTGGTTCTGCCGTCGCCTACTTTTGTTCAAGACGTAGCAAAAAAGCCTCACAGAGCGGTAAACGGCGGCCACCCCCGGCTGCGCGTCGTCTTCCTGTCGGGCTGACGCGCTCCTACATTGCGAGGACTTGTTAGCGGAGAACTTCATGTCATCTCGTTTCCCTGGTCTTGCCGGCATCCGCCTGAAAGGCCTCGCCTTATTCCTCCTGGCCTTGGCTGTGCCGGCAGCGTCGGTCCAGGCTGCCGACGAGCCAGATCTGATCTTCCGCCGCTCCACCGTGTTCAAATGGATGAGCCCGAACGACAAGCTTGCGACCTATGGTCTCGACGATCCCGAGGTCGAGGGTGTCGCCTGTCATTTCACGGTGCCGGAGAAGGGTGGCTTCAAGGGCTGGCTGGGCCTTGCCGAGGAGGTCTCGGACATCTCGCTGGCCTGCCGTCAGGTCGGCCCGATCAAGTTCAAGAACAAGATGGAGCAGGGCGACGACATGTTCCGCCGGCGCCGCTCGCTGTTCTTCAAGAAGATGCAGATCGTGCGCGGCTGCGACACCAAGCGCAACGTGCTGGTCTACATGGTCTATTCGGACAGGCTGATCGAGGGTTCGCCGAAGAACTCGACCTCGACGGTGCCGATCATGCCGTGGGGAGCGGCAGACGCAAACGTTCAGAAGTGCGGCGAGTTCTTCACGGATTGACGCGCTTGGCGAGATGCGAGCCGGTCAGCCGCGCGAAGGCTTGCGGCGTGGCCTCAAAGCCGCGGCCGGACTGCAGCGACATCGCGCCGGCCGAGGCGACGCGGCTGGGGCGTTGATCGCCGCCGTCGCTCCGTTGGTCCGCCTCGCGCGGCGTTGCGCGATCTTGCCCCATCATGATGGCCATCCCTCAGCTGAACGCGCCCGGTGATCCCGGGCGTCTCGGTTTCGATGGCTTGGGTCGCAGCCGATGCGCCCCCGGTTCGATGGGACCCAGCCTTCGTTCGTCCCTCTTCAACAGAAAAACGTAAAATGCGTGTGAAGCGGGCAAGGCGGAACCGTGACGACGCCGACGCAAGGGGTGCTCGCAAACCGCATGCGGAACCTGTCAGGCCGCTTAGAGTTCCGGCGCGAGCTGACTGAAATAATTGGCGGATTTCGAGAATTGTGTCGTCGCCTCGGACCCGACGAAACAATTCTCACGCAGGATGAAACCATTTTGCGCTTTCGGCGCATCACGCGCGAAACCGCCCATGGTTATCAACTCGACAACGACGAACGGCGCACCGCCGGCCACGGAATTCGGAGACCACACCATGCGCGCGTTCAGCTTCATCCTTGCTTTCGCTTTCGTGGTTGCCGGGTCCTCGTTCGCGGGCGCGCCGGACGGCAGTCTCCCGGGTATCGGCACCTTCCAGTACAGCGGCTCGCCGGTGAGCACCGCGACGTCGCAGCCGATCTTGGTTGCCGCGCGCTTCTGATCGACAATAAGAAATCAGCCGGTAAGGCCGTCATGCTCGTTCGATTTTGCGCCGCTGCGTTCGTCTCCATTCTGACGATCGGCGCCGCTCAGGCGCAGGTGCGCGCCCCCTCCAGATTACCGGATCCCCGCACTGAGTTCGTGCGTCAATGCGCGCCGCGGATGCTTGGGCGGTGGGAACATCCTGAGGAAGTCTGCGGCTGCCTGCACGATCACGCCGCGGCGGCCGTCGAGGACCGCGATCTGCGCGAAGCGCTGTTGCGCGGCATCAGCGAAACCGGCGTGCCCACCATCGAGACCGACTGGGTGCCGGCTTCCAAGCAAAGCGAAATCGGCCCGACCTTCACCAAGATCGCCAAGCCGACCTTGCAATGCATGTTCGATCCGGCGAAGTAGCAGCTATTTCGTCTTCGGACCGTATCGCGGCACACAGGTGCTGGTGCGCGCGACGCCCTTGTCCGTCATCCTCGCTCCACGCACTTCCTTGACCTGTCCGGCGGGACAGGTTCCGTCATCCACCTGCACGCGCTGACCCAGCTTGAGATCGACGATGTCCTGCTCGCGTCCAACCGAGCCGGCATGTGCCGTCGCGACAAGCACGATGGAGATCAGGAACGAGAGGCGTAGCAGCATGGCGATAGGTCTCGGCGACGGTGCGGCAATGTAGGGACTGGCCGGCGATTCTCATAGTGAACGTTCGTCACGCGCGCCGAGCGGCTCTGGTTCCCGCGCGCAGGGCTGCGCGCGACTCCCGCGCGAGCCGTTCGGCGGAGGCTTTGAGCTGCGGAACCGCGTGGCCGGAAAACCCCAGCACGAAGCCGGGCAGAGGGCGCGCGCGCGAATAGGTGTCGGCCAAGAGCCAGCCTTCCGCGCCGCACGCCCGCTTGGCCCGCGCGGCCACCGACGGGTCGACCGATGGATCGAACCTGGCGACCAGATGCAGGCCTTGTGACGGCACCGGCACCGAGAGCACGCCATCGGAAGCGGCTTCCAGCGTTTCGGCCAGGACATCGCGCGCATCGCGATAGAGTTTTCGCACGCGCTTGAGGTTTGCGGCGAATGCGCCCGAGTTGAGCATGTCGGCGACCGCGCCTTCCATCAACGTGCCGGGGAAGCGGTCGAGCGCCGCGCGCGCAGCCGTCACGTCGGCGATGAGGCGCTCGGGCAGGGCGCAATAGCCGATGCGCAGACCTGGAAACAGCGTCTTGGCGAAGGTGCCGAGGTAGATGACGCGCTGGAGACGGTCGATGCCGGCGAGCGACATCAGCGGTGCGCCGTCATAGCGAAACTCGCTGTCGTAATCGTCTTCCAGCACGAAGGCGCCGGCCTGCCTGGCCCAGTCCAAAAGCTCGAGCCGCCGCGGCATCGACATCTGCACGCCGAGCGGAAACTGGTGCGACGGCGTGATGTAGGCCGCGCGCGCGGACGGCGCCGTGGCGCGGCCCTTGGCGATGCGCATGCCGTGCCCGTCGACAGGAACGGGCACGGCGCGATAGCCGCAATGCGCGATGGTCTTTCGCGCGGCGGGATAGCCGGGGTCTTCGCACCAGACCTGGTCGCCCGGCTTGAGGATCACGCTCAGCACGATGCGCAGCGCGTGCAGAGTGCCTGACGTCAACATGATCTGATCGGGATCGCAGCGCAGCCCGCGCGCCGACAACAAATGATCGGCGATGGCGGCGCGCAGCTCGCGGCTGCCGCGGGGATCGCCGTAATGCAGGTGTTCGGACCCGAAGGCGCGCATGCGCCGGCCGACGAAGGCGCGGAAGCGCTGCACGGCGCGTGCGTCGATATGGGTGCAGCCGAGCGCGAACGCACCTTGCCTGGGCGCTTCGACAACCGCCTTGGGCTTGCTCGGCGCGGCCGTGCGCGCTGGGATGCGCGCGGCGACGAAGGTGCCGGAGCCGACTTTGGCCTCGGCAAAGCCGTCGGCGATCAGGCGCTCATAGGCGATGACGATAGCGTTGCGCCGAAAGCCCGTCTGCCTGGCCAGCGTGCGCGAGGGCGGCAGCGGCTCGCCAGGCTTGACGAGGCCGGAAACGATCATCTCGCACAAGGCCTGATAGAGCCGGTGCGCGGCGGAGGCGCCCGCCGTGACGTGGGGGCCGGCGAGGTCGAGCGGCAGCTCGGTCTTGGCCGGTGAGGGCAGGGAATTGGTCGGAATTTTTCGCATGGAATTGGAACTATCGCAGACCAAATGCGCCGCTACAACTATTCCCGATCTTTCCAATCCGATCAGGAGCGGCCGTGAGCCAGACCGAGACCTCGAATTCCTATCCGACATCGGCGCGCAACCAGGTGAAGCGCCGGCACGACCGCGGCTTCTACGATCACGACACGGTTCATCGCATCCTGGATTCCTCGATGCTCTGCCACGTCTCCTACGTGATCGACGGCCAGCCCTATTGCACCCCGACCTTCTTCTGGCGCGAGGGCACCAAGCTGTACTGGCACGGCTCGAGCGCCAGCCGGATGCTGCGCAATCAGACCAAAGGCGAGCGCGTGTGTCTCACCGTCGCCCATCTCGACAGCCTCGTGCTGGCGCGCTGTGGCTTCAACCATTCCGCCGACTACCGCGCGGTGATGGCATTCGGCACCGCCTATCTCGTCACCGATCCCGATGAGAAGGAGCGGGCGGTGATCGCCATGGTCGATCGCTTTTTCCCGGATCGCACCGCGAGCCTTCGGGCCAGCACCACCCAGGAGATCAAGGCGACGTCCTTCATCGCGATGGAGATCGAGGAAGCCTCGGCCAAGATACGCGCCAAGGGTGTTGCTGACGACGACGAGGACTATGCGTTGCCGATCTATGCCGAGCGCATTCCGGTGCGCACGGTGCTCGGCGCGCCGGAGCCGTGTCCGCGCCTACTCGACGGCGTCAGCCGGCCTGCGACGCTGGACGGCTATTCGGAGGGGCGACTGCTCGAAGATGCATTGCGGGATGCATATTTTGTGGAGTACCCGAACGGCTGAAATCGGCTAGCTTGCGCACTCCCTGGGACCCTTGGAATGCCTGGAGTTGCCTGATGAATGCCGAAACGCAGCAGAGGATTCTCGACGCCGTCGATGCCGGCTTCGAGGCCCAGCTTGCCACCACACGCGATTTCGTCGCGATCCCTTCGACCCGTGGGGCGGAGGGGCCGTGCCAGGACATGATCGGCGACCTCCTGCGCGAGCGCGGCTACGAGGTCGACGATTGGCACATCGACGTCGACGATCTCAAGGATCTGCGCGGCTTCGGCCCGATCGAGCATGATTTCTCCAAGGCGCGTTCGGTGGTGGGGACCTACCGTCCGCAAACGAACGACGGCAAATCGCTGATCCTGCAGGGCCATTGTGACGTGGTGCCCGCTGGCCCGCTGGAATTGTGGGACACGCCGCCGTTCTCGCCGGTCATCAAGGACGGCAAGATGTTCGGTCGCGGCGCCTGTGACATGAAGTCGGGCACCATCGGCGCGCTCTATGCGCTGGATGCGATCAAGGCCGCGGGCTTCAAGCCGACGGCTCGGATCCACTTCCAATCTGTCATCGAAGAGGAGAGCACCGGCGTCGGCGCACTCTCGACCTTGCAGCGCGGCTACCGCGCCGATGCCTGCTTCATTCCGGAACCGACCGGCGGCAAGATGGTGCGCTCGCAGGTCGGCGTGATCTGGTTTCGCTTGCGCGTCAAGGGGCATCCGACTCACGTGGCGTTCGCCGGCTCCGGCGCCAATGCGATCATGGCCGCCTATCATTTGATCCAGGCGTTGCAAAAGCTCGAGATCGAGTGGAACGAGCGCGCCAAGGCCGACAGGCACTTCAAGACGCTCAACCACCCCATCAACTTCAATCCCGGCATCATCAAGGGCGGCGACTGGGCCTCCAGCGTGCCGGCCTGGTGCGACGTCGACTGCCGGATCGCGGTTCTGCCGGGCTGGTCGATCGCCGATCACCAGAAGGAGATCATGGCCTGCGTCGCGGCCGCGGCGCGCAACCACCGCTTCCTCGCCAACAATCCGCCTGAGATCGAATGGTCGGGCTTCCTGTCGGAAGGCTATGAGCTGACCGACGCCGCCGCGCCGGAAGCTGCATTCGCCAAGGCGTTCGGCAAGGTCTATGGCGGCGTGCCGGAGGATCTCGTCTTCACCGCGCTCACCGACACCCGCTTCTATGGCCTCAACCACGGCATCCCCAGCCTCTGCTTCGGCGCCAGCGGCGGCGAAATGCACGGCTTCAACGAATTCGTCGACCTGGAGTCGCTGAAGAAGACGACCAAGGCGATGGCGCTGTTCATCGCGGAATGGTGCGGGCTGGAGAAGGCTTAGCGTCGCCTCAGTCGCAGCTCTCGCAGGGTGGGCAAAGGCGCGTTAGCGCCGTGCCCACCAATTTTCTCCGACATGACCAAATGCGTGGGCACGCTGCGCTTTGCCCACCCTACGATATCTCGGCCGGAGCGACTGTTGCCCGAAACACCGGCTCTCCCAAATCCTTTAAGCTTAAAATAAAGACTAGGATGCGGCCCTGACCGGTGGCAGACTGACGCCTGATCGCAGAGCCCGAGTCCGAGGAGTGACAATGCGCGATTGGGATGATGCTTACGCCAATTCGGCCCATATCCCGGGATCGGACAAGATGCCGGCGCAATGGGCGGAGCGGGCGGCGGCCTACCGGGCCGGGCTGAAGAATTTTCGCGCTGATATCGCCTATGGCGCCGCTGAGCGCCAGAAACTCGACCTGGTCCTGCCCGACGCCGACAGCAAGGGCCTCGTCATCTTCGTGCACGGCGGCTACTGGATGCGCTTCGACAAGTCGGCCTGGACCGATCTGGCCGAAGGCGCACGCCTTCACGGCTGGACGGTAGCGTTGCCGAGCTACACGCTGACACCGGCCGCACGCATCTCCGACATCACTGCCGAGATCTCCGCCGCGATCGCGAAAGCGGCTTCTCTCGTCGCAGGACCGATCCGGCTTGCCGGCCATTCCGCCGGCGGCCACCTCGTCACGCGCATGCTGTGCGACGACAGCCGGCTGGAGCCCGCCGTCTTCAACCGTATCGCCGGCACGCTCTCGATCAGCGGCCTGCACGACCTGCGGCCACTGCTGAAGACCAAAATGAATGACACGCTGCGCATGACGATGGAGGAGGCGGCGCTCGAAAGCGCGGCGCTGCATCTGCCGCGCGGGCATTCGCCCGTGACCGCCTGGGTCGGTGGCGGCGAGCGGCCCGAATTCATCCGCCAGTCCGATCTGATGGCCAATATCTGGACCGGTTTCGATGTGCAGACCCGTCTCGTCGTCGATCCCGGACTGAACCATTTTACCGTGATCGACGGATTGAAGGATCCGGCCTCGCCGATCACCGCGCGCCTGATCGGCCTCGACTGAGCAAGGCTGGGAAGATCGATCGAAAGGGCCTGCCCATGACGTCCAGCGATTATGATCCCACTAGCGAAGGCGCCGAGACCGATTTCGCCCGGCGCATGTCCTACGGCGACTATCTGGCGCTGGACGCGATCCTCGGCGCGCAACATCCGCTGTCTGAAGCGCATGACGAGATGCTGTTCATCATCCAGCATCAGACCACCGAGCTGTGGATGCGCCTCGCCATCCACGAGCTCAGTGCCGCGCGCCGGGCCATCGCCAGAGACGACGTTTCGCCCGCCATGAAGATGCTGGCGCGGATGTCGCGCATCTTCGAGCAGCTCAACAACGCCTGGGATGTCTTGCGCACGATGACGCCGAGCGAGTACACGCGCTTCCGCTCGCAGCTCGGTCAGTCCTCGGGCTTCCAGTCGCGCCAGTACCGGCTGATCGAATTCCTGCTCGGCAACCGCAACCACGCCATGCTGAAGCCGCACGCGCACGATCCGGAGACGACGAAGCTGCTGGAGGCCGAGCTTGCGACCCCAAGCCTCTATGACGAGGTGCTCAGGCTCGCCGACCGCAACGGGCTCAAGATGCCGGCGGCTGTATTGGCGCGCGATGTGCGCGAGACCCACAGCTTCAACGAGGGCGTGCTGCAGGCCTGGCGCGTCGTCTACGAGGCGCCGGAGACGCATTGGATGCTCTACGAGCTCGCCGAAAAACTGGTCGACTTCGAGGATTATTTCCGCCGCTGGCGCTTCAACCATGTGACCACGGTCGAGCGCGTCATCGGCTTCAAGCGCGGCACCGGCGGCACCGGTGGTGTCAGCTATCTCAAGCGCATGCTGGAGGTGGAGCTGTTCCCCGAGCTCTGGCGCGTCCGCACCATTCTGTAGAAATGCCCATGACCAGATATCGCGTCTATGACGATACCAAAGCTCTGTTCCATCTGCCTGACGGCGTCGTCTATCTCGACGGCAACTCGCTCGGTGCGCTGCCATCGGGCGTTGCCGAACGGGTCAACCGCGTCATCACGAAGGAGTGGGGCGTTGAGCTGATCCGCGCCTGGAACACCGCGGGCTGGTACGTCCAGCCGCGCCAGCTCGGCGATCGCATCGCACGGCTGATCGGTGCGGCAGCCGGCTCGGTGATGGTCGGCGACACGCTGTCGCTCAAGGTTTACCAGGCGCTCGCCGCCGCGCTGGACATGAATCCGTCTCGCAAGACCGTCCTGTCGGACAACGGCAATTTCCCGACCGACCTCTACATGGCCGAAGGCCTGATCGCGACGCTCGGGCGGGGCCATCAATTGCGTCTGGTCGCGCCGGAGGAAATCGAGGCGTCGTTGTCGGAGGAGATCGCGGTGCTCTACATCACCGAGGTCGACTACCGCACCGGCCGCCGCCACGACATGGCGGATCTGACCGCGAAGGCGCATGCGCTCGGCATCGTCACGGTCTGGGATCTCGCGCATTCCGCCGGCGCACTGCCAGTCGATCTCGCCGGGACCGGCGCCGATTTCGCGGCGGGGTGCACTTACAAATATCTGAACGCCGGGCCCGGCGCGCCGGCCTTTCTCTACGTTGCGCCGCGCCACGCCGACAACGCGCGCGCGGCGCTGTCGGGGTGGATGGGGCACGCCAAGCCGTTTGCGTTCGAGCTTGCCTATGCGGCCGCCGGCGGTGTCGAGCGCATGCGCGTCGGCACGCCACCGGTGCTGGCGATGGCGGCGCTGGAGGCCTCGCTCGATATCTGGGACCGCGTCGATATCGCTGACGTCCGCGCACGCTCGCTGGCGCTCGGCGACTTGCTGATCGCCGAAGTCGAGCGCCGCTGTCCGTCCCTGAGGCTGATGACGCCGCGCGCGCATGATCACCGCGGCTCACAGGTCTCCTTCGCTTTCGACGGCGGTTACGCCGCCATGCAGGCGCTGATCGCCCGCGGCGTCATCGGCGATTTTCGCGCGCCTGACATCATGCGGTTCGGGATCACGCCGCTTTACATTGGCGAGCGCGAGATCATCCGGGCTGCCGAGATCATCGAGGAGGTCATCGCAGGCGAGGTGTGGCGGCGGCCGGAATATCAGGTCGTGAACGCGGTGACGTGAAAATCCATCACCGTCAACCCTGAGGCGTGAGCTCGATGGCGCCGATGCGCCGCTGAGCGAGCCTCGAAGGGCGACGGCCCGGCGGCTTCGCGGCCGTTCATCCTTCGAGGCTTTCTGCACGGCGCTGCGCACCGCGCAGCTCGCGCCTCAGGATGACGGAACCGAGAGAAGCCCATGCACTGTGCCCGCCGATGTCAGCACGGCGATTACCTCGGACGTCATTGCTTTGCCGCGCGAAGCAATTCACGCTGAGACAACAACGAATTGGGAGAAGATCTGATGACGCCGCTCGAGAAACTTAAAGCGATGAAAATGCCGTTCGCCGAGCTCAAGGGCGTCGAGTTCGTCGAGGCCGGGAAGGACCGCGTGGTGGCGCGGATGACGGTCCGCCCCGATCTCTGCACGCTGCACCACACCATCCATGGCGGGGCGGTGATGGCGCTGGCCGATTCCGTTGGCGCGGCCGCGACTGTGATCAACCTGCCTGACGACGCCAAGGGTACGACCACGCTGGAGAGCAAGACCAATTTCATCGGTGGGGCCAAGGAGGGAACCACGGTGATCGCCACGGCGACCCCGGTCCATCGCGGCCGGCGGACCCAGGTCTGGACCACCCGGCTGGAGACCGAGGACGGCAAGCTGGTGGCCGTGGTGACCCAGACCCAGCTGGTCCTGTAAGACTACGGGGCTTTGAATTCATTAACGAATTAGTCGTCTCCCGTGCCTTTAAGTTGGGCAGGTTCCTGTCTTGCAAAAGATGCTGCGATGCACAATATAGGGAGCCTAGGGATTCGAACGCCTCCTCGAGGGACACCAAGAGGAGTTTTGACGTGGTACTTCAAGAGACCGTCCGCACGGCTCCGGGCTATGTGCGGACCCTGATCCAGCAGGAAGAATTGCCGCTCCTGCGTGATCACCTGCTGAGGCTCGATGCCGCAAGCCGGCACGACCGTTTCAACGGTTATCTCGACGACAGCTTCATCGAGCGATACGCCGCCCGCTGCGCCGAGGACGGCACCGTAATCGTTGCGTATATCGTCGACGGCGTGGTCCGCGGTGCGGCCGAGCTGCATCCGCCGGAAGATGAGGCCCTGCCTGAGGTCGCCTTCAGCGTGGAAGCCTCGGCGCGGCGCCAGGGTGTCGGCACCGCGTTGTTCCGCCGCCTGATCGCGGAGGCGCGCTGGAAAGGCTACAGGCGTCTGCGCATCACAACCGGTGCCGAGAATCACGCGATGCGGGCGCTCGCCAGGAAGTTCGGGGCGCATCTGGCTTTCCGCCAGGGCGAATCGACCGGCACGATCGATCTTGCCAAGACGCCCGAGGCAGAGCTTGCCGATCTCGCGGCTTCGCCCTTCACGGCCGGGCGTGCGCTTCTCAGCCTCAACTCGACCTGCTGGAAGATCATCTCCAGCATGTACGACAATCGCGCGGCCTGACTTCAAATCGCAGGCTGAATCAAAAAGCGGACCGGCATGGCCGGTCCGCTTTCGTATTTCGTAGATCGTGAAACGAACGCCTTAGGTGCCGGTACGCGTGCCGGTGCCGAAGCGGCGCACGGTGCGGCGTTCGACCACGACGGAGCGCTGTGCGCCCTGTTCGCCGGCGATCACGCGCGTCGCAGTGATGCGGCTGTTGGTGCGCGCCTGCTTCTTCACCTCGGCCTGCACGACATCGAGCGGCATCCCCATCAAGGCTGCGGCGATCTCGGCCTGCTGCCCCTGATCGTCGGTGATGCCGATAGCGGCGAAGATCGCCTCGTCCAGGGTGGGCGGATCGTGGCGGACGCGCCGCGTGCCATATTTGGTATTCCAGTCTGCGCTCATAACGGCCTCGTTTCGATGCCGGGGATACCTAGTGCCGCCAATGTTGCATTGCAATATGAAATTGGTGTGGCATCTCAGCTATGCACCGGTCGGGTGTCATGACAGCGACGCAACAGCGGAATCGACCTCAATCCGTTGCTGTGGCCAGCGTTTCAGGGCGGCGTGTCCGGCCTCGGTGAGCCCGTAGATTCCCCGGTCGGCCCGTTCGAACCAGCCATACACATTGTTAAGCAAGATCTTGCCCGCATCAGGACAGCGTTCGCGCAATTCGCGCACGCGCCGCGGCCCGTCGGCGAGCGCCGAGGCGCAGGCCAGCGCTTGCTGCCGATAGGCCGTCATGATCGGCGCGCGGGTGCTGCCGCCGAGCACGGGATCGCCCTGGCGGCGCTGATGCTCGGCGACGAGGCGTGAGCGCACCTTCGGCTCGCGGCGCGGCGCTGCCGTCGGCGGCTTCACCAGCACCTCGACCTGGCCGCGATCGGTAACGCCGAGCATGCCGAAGCCGAGGCGGCGGCAGAGATTGCGATAGCGCGCATCGCTCTCGCGTCCCTTGCCGCGCACTGACATCTTGGCCGCGATCCAGACCTCGTCACCGGCCGGTGCGCGGTCGACCGCCTGCAGGATCAGTTCGAGGTTGAAGGCGAGCTTGAGCTCGCCGATCACCACGACCGGCGGATCGCCGGCGCTGAGGCCGACGAGATCGCAGCCGCCGATCTCGCCCTTCACGGTGAAGCCGAGTCCCTCGAGGAAGCGTTTGACGGGCAGATAAAGGGCGGTTTCCAAAGGAAGGTCCCGGGTCGATGTTCGAACGGAGAATCAATTGCGCCAGTCTATCCCGGATCGGAGTTGAGCAGAGCGTTCAACCGACTAGCCGATCATAGTCCGCATGGGAACCGATCCAGAACCAGACGCACGCACCGTCAGTCTCGACTGCCAATGCGCGGTGCCGCAGGCCGACGCGAGCCGACCAGAATCGTCCGACCTTCTTGAAATGCAGCGATGGGTGGCTGGGATCGCTCTTCAAAAGGGCGAAATTGGCATCGGCCAACTTCTGAATATTGGCAGGCAAGGCTGCGTAGGCTTTCCAAAATCTTGGCGAAGCCGTGTGTCTCACAAGTCGCGCGTCTGCCCTGCGCGGTAGGCGTTCAACGCCTCCTCGGCGAACGCGTCGAGCCTTCCTGCCTGAGCGTCGCGCTCCAGGGCTTGATCAAAGCGCTGGGCTTCAAACTGTTCGAACCACGCGCGAAAGCGCGCAAGTTCGCTTGGCGTTAGCAGCTCTATCGCTTTCTCAATATCTTCGGTCGTCATGATCCAAATATAGCAATGTTGACTTGCCACGAAAAGATGCGTCCGACGCCCTCGACTTAGACCCGCCCGCCCACCGGGATCAACGCGCCGGTGACGCCGCTCGCGGCGTCGCTGGCGAGAAACAGAATGACCTCGGCGAGTTCCTGCGGTGTCACCCATCTGGAGAAATCGGCCTTCGGCATGTCGGCGCGATTGGCCGCGGTGTCGATGATCGACGGCAGCACGGCGTTCACCGTGACCATTCCCTTCCACTCGGTGGCGAGCGCCTCAGTGAGCCGGTGCACGCCGGCTTTCGACGCCGCGTAAGGCCCCATGCCGGCGCCTGCCTGGAGCGCGCCCTTGGCGCCGATATTGACGATGCGGCCAGCGCTGGACGCTGCGAGATGGGGCAGCGCCGCGCGCGAGGCGTTCAGCGCGGTCAGGACGTTCAGCGCGTGCATGCGCTGCCAGGTCTTGATGTCGCCGTCGCCGACAGTTTCGAACGCAAAGCCGCCGGCGATGTTGATCAGCGCATCGAGCCGGCCGAGATGCTTGGCTGCCGAATCGACCGCCGTCCGCGCTTGCGCCGCGTCGGAGAGGTCGACGCCGCCGATCTCGATGCGGTCTGGCGTCGGGGGCACTTGCGAAGGCGCGTGGTCGATGCAGGCCACGCGCGCGCCGCGCGATCGAGCGATCTCCGCGACCACCTTGCCGAGCGCGCCGCGCGCGCCCGTCACGAGAACCACTTTTCCCTGCACGTTGCTCTCCGTCGTTACCCGTTGCGCTCCGACATTGCGCGGGCCGAATTGGACTTGCAATGGCGGCGGCTTCAAGGCTGAATGAGTTCTGCAACCTTGAATAGCGTGAGGGCGTTGGCATGTCCGAAAGTCTGCCAGCCGTAGACATCCCGCAGGACATCATCGCGCTCAAATACCCGCTGCGACGCTTCTTTGACGCTCTGCGCGGAGAAGGTCCGGTTCGCATCGTGGCGATGGGATCATCCTCAACGGCGGGACGTGCGGATGTCGTGCCTTACCCCGCCCGCCTGGAGATGTATTTGAGGCAGCACTACGTCGGCCCCTTGCCGAAGCTTCGCATCGACGTCCTGAACCGCGGCAGGGGCGGAGAGGAGGCGCCGAAAGAACTCGATCGGTTCGACGCAGATATTTTCGCGGACCGGCCCGCGATGGTACTTTGGCAGGTCGGCACCAACGCTGTCTTCCGCAAGAACGAGTTCAACTTTCAGCAGGTGCTGGACAGCATTGCCGAAGGCGTGCGCCGGCTGGGGCAGCATCCGATGGATGTTGTGTTGATTGATCCGCAATATGTCACCGCCATGCTCCGCGACGACAAGGCCGAGCTTTCGGAGCAGATGGTCTCGAAGATCCGGGAGATCGCGGAAGCTGCGAAGGTCAATGTGTTCCGACGTTGGGCCCTGATGCGGCATTGGCATGTGCAGAATGGCGTGCCATTCGACCAGATGCTCGATCCAACGGATCGACCCGACATGCTTCACCAGAGCGACTGGAGCACGCTTCAGGTCTCCAAAGCCCTGTGTCAGGCAATCACCGACGCTGTCCCGCCGGGGAGGTGGCTGATCGACCAAGCAACGTCGTGATCAGGCTTGCAGATAGCGCGCCTTCAGCGCGGCCCGCTCGGCTTCGCCGAGCTTGAGCCCGTCGCGCAGATAGGTTTCGAGATCGCCATACTCGCTGCCGACGGCCTCGAAGGCCGCAGCAAGATACGAGGTCTCGACGCTGCCGATGGCGTTGCGGACGTCCTCGGGCAGGTCCGTGCCGGCCGTCGCATCGCGCTTGTAGTGACGGTTGGTCAAGAGGTAATCCTCGGCGATGATGTCATCGGGCACGCCGAGCGCGTGCAGGATCAGCGCGCTGGCAAAGCCGGTGCGGTCCTTGCCGGCGGTGCAGTGAATCACCAGCGGCGCACGGTCTTCCAGCAGATGGCCGAACAGGCTGCGAAAGCTGTGCGTGTGGTGGCGGACGTAGTTGCGATAGGACTCGCGCATCAGCTCGAGTGCCACCGGCGCGGTCAGTGTCCCCTTCGAGAGTTCAGCGCGCAGCGCAGCCACGACGGTCGGCTCGATCGGCAGCGAGTGCACATTGATCTCATTCACCACGCAGACGCCGGCCGCGCGCTCTTCAAGCCCGCGGAAATCGAATGCGCTTCGCACGCCCAGCGCGCGGACGATCTCGACATCGGCAGCGGTGAGCTGGCCGAGATGGTTGGAGCGGAAGATGTGCCGCCAGCGCGTGGTGCGGCCATCGGCGGTCGGATAACCACCGAGATCGCGAAAATTGCTGGCGCCTTGCAGAGCCAGATGACGGGCAGGGGAGTCTCTCAGAGAAGAATCTTGCATGGGATCGACTTCGGTTATGGTTCCATTGGACGCACGAGGGGGCGTCCTTGAGATCCATTACAGGGGGCGATCATCGGCCGGCACAAGGCCATTCTTTTGCTGGCGGCTGGATCACGCTGACCATCGGAGTCCCGGCACCACCATGGTCAAGCATCCGAAGCGGCCGGCGACGGCCTGCGCCATGATCTGAACGGCGCGGATTCACCCGGGAATCAAAAAGGGCCGAAACATTGCTGTTTCGACCCTTTTTCAACTTCCGCCAGGCGTTTGTTCGAGCGCGGCGGTTTCAAACCGAGCAAAGGCATCAGCGATCCCATTTCGGCTTGGCGTCGTCGACCGCGTCCTGGTGGTACCAGCTGTCGCTGCAGATCGAGACGTTCGCGGGATGCGAGGAATGATCGGCAGGGAGGCGGGTCTCGCCATAGCGGCGTCCGGCGAGAGCTGCGCGGCCCCCGACCGGGAATTGGTAGATCGTTGCCGATCCGTGACTCAGACCATTGTTCATCATTGCGATTCTCCTTGGTCGAAGCGCATTGGCCTCCATGGTGCGCCCGACTCGTTCGATTGTGGTTACCGGAGTCCCCATATCGGCCGCGTCCCCTGGATTGGAAAGTGCTGAAAAGGAAATCAGTTGCCGCCCAATTTGTGGGCAGATGGAGGTCTGCTTCTCCTAAGGCAGCTTGCCGGAGGCCAACGCGGGGGCCATTCCAAAGGTTGCTGCGAAGGGGCGAGAGACTTTGCAAAAATTGCCGGCGGTTGATGCGCGTTTCATCGGCACCGTTCGGAGCCGCGCCGCCTGCTACAAAAACTGGCGGTTTCCGCAGCGTTTTTGCGTTGCGGCTTCACGCAGAGGTGCGCGGCTATGACGCATATCGCAGGAGGCGGTCTGCTCGCGGCGGGGAGTCCCCGATCGCGATGGAAAACGTCCCGCACTGCGGCTTTTTGGCACGTAAAATGCTTGTTAGGGGCTGGCCGATGATGGCCGGGTACAAAACGTTCAGGGGCCTCCGGGCCCCCAAACCTTTCGCATCATCTACAGAGAGGCTCAATGACCAAGTATAAGCTCGAGTACATCTGGCTCGACGGATATACGCCGACTCCGAATTTGCGCGGCAAAACCCAGATCAAGGAATTCGCGTCGTTCCCGACGCTCGAGCAGCTTCCGCTCTGGGGCTTCGATGGTTCTTCCACCCAGCAGGCCGAAGGCCACAGCTCCGATTGCGTGCTGAAGCCGGTCGCCGTCTTCCCGGACGGGGCGCGCACCAACGGCGTGCTGGTGATGTGCGAAGTCATGATGCCCGACGGCAAGACCCCGCATCCCTCCAACAAGCGCGCCACCATCCTCGACGATTCCGGCGCCTGGTTCGGCTTCGAGCAGGAATACTTCTTCTACAAGGACGGCCGTCCGCTCGGCTTCCCCGAGGCCGGCTATCCGGCACCGCAGGGCCCGTACTACACCGGCGTCGGCTACAAGAACGTCGGCGACGTCGCCCGCAAGATCGTCGAAGAGCATCTCGACCTCTGCTTAGCTGCCGGCATCAACCATGAAGGCATCAACGCGGAAGTCGCCAAGGGCCAGTGGGAATTCCAGATCTTCGGCAAGGGCTCCAAGAAGGCCGCTGACGAAATGTGGATGGCCCGCTACCTGATGCTGCGCCTGACCGAGAAGTACGGCATCGACATCGAGTTCCACTGCAAGCCGCTCGGCGACACCGACTGGAACGGCTCGGGCATGCATGCCAACTTCTCGACCGAGTACATGCGCACCGTGGGTGGCAAGGAATATTTCGAGGCGCTGATGGCGGCCTTCGACAAGAACCTGATGGACCACATCGCCGTCTACGGCCCGGACAACGACAAGCGTCTGACCGGCAAGCACGAGACCGCGCCGTGGAACAAGTTCAGCTACGGCGTTGCCGACCGCGGCGCCTCGATCCGCGTTCCGCACTCCTTCGTCAACAACGGCTATAAGGGCTATCTGGAAGACCGCCGTCCGAACTCGCAGGGCGACCCATACCAGATCGCTTCGCAGATCCTGAAGACGATCGCCTCCGTGCCGACCGACAAGAAGGCCGCGGCCTAAGTTCCTCCCGGCCCGGGCTGGGGGGCTGGCCCGGGTTGGTGCTCAATCCGCCGGAGCTGCAAGGCTCCGGCGGATTTTTTGCATTTGGATGACGGTCATCCTGGTAATTGCCTGGCCCGGCCGCGCGACACTTGTCCATTGCCGCTGAAAGCGCGATAGAATGTCTTGGGATGCGCGCGAGGCCCGGGGACACGGTTGGTGTTTGAAGGCTTCTACAAGGTGAAATTTCAGCTCGGCGACGCCGTCGGCCGCAGCGTGATGCATGCCGGCAATGGCAAGATGCTCGGCGGCAATTCGGCCTTCGCCCATATCGGCACCTATGAGAAGACCGACAGCGGCGTCGATATCGTGATCAGCACCGTCCGCCATAATCCCGATCCGAATTACCGCGCCATGGCGGGCACTGACGACGCCACCTTGCTCGCCAAGGGCTGGGCGGATGGCGACCTCTATCGCTTCAAGGGCGAACTGAAGGAGCTGCCGGGCATTCCCTTCCAGTCGGTGATGACACCGATCACGGACGACGAGGTGCCGATTGCCGGTGGCATCGGCGAAGCAGGCATCGCCGATGGTCTCTATTCCATCCATCTGCGCATGCTCGACGGTCTCGACGGCGGCCTCACCGGCGTGATGCTGCTCAACCGGGGCCGCATCCTCGGTGGCGATGCCTCGTTCTACTATCTCGGCAGCTACACCGCCGCGAACGGCCGCTGGAAGGGCCAGATCCTCAACCAGGAGCACACGCCGGCCAAGGACGATCCGATCTTCGGCGGCCACGAGGTCGGCATCGGGTTCTCCGGTCGCTACGATGCGGAAGAGGCGGTGATGGAGGCGGCCGCGCTTGCCGGCAAGCGCAGCCTGCGCCTGACCGCCGCGCTCAAGCTGATGCACCGCGCCTGATCGTGACGGGAAGCGCACATGGAAAAAGTCCGCATGCTTTCGACGCTCGGCCTGATGGGCGCGATGCGGAGCCTGTCCTGCGCCTTCGAGGCTGAAACAGGCATCCATGTCGACGCGGACTTCGCGCCAACCCTGGCCCTGCTGAAGCGCTTGCGCGACGGCGAGGCCGCCGACCTCGTCATTCTCACGCGCGAGGGGCTGGACGAGGTGATCGCGGAGGGCCGCGTGCTCGCCGATGGCGCGGCCGATCTGGCGCGCTCCTATGTCGGCATCGCGGTGCGGGCCGGACAGCCGCAGCCCGACATCGGCAGCGAAGCGGCGCTACGCAAGTCGCTGCTCGCAGCGCGGTCCGTTGCCTATTCGCGGCTGGGCGCGAGCGGCGTCTACTTCGCCCAGCTGATCGTACGGATGGGCATCGCGGCCGAGATCAACGCCAGGGCCAGCATCGTGGAGCAGGGGTTCACGGCGCAGCGCCTCGTCAGCGGCGAGGCCGACCTTGCCGTGCAGCAGATCAGCGAGCTGAAGCAGGTCGAAGGCATCGAGGTGGTCGGCCCGATCCCGCACGAATTGCAGACGCCGGCGGTGTTCTCCGCCGGCCGCGTGGGGAATGCGAAACATGCGGAAGCCGCTGACCGGCTGCTGCGCTATCTGGCATCGCCTGATGTCGTGCCCGTGCTGCGCCAATCGGGACTCGAGCCTTGAATTTGCCGGAACGGGAACGCAACGTGGCGACCATGCGGACTTATCTCCTTGCCATGCTGTTCGCGCTCGCCGTGCCCCTGACGGCGCAGGCGCAATCGGCCGATCTCGTTCTGTGCGACCGGGTCGCCGCCGATCCCAGCGATCCCGACAAGCCGGCCGACGTGAGGGGCGTGGCGGAGATCGCGGCCTCCGACATTGCAACCGCGATCAGGTTCTGCAAGCAGGCCGCGCCATCCTCGCGGCGCGCGATGTTCGCGCTCGGCCGCGCCTATGCGGCCAACCGGCAGACCGGCGAGGCGATGGCGGCCTGGCGCAAGGCCGCCGACAAGGGATCTAGCGCGGCCATGGTCGAACTCGGCGTCGCCTACGCCACCGGCGCCGGCGTTGCCAAGGACGAGGCACAAGCGCGAAAGCTGTTCGAGAAGGCGGCGCAGGCCGGCAATCCCCGTGGCGTCAGCAATCTCGCCGCGCTCGGCGGCGCAGGTGGCGCCGCGCCGGCCGATCCCGCGCAGGCGCGCGCGCTGCTCGGCAGGGCTGCCGAGACCAACGCGGAAGCGCAGTACCAGCTCGGCCTGATGCTCTCCGATGGCACGGGTGGCGCGAAGGACGAGGTCGCGGCTCGTGCGCTGTTCGAGAAGGCGGCGGCACAAAACCATCCCGGCGCATTGGAGCGGATGGGTGCCTTCGCACAGGAAGGCCGCGGCGGGCCCAAGGACAAGGACGCCGCGAAGGCCTATTACGAGCGTGCCGCGGCGCTCGGCGACGAGGACGCCAAGAAGGCGCTGGAGCGCATTCGCTGTCCCTATGCGATCAAGGACAAGCAGGGCAAGCTCGTCACCACGCTGTGCTTCTGAGCAGAGCCAGGACCCGGCGGAACCTGGCTCGCGCATACGTCGTTGACGTCAGGACAAGACGGAGCGCGATCATGATCCGCAAACTGGCGTCGGGCGAATACCGCCTCTATTCACGCAAGGTGAATCCCAAGACTGGCAAGCGTCGCAATCTCGGCACCTTCAAGAGCCGTGCGGCGGCCGAGAAGCACGAGCGCGAGGTGCAGTATTTCAAGCGTCACTGACGCCAGATGAGCCTCGCGGCACCCAATAAACGCGAAAACAACCCCATGCACAGTAGCCAAGTCCTTGAAATCGTTGACTGCGGATTAGGCGAAATGGATGGCTGTCCAGGGCAAAGCAGGCATGACGTCCGGGAGCCGCTGAGACCCGCAACGCCCCTGCGGGCAAAAGCCCGGTGGCCGAGACGCGGCGGCAATGCTAGGTAGCCCGGAGCACTTTTCCGATTTGTGGGCTGACTGCGTTGCTGGACGGACTCTACAAGGTTGAATACGGCGTCAACGATGCGTTCGGCTGCAGCATCATGTGCCTGCATGACGGCAAGATGCTGGGCGGCAATTCGGGCTTTGCGCACCTTGGCACCTACGACGAGCGCGACGGCGAGATCGTCGCCGAGGTGATCACCGAGCGGCATAACCTCGATCCCAACTACAAGCCGCTGATGGGCGCGGACGTCGCCAGGATCGGGGCGCGAGGGCGGCTGATCGGCGATCAGATCCGCCTGCAGGGCGGCGCCGACACCATGCCGGGCGCCCATTTCTGGGCCAATCTCACCCGGCTCGACGATGGCGCGCTGCCGCCGCGCGGCACGATCGGGCAGGGCGGCATCGCCAACGGTCTCTACGGGATGAGCCTGCGCGCGCTCGACGGCGTCGATGCCGGCCTCTCCGGCGTGATGCTGCTGATCGACGGCCGCATCCTCGGCGGCGATGCGTTCTTCTATTATCTCGGCTCCTATTCTTCCGCGGACGGCCGCTGGAAGGGCGAGATGCTGAACCAGGAGCATACGCCGGCGAAGGGCGAGAATCCCGTGTTCGGCGGCTTCGAGGTCGGGATCGGCTTCTCGGGCTCCTGCACGGCCGACAGCGGCGATTTCGAGGGCATCGCGCTTGCCGGCAAGCGCAGCCTGCGGCTGGCGGCCTCGCTCAAGCTGATGCGAAGGGCGTAGGTCGAAGTCGCGCTCTTACACGCCGGGGCGAATCCCAACGCGGCCGAGGCCGGGTAGCTTGAGCGCCGGGCGCCGGATGTCGAAGCCGAGCACGGCACCGAAGAAATTGATCTCCAGGCCTTCGACCCAGCCGATCGAGAAGCCGATATATCCGGCAAGCGAAGCATAGATGCCTGTGCCGGACGCGGTTACGCCGGCCCATCTGCCGGTGTACGGGAAGTCCTTGCCGATCGCGGTCGGCGGCAGGACGGCGCGAAGCTCGGGGACGGAATCGAGTGCGGCCTGCACGAAGGTGTTCGAATTGGGACCAGGCCAGACGCTGTAATCTCCATAGGATCGAAACTTGTAGGTTTCGATCACGTCCCGGATCTTGGGGATCAGCGCCTCCGCGCGCTCTCCATCGACAGCGACAATGGTTTCCGGCGCAGCGCCGAACCATCGACCGTCGGGAGCAAAACCGTTCGTGCGGATCGGCTCGCCCCACGCCGTGTAGTCATATCGGGTGTAGGTCGCCGCATTGTTCTCTTTGACGACGATCCAGGTGTGAACGGCAAAGATGCTGCGCCATCTCACCGTTCTCGCCCCGAACACCCGTATGACCGCTTCAGGGTGATCGGAGGCGGCAGGCAGAAGGCCAGCACTCGACCGATCGGCGGTTTGCCAATTCTCGCGGCCATCGCCCAGCCAGACATATCTCGCCGCTGAGGCGGCCAGCGGTGCGAGGACGAGGAACAGAAGGATGAGCAAGGACTTCTTCAAGGGAGTGTTACGGCGGGGCGTGTGACAACCATATAATTCGCATGGAGGGCGCCGCCAGAGCTGCTCCCATGGGTTCCGGGCGAGATCGCCACCGGAGGCAAAGGCACCGCGGTCGAATTGGAGTTCGCGCATGGACATGAAGGAAGCAGAGGCCATGACGGAGGCCTCCGGGTTGACAAGCGATCACGGTGGCAAAGAGCAGACCTCTAGCCCGCGGTCGAGTTCCGGCACGAAGAGAGCTGCTTTTGGTCCGCAGCTCAACTCTCCTTCGTCGGACTCCGCAGCGCGATGGGCCGACCAACTGCGTGAGCTGACCATGAAGGCGCCGTTACGGGCATGGATCGCTCGCCGGCGCTAGGAGCGCTCGGCTGGCGATTGGGCCAAAGAAACCAGGGCGACCATGCTCTTGCTGGTGGAATGAGGACGGAGATGAAGCTTCTGGCCATCACAGTGACCATCCTGCTGGGCAGCATTTCGTTTGCCACGGCGCAAAGCTCAGGGGGCGCTTCAGGCGGTTCGTCATCTGGCAGCGGTGCGAGCGCGACTGGTTCGAGCGGTGGGGCCGGTTCGACGCTGTCGAATGCGGTGACCCTGAGTGGAACCGGCGGTTCGCAGGGCCCGAACGCATCCAATGCAAAAGGTCAGGGAACGACGGGCGACAGACTGGGCGTGACGCCTTCTGGTCAGGACGGCGGTGGATCCCGACCCAGCTATAACACGCCAGCCGCCAACATTGCCGTTCAGCAGCTTGGAAACACCGAAACCGGCATTCTCAAGAAGTGAAGGCTGCTGATGCGGGCGCAAACACTAGACGCGGCGCGGGCACAAAAGCCCCTCTGGCAGCCTTGACCCCGCTCTATGGTGGCCGAGGTGATGGACGGCGCGGGTCCGGTCAGCGAGGTCGCGGCCGAGCTGCGCGCGCTCGAGACCCGCGATGGCCGACCCTGACAAGGCCGACCAGATGGACGAGATCATCGCCCGCTACGGCGCGAGGTGCAGCACCGTTTCGAGGAGCTCGACGGCTATGCGCTCGACGGCAAGCGCAGCCTGCGGCTGGCGGCCTCGCTCAAGCTGATGCCGCGGGCGTAGGCTCACAAACTCGATTGGCCTGCGCGCACATGGGCCGTGTCCGTTCAGCATTCAAGCCGACGATTATGAGGACTTGCGCCAGCCTCATCACGGTGCCGGACAGGCCGCCCCCGCCTTCACCCAGGCCTCGACCAGCGCGCCGGCCTGTTGTTGCGTGCCCGGTACGGGCGAGCGGCCGAAGCCGGGGTGCCAGGCCCAGCCGACCAGCGTGTCTTTGCCGATGTGGTCGATCAGCTCTTCCACCTTGCGCCCGCCATTGCGCTTGGGGTCCCTGATCTGCTCGCAGATCTCGCCGGCGGTCTTGCCCTCCCAGGCCATCTCGCGCGGGGCGAGATGCCATTCGGGATGCCCGGGCATGCGGCCGGGCTCGAAATTGGCCTTCTGGTGGCAGGTGTGGCAGCGCATCGGCTCGAGCCCGTGGCCGTCAGCGCCGCGCGTGACTGGCGGCTGATGCAGGCGGGGATTGTCGCCTTGCCGCGGGCTGTCGCCGGCCGGATGGCAGTTGGTGCAGCGCGGGTGCGTCAGAACCTTTCCGAGCTCGGTGAAGATCGCCGCCGAGCGTTTTTCGACATCGGTGATGTTGGCAAAGCTGTCGGGCGAGGCCAGGGCATGGCTCGCTGTCTCGGACGCCGCGTAGCCCGCGCAAAGGCTGCTGGCGAACGCCGCGATCACGGCCATCGTCTTGAAGCGCGCGTCAGAGAACATGGCTCGTGTCACTTGGTGGCGATGAGGTAGCGGTTTGAATCGGCGAGGATCACGTCGCGCACCGCCTCGTGATATTTGATGTAGCCGGTGCAGCGGCAGAGATGGCCATCAAGGGCGTCCGCGATCGTCTGCTCCAGAGCCTCGCGCGGCACCGGCGCGCGTGCGAGACGTTCGAGCAGGACCTGTCCTTCGTTGAGGAAGCCCGCCGTGCAGTAGCCGCACTGAAACGCGAAATGATCGACGAAGGCCATTTGCAGCGCCGAGAGCTGGCCGTCCTTGGCGTGACCCTCGACGGTGCGGATCGACTTGCCGTCGAAGCTCACGGCCGGCGCGATGCAGGTCGGGCTGGTGTAGCTGGTGCCATCGGGCGCGTCGACGATGATGGCGCAGCTCAGGCATTGTGCGGCGCCGCAGCCGAACTTGGTCCCGGTCATGCCGAGCATCTCGCGCAGAAAATCGTTCATCGAGAGATCGTCGTGGACGTCCATCGGACCGTGCTTCTGGCCGTTGATGGTGAGGCTGAGGGTCGTCACGCGAGCACTCCCTTCAAAAGGCTTGAGCTGACCGGCAGCGAGCGGAAGCGATGGCCGGTGGCGTCGTGGATGGCGTTGATGAGCGCCGGCACAATCGGGATCATCACGACCTCCGCCATGCCCTTCGGTGCTTCGTCTGGCGTCTGCGGCTTTAGCATCTCGATCTCGAGATCGCGGAGCGGCAGGTCGGAGCCGCGTGCGACGAGATAGCGGCCGAGATTCCAATCGCCGCCGCCCGGCCCGCCCTCGAACGGCGGCAAATGTTCCAGAAGCGCGTAGCCGACGCCCATGGCGAAGCCGCCCTGGGCCTGGCCCATCACCACCTCGGGTACGAGTGCGGTGCCGCATTCGAACACACTGTAGGCCTTGGCGATACGCAAGGCGCCCGTCGCACGCTCGATCTCGACGCGGACGACCGTGCCGCACATCGAGGTGTAGGCGGTGCCGATCCGGTTGTTGTCGGTCGGCGGAAACTTCACGCTGGTGCGGTTGATCCGCTCGAACTTACCGTTGCCGCGGCGGATCGCAAGCGCGTCGATGTCGGCGCGGTATTGCTCGCCGAACAGCGGAAAGCGTGCTCGCGACCACGCCCAGCGCGAGAAGCTGTGCGCAACCGCACCGGTAACGAAGCCGCGTGCATGAGCTGTTGCGGCCAGTACCGGCAGCGCCAGCGGTTCGAGACCGGGCATGGTCAGCTGCCCGTTCTGCCAGCTTGCGGCGTCCCGTTGGCGCGCGCGCGGATCAGTCCTTGCGATGCGCCACAGCTCAAGCGCTGCCGGCCACAGGCCGAAGCGGAAAATGACGCGAGCGGCTTCCGCGGAGGAATGCGTGCCGACATGCGCGCCGATCGAGGAGCTAGTCGGCGAGCTGATCGCGGGCACCCAGCGCGGATTTTTCTCCGCGGCATCCTGGGTTTTCTGGTCCATGGTGGAGGGATCGCCGGACGTGACCAGCCCGAGTACGTCATAGCTATCGACGCGGGCGACCGAGACCTCATCGGCGATGACGCCGAGATGGCTTGCGACCCGGTTGGCCAGCGCCGTCCCGATGCCGTTGCCCATCTCGACATGATCGCAATAGATTGCGATCTTGCCGTCGGGGGAAAGCTCCACGCGTCCGAGCGAACCGTCCGCGCCGGAGCCATAGTCTTTCGTCACGCAGGCAACGCCGGTGCCGACCAGCCGATCCGACGACGTCTGCTTGAATTGTGCCCGCTGCTGCCAGATCGGATGCTTCTCGAGCTTGTCGAGGATTTCGGGCGTGCGCACCGAGACGATGTAGGGATTGCCAGTCATGGTCCGACCGTTCTGGGGCAGCGCATTGCGCCGCCGGAATTCGATCGGATCGCGCTTGAGCTCGGACGCCGCCTCGTCGATCAGGACCTCCAGCGCCGTCATGGCTTGCAGGATGCCGTAGCCACGCATCGAGCCCGCGCTCACGCCGCGCGAGTGCACCGCGACGGTCCTGACGTCGACCTTCGGAATGTCGTAGATGCCGATCGCGCCGGTGCCCGCGACAACGGCGACGCTGGCCGAGAAATGGGCGAGCCCGCCGCCGTCGAGCACGTGATCGGCGGCGAACGCTTTGATCTTGCCGGTCGCGCGATCGATGCCGATGCGCGAGCGCATCTTGATCGAGTGGCGCTTGATGCCGCCCTGAAACTGCTGGTAGCGGTCATGCGCCAGCCGCACGGGCCTACCGGCAAAGCAGACCGCCGCGAGCGCAACATAGAGAATGAAAGGCGTGTGATCGCGGCCACCAAAACCGCCGCCAACATGGGCGAACTGCGCGTTGATGTGCGCCGGCTTGTAGGGCGCGCGGGCCTTGCCAAACAGATGCGCGATCGACTCCGCCGCCTCGTAGGGCGACTGGACGCCAAGCAGCAGTTCGAGATTGCCGCCCTTGCCGTCGTACCAGGCGAGCCCGCATTCCGGCTCCAGGAACATCGGGTCGACCGATTGCGTCTCGAACTCGCGGTCGAGCACCAGCAGCGAGGCGTCGTCTGCGGCGAGCTCGGCGCGGATCTGCTCGCCATGTTTCGCCGCCTTGGCGTAATCCGCCGGCATTTCCTTCGCGAGGGGTGACCACACCGGCAGCGCCGCGCTCTGCACCTTCTTGGGCGAGACCCAGCCCGCCTGGAGCGGGGAATAGACATCCGGCTTGTCAGGCGAAGGACCTGCCACGCGGGTGAAGCGGAAGGCCCCATAATCGGGCACGACGACGGGCCCGGTCTCCTCGCCGAATTGGACGAACGTGCCCTCCCGCAGCACGAGACGCGCCTGGTCGAAGGCGTCGAACTTTTCGAAGATCAAAAGCGCGACCGGCTGGCCGAGATAGAGCGGCGTCTTGCCGACCGGACAGAACAGGTCGCCCGCATAGAATTCCGGCACCTGCGTCCCGATCCGGTCGAGATCAGCGGCAGTCACCACCACCGACGGCTTGAGTGCGCCGCCAAGGCGCGCGAGATCCATGCCGGTATAGACGTGCGTGGCGTCGTTGGCGCGGATCAGGATAGCGTGCGAGGTGGCCTGCGGCCAGCCAGCGAGATCGTTGGCCCGGAAGTCGGAGGCGTAAAGCTTCGCGCCCGTGACCTTGGCGACGGCGTCGACACGGCCGGCGCCCTTTGTCGCGGGATTGAACTTGCCGCGTCCGGGCAGCGTCTCGTGGGCTGCGAAGGGAGCTGTCGTCGCCGAAGCAAGATGCGACAGACTGACCGAGATGCCTCCCGCCGACAACCACTTCACGAACTCCCGTCGCGAAGGCTCCATGATGAGATCCTTGTACAGAGTTTCGAGGACATCACGATGCCGACGGCATCGATGCCCGGTAGGTCCGCGCCAATGCTAGCTCGAATCCATCGTGATTCGTCATGCGACGATAAAGAGGGGCATGGCGTTTACAACCGGTGCATGCAACGCGATTTCCGGATGGAATTGTCCTTTCGCGCTTGCTCTAGGATCGAATCAAACTGAAGACGGATCGGTAACGGGAGCGAAACTCAAATGCAGCACGATCCGAACGACGTCTCTCCAGTCAGAGTGGATATGACAAAGCTCTCGCGGCGCCAATTGCTCGATTACGGTCTCAAGGCGGGCGCGATGTCGCTGGTCGCAGGCAGCGCGAAGGCCCAGCATGCCGCGCACGACCATGCGAGGATGTCCCACACCGCGGACATGTCGCCGACGATGGGGATGGTTCCGGAAACCCCGGTTCCCGCCATGGATCAGCCGCTGCTCGAGCCCGAGGTGCGGCGGTCCGTCAATGGCCTGCTGAGCACGACCCTGCGTGTTGGCTACGCCTATCGCCAGATCGGCGGCGTCAGGCTCTATGTCAGGTCCTATGAAGGCGGCAGCCCCGGGCCGACGCTGCGCATGAAGCCCGGCGAGACCCTGCGCATCAAGATGATCAACGACCTGCCGCCGAACCGCGATGGAATGCCGGCCGACATCAGCCATCCGCACCAGTTCAACAACACCAATTTCCATTTCCACGGCGCGCATACCAGCCCGAGCGGGATTTCCGACAATGTCATGCGCTCTATGGCACCGGGCCGCAGCTACAACATCGAGATCACCCTGCCGGCCGACCACACTAGGGGCACCTACTGGTATCACCCGCATCACCACGGCAGCGCCGACATTCAGATCTCCTCCGGCATGGTCGGTGCCGTCGTCATCGAGGGCGATTTCGCCGACGTTCCCGAGATCGCGACAGCCCGCGAACGCCTCATGGTGCTCACCCAGGTGGTCTACGACGCCCACGGCATGGTCGAGAATTTCGAGACGCTGTTTCCCGAGACCGCGACGCGCTTTCTCGCTATCAACGGCCAGCGCCGGCCAATGATCGACATGCGACCCGGCGAGGTACAGCGGTGGCGCATCCTCAATGCCGCTTATCAGGACGACATGCTGCTCGACCTGGAAAAGCACGATCTGCATGCGATCGCCTATGACGGCATCCAGCTCGGCGCCATGCAGCCGCTCAAACAGGTCCTGATCGCGCCCGGCCAGCGCGCGGACATTCTGGTGAAGGCAGGCGGCCCCGGCACCTACGCCTTTAACGCCGCGCCCTACGACCAGGGCCATCCTTCGCCCGTCGGGCCGCTAGGGCGGGTCGTGGTGTCAGGTGCGCCGATCGACATGAAGCTGCCACGCGCCCTGCCGCCGGCGCCGCTTGCCACGATCAAGGATTCCGAAATCACCAACCGTCGCAAGGTGACTTTGTCGGCAACCGCGCCGGAGGCCGATGCCGCCGGCCATTGGCAGGAGTTCGAGTTCTTCGTCGACGGCAAGAAGTTCGATCCCGGCCGCATCGATCAGCGGGTCAAGCTGGGCGCGGTCGAAGAATGGACCATCGTCAATACGCATGAGCATGACGACCACGTCTTCCACATCCACACCAATCCGTTCCAGGTAGTCTCGGTCAACGGCAAGGCGCTGGCCGTGCCGGAATGGCGGGATTCCGTGATCGTGGAGCGCAAGGGCGGCCAGGTCGTGTTCCGCTCGCGCTTCATCGATTTCACCGGTGTCTACATGCTCCACTGCCACATGATGAACCATGAGGAGATGGGCATGATGCAGACGGTGGAGGTCTACAAGCCCTAAGTTGCGGGTCGAACTGCGCGAATTTGGCTGCGGAACAGGGGTGACCCGTACCGCGCCGGGCTTCCCCTCGGGGCCCGCATGGCCTATGACGCTGCAACGCAAAAATCCCCCTCAAATGACCCCATGATCCGCCTCGACAACGTCAGCAAGCAAGCCGGCCACCAGATCCTGTTCATTGAAGCCTCCGCCGCCCTCAACAAGGGCGAGAAGATCGGGCTCGTCGGCCCCAACGGCGCCGGCAAGAGCACGCTGTTCCGGATGA
Organism: Bradyrhizobium sp. LVM 105; assembly: GCF_003957705.1. Classification (NCBI taxonomy): domain Bacteria; kingdom Pseudomonadati; phylum Pseudomonadota; class Alphaproteobacteria; order Hyphomicrobiales; family Nitrobacteraceae; genus Bradyrhizobium; species Bradyrhizobium sp. LVM 105. The sequence goes on along the minus strand of NZ_QZMV01000006.1, from coordinate 52,279 downwards.
TCGCCGGCCAGGACCTGCCCGACGAGGGCCAGGTCTCGATCGATCGCGGCATCACCATCGGCTATTTCAACCAGGACGTCGGCGAGATGTCTGGCCGCAGCGCGGTGGCCGAGGTGATGGACGGCGCGGGTCCGGTCAGCGAGGTCGCGGCCGAGCTGCGCGCGCTCGAGACCGCGATGGCCGACCCTGACAAGGCCGACCAGATGGACGAGATCATCGCCCGCTACGGCGAGGTGCAGCACCGTTTCGAGGAGCTCGACGGCTATGCACTCGACGGCCGCGCGCGCGAGGCGCTGGCGGGCCTCGGCTTCAGCCAGGAGATGATGGACGGCGACGTCGGAAAACTCTCCGGCGGCTGGAAGATGCGCGTGGCGCTGGCGCGCATCCTCTTGATGCGTCCCGACGTCATGCTGCTCGACGAGCCGAGCAACCATCTCGACCTCGAAAGCCTGATCTGGCTGGAAAAATTCCTGCACGATTACGAAGGCGCGCTGCTGATGACCTCGCACGACCGAGAGTTCATCAACCGCGTGATCTCGAAGGTGATCGAGATCGATTCAGGCTCGCTCACCACCTACACCGGCAACTACGAGTTCTACGAGCAGCAGCGCGCGCTGAACGAGAAGCAGCAGCAGGCACAGTTTGAGCGCCAGCAGGCGATGCTCGCCAAGGAGATCAAGTTCATCGAGCGCTTCAAGGCGCGCGCCTCGCATGCGGCGCAGGTGCAGAGCCGGGTGAAGAAGCTCGACAAGATCGAGCGGGTCGAGCCGCCGCGGCGCCGCCAGAGCGTGGCGTTCGACTTCCCGCCGGCGCCGCGCTCGGGCGAGGACGTCGTCGCGCTCAAGAGCGTGCACAAGGGATACGGCAGCAAGCGGATCTATGACGGGCTGGATTTCATGATCCGCCGCAGGGAGCGCTGGTGCGTGATGGGCGTCAACGGCGCCGGCAAGTCGACGCTGCTCAAGCTGGTCGCGGGCGCGAGCGAGCCGGACCAGGGCACCGTGGCGCTCGGGGGCAGCGTCAAGATGGGCTATTTCGCCCAGCACGCGATGGACCTGCTCGACGGCGAGCGCACCGTGTTCCAGTCGCTGGAAGATGCGTTTCCGACCGCGGGGCAGGGATCCTTGCGCGCGCTTGCCGGCTGCTTCGGCTTCTCCGGCGACGACGTCGAGAAGCGCTGCCGGGTGCTGTCGGGAGGCGAGAAGGCGCGTCTCGTCATGGCCAAGATGCTGTTCGATCCGCCGAACTTCCTGGTGCTGGACGAGCCGACCAACCATCTCGACCTCGCCACCAAGGAGATGCTGATCAATGCGCTGTCGGATTTCGAGGGCACCATGCTGTTCGTCTCGCACGACCGGCATTTCCTCAGCGTCCTGTCGAACCGCGTGCTGGAGCTGACGCCGGAGGGCATTCACCAGTTCGGCGGCGGCTACACCGAATATGTCGCGCGCACCGGGCAGGAGGCGCCGGGGTTACGGAGCTAAAGCATGATCCGGAAAAATGCGCAGCGGTTTTCCGGAAAGATCATGCCAAGAGGATAACGTAGAGCGCGATGACGATTCTTCCTCATCTCATCGCGCTTTAGTCTTTGCTCTTGCCCGCGAGCTTGGCGACGGTCTCGATCTCGTTGGTCCAGACGCCGCCGGAATAGCCTTGCGGGAGCCGGGCGAACAATTCGGGCGTATCGATGCCGGTGGAGAATTCGCCGCCGCTGTAGGGGCCGAGCACGAAGACCGCGCTGTTGACATCGGTCATCCGATTGAGAAAGCGGTTGGGCCAGCCCCATAGCCAGGGGCCGACGTTGACTGGGACCAGCACCATCGCGTTGCGGCAGGCCGGCGGGACGAGGCCGGTCCAGCCATAGCCGATATAGCGGATCAGGCAGCTTCGGATCGCCGCGCGCGAAATGGTGCGCACATCAGGGGTGCGGCGACGGATCATCTCGATCGGCTCGTCACCGCCATAGACCATGATGGTCCGCCGTCGCTCGGCCGGCAACGCGTTCAGCACGACGGCGAGTCTCTCGCCTTCGCGCGCCTCACGGCTCTTCACATTGATAAGAAGTCCCTTCTCAGGAAAGCTGGCAAACACCTCCGACAGCGTGGGCATCATCCCGATCCCCTTGCCGCGAAACGGGAATGTCTTGCCGCCGTCAGCGGTGTAGCCGTAGCCGATGTCGAGCATTTTCAGCTTCGCCATGCTCTGCTCGCGCGTGACACCCTGGCCGTCGGTGCGGCAGTCGAGCGTCCAGTCGTGGAATACGGCGAACTGGCCATCGGTCGTCGGGTGCACGTCGAGCTCGACCATGTCGGCGCCGGCCTCGAAGCTCGCGCGCATGGAGGGCAGGGTGTTCTCCAGATAATCGTGCGTCGGCGGCAACATCCGTGTGGCGGTGCAGGTGTCGCTCTTCACGTCGCGCTCATCGAAGCGTTGCGCCATGCCGCGATGGGCGAGCAGGACCGGCTTGCCGCTGGGATGCGGCGTCAGGAGATTGGTGTTGTTGACGTAGACGCCAGCCGCGACGGCAATCAGGGCCAGCGCGGCGAGTTTGAGTTTTCTTCCCACGCGATTTTTCCAATTTTGCGATCACCGTCAACCGAGTTTGAGGTCGATTTGCGGCGGTCGTCGCGCATGAGCGCGGTGCGCGTTGCATGGCTTGAATGGTCCCATGCCGGCCGCTACGTTTCCCTCAAAAAGAGGGAGCGAAACAGCAATGCGGCAGCTCAGGATCGGGGACATCACCATCGATGCGGTGATCGAGCGGGAGGGGCCGTGGCGGCGGCCGCAGGATTTCTTCCCGACCTATGACGAGGGCGTGTTCAAGCGCCATCTGCCGACGATGGAGCCGGAGGTGTTCGACGCCGCGCGCGGCATGATGGTGATCACCTATCAGACCTTTGTGGTGCGCACGCCGCGCTACACCATTCTGGTCGATACCTGCACCGGCGAGGACAAGGGTCATCCGCCGCCGTTCGATTTTCCCGGCAAGGAGCGCTGGCGCAACGAATTGTTCGGGCTCGGCATCTCCTTCGAGCAGATCGACTACGTGTTCTGCACGCATCTGCACATCGATCACACCGGCTGGAATACGATCTTGCGCGACGGCCGCTGGGTGCCGACGTTTCCGAACGCGAAGTATGTCTTCCACAAGGGGGAATACGCGGCCTGGGAGGCCGAGCATGCCAAGGGCAATAATCCGCCGGGCACGGTCTTCCGCGACAATTGCCTGCCGATCGTCGAGGCCGGGCAGGCGCTGCTCGTCGATGATGACTACGCGCTCGACGATACCGTGACGCTGACGCCGACGCCGGGGCATTCGCCCTGCCATTGCTGCGTCAACATCTTCTCCAAAGGCCAGCGCGCGGTGGTCGCGGGCGACCTCATGCATCACCAGATCCAGTGCCGCGAGCCGGATTGGTCGGCGCGGCCCGATTGGGATCCGAAGCAGTCGGCGCTGTCGCGGCGAAAGTTCTTCGCGTCGGTTGCCGATACCGACACGCTGATTCTGCCGGTCCATTTTCCGGCACCGACGGTCGGATGGATCAAGCCGCTGGGCGATGCGTTCGATTATCGGTTCAGGCGGGATTAACTCCCTCCGTCATGGCCGGGCTTGTCCCGGCCATCCCCGATTGTTCGCGCGGCACGAAGAATGTGGATGCCCGGGACAAGCCCGGGCATGACGAGTTCGTGGAGCGATTGTTCGCCAAAGAAGCAGCCAATTTCCTGCGCTTACGCGCCGGTCTCGCACTTCTTCATGAAGCTGTTCTTGGCGGCGCCGGCGAGCGGCTTGCCGTCGGCGCTGACCGCCTTGGGCGCGCAGGCATCGGCCTTGCATTTCTTCAGGAACGACGTTTTGGCGGCGCCGGCGAGCGGCTTGCCGTCCTTGCCGACCGCCTTGCTCTCGCAGGTTTCTTGTGCGAAGGCCGAGCCTGCCGCAAAGGTGGCAACGATCGCAGCCAGGAAAATCCGCTTCATCATGGGTGTCTCCGTCAGCCAGAAATGGCGTGGAGATTGGAGCCGGGAATCGTGGCGCAATCAAGCTGGATGACGGTCTGTCGTCCGGTCTATCAGGCGATTTCTGCCGCGCGCGTTCGGACGGCCCGCAGCCTGTTGCACTGCTCGCTGACCCCGGCGCGCAATCCTGCTAGGCTTGGTCAGCCGAGCTGGATGGAGCATCGTGATGGACGCCGTGATCCCGAAACACCCGGAGGCCGCCGATCGGCATTCTCACCTGGTTCGGCCTCAAGACATGGAATGGCAGAGAACCCGCTTTCCGGGGTGCGAGGCCAAGACGCTGCTGTTCGACCGGCGCACGGGCCTGATGACGGCCTTGATGCGGTTTGCGCCGGGATCGGTGCTGCCCGATCACGAGCATGTCGGCATCGAGCAGAGCTGGGTGATCGAGGGTGCGCTCGTCGACAAGGAGGGGCCCGCCCAGGGCATCGCCTGCAAGGCCGGCGAATTCATCTGGCGCGAGGCGGGCAGCCGGCATGCCGCGTGGTGTCCGGACGGCGCCTTGATCCTCGCGATCTTCCAGGTGCCGAACAAGTTCTTCGAAGCCGACGGCCGCGTCGTCGACGCCGCCGGTCAGGATTGGGACGAAATGTGGGGGCACACCGCGCAGCAGGCGCGGAGCGCCTGACGCAGCCTACGCGCCGCGCATCAGCAGCGCCTTGAAGTCGGCCCGGGCGGCTTGTGCCTCGGCGCGCGCGACGTCCGAGGCATCGCCCATGCCGAAATAGCCGTGGATCAGTCCGGGGCCTTCATGATGCTTGACCCGCACGCCGGCCGCTTCCAGCGCGCGCGCATAGGCCGCGCCCTCGTCGCGCAGGGGATCGAACCAGGCGGTGGTCACCACCGCAGGGGCGACACCGGCGAGGGATGTTGCGCGCAGCGGCGAGACACGCCAGTCGGAAGCATGGCCGGGATCGGCAAGATAATGGCCGCAAAACCATTCCATCGTGGCACGCGTCAGGAAGTAACCCTCGGCATTCTCGGCGCGCGAGGGATAGCGCGCATTCTCGCGCGCATCGGCGTAGCCGCCGAGGACGTCGGTGACGGGATAGACCAGCAATTGCGCGGCGAGCTTGATGCCGGCGTCGCGGCAGGCGATTGCGGTGGTCGCGGCGAGATTGCCGCCGGCGCTGTCGCCGGCAACGCCGAGGCGTTTTGCATCGCCGCCAACTTCCGCGACGCGGTTGAAGACGTCACTCACTGCGGCGAAGGCATCCTCGAACGCGCCGGGAAAGCGCGTTTCCGGCGGGCGCCGATAGTCGACGGAGACAACGACGGCGCCGGTCTCGATCGCAAGGTTGCGCGCCTGGCGGTCGTGGGTCTCGAGGTCGCCCGCGACCCAGCCACCGCCGTGGAAGAACACCACGGTCGGCGCCGGCGTGGTGCCGACCCGGTAGACCCGCGCCGGAAGCGGGCCGGCGCCGCCTTTGACCTTGATGTCCACGACGCTATCCACGGCCGGAGGCGGGATGGCGGCGCGCGAGGCAGCCAGTGCGCGCAAGGAATCGCGGGCGCTCTGTGGCGTCATGACCGTGGGATCGCGCATCGGCATGAGCGGAATAATCTCGGCGATGACGGGATCGAGTGGCGCGGCCATGGCGGCTCCTCCAGGGTTCTTGGTCTTGCTTGCGGGTAGCATAGATTTTGCGCGCCGCATCGGCAACCGGCCTCGTGTCGTCACGCCAGCGGATGAACGGGCAGTGAGGTTCTGCGAGATGGAATTCGAAACGCTGGTCCAGTCGCGCCGCAGCGTACGTGGCTTCACCGCACGCGCCAGGTCGACATCGCCAAGAAGCTGTTCGGCGCGATGGGGATCGCGCGCGACGACAAGCCGATGCGGCAGGACTGGATGCTGCGCGGCTTTCGTCAGTTCGACGCGCCGGTCTCGCTGGTCCTGACCTATGACCGCGTGCTCGATCCCGGTGCGGTCTGCCATTTCGACTCGGCGCGCTCTGCTACGGCATCGTGCTTGCGGCGTGGGATCGCGGCCTCGGCTCGGTGATCAACGGGCAGGGCATCATGCGCTCCGACATCGTGCGCGAGGTGGCGAAGATTCCGGAGGACGAGGTCATCATGACATGCGTCGCGATGGCTATCCGGACGACGACTTTGCCGTAAACGCGGTGCGCTCGGACCGCGAATACAATCAGGAGTTTGTACGCTACGTGGGTTTTGCCGATTAGCAGCGAAGAGGAGATTATTCTCTCGCAGAAATTTTTGGTGCGGAGCCCCAAGCGGCCTCTTGCAATCTCGAAGGTGCGGGAGGAACAATACGTCCGGTGAGAGGTTTGTTGCTGGCGCGAGGGAATTTGACATGCGGCGGCTGGCTAGCCTGGTTCGGCGTTTCTTCGGCCCGCGAGTGCGGCGCCCGATCGATGAAGATCCAAGTCTTCCTTTCACACCCGAAGAGTTCGGTCGGCTGATTCGCAGCGGCCGGCACGAGGATATGAAGCTGTTGGCCGATGGGCTGGCCTGCCGGTCCATCCCGCGCCGCGCCAGCTACCGCGCGACGCACTAGGCGGCGTTCGAGAGCGGTCTGCCGTGCTCACCGCGTGAGCGCGACCTGCTTGAATGAGCGGACCAGCGCCTTCTCCAGCTTCCCGTTCATCCCGCACAGAATGTCGTAGGCGTCCGCGCGCGGCATGGTCGGCTTGTAATGCCGGTGCTCGATCAGTGCCGCGAAAATGTCCGAGATCGTCAGAATTCGCACGATGTCGCCAATGCTCTCGGCGCAGAGCGTGTCGGGATAACCGCTCCCGTCGAGGTACTCGTGATGATGGCGAACGGCATCGAGTATCTCCGGCGAGATCCCGTCATGCCCCTTCAGAAACTCGTAACCGGCGGCCGGATGCGTTTCGATCAGCGCGCGTTCGGCGGCATCAAGGCGGCCCGGCTTGTCGAGGATGGCGAGTGGAATCTGCGCCTTGCCGATGTCGTGGAACATGGCAGCCGAGTAGAGACGTTCCAGGTCGGCCCTGCCGACGCCGAGGCTCAGTCCGAAGTCGATGGCCACGCCGGTCACGAGCAGGCAATGCTGATAGGTTCCTTCGTGATGGCGCCGCACCGTCATGAGCCACTCCGTCAGGCCATGCTGGGTGATACGATCGGCAATCTGGCGACCGGCTTGCTTGGTGCCCTCGACGTCGAGCGGTTGGCCGAGGGTCATGGCCGTGAACATCGATGCGATCGCGGTCGCGGCGGTCTCGACGGCGTTGTCCGGTTGCGACGTGTTGCCTGACGATGCGGATACCCCGCCGGCCGGATCGGCCAGCGCCGCCAGCAGCCTGGTCCGGCTGATCGTGCCGGAAAGGACCAGCGTCGCCCCGAGCGCGTAGGCTTGCGAGATGCAGACGTGGGAGGCGTGATCGAGCAGGAAGATGCGCTTCCTGGCCTTCGCCAGCTTGCTGGCCCGCTTCTTGATCGCGGCGATGTTGTCGACATCGCGCAGCTCCGCGCGGATGACGATTGCGGCTGGCGTCTGCGACAGCCTGGAGTCGGCATCGAGTCGCTCGCCGGCAATGGTGAATTTCTCGTCGAGGATCGAGCAGATGCCCGAGAGTTTGTCGGACGTGTCGGCCAGCACATGCAGGAAGGGGCGATCGGTTCGTGTCTGACGGATGCCGCCGTCACTATCGATCGGGCCGGATCTTGTTGGCGCGTGCTGCACGATCTGACCTACACTTTGCGACCGTCTGAATGTCAGACGCCAGGTGGAATGTTCGAATCTATTTGCCTTGAACCGCGGTCTGCGCAGGCGCTGGTGCGCCTGCAGGCTTCTTCTTGCCGTCAGTCGTAATGAAGTGGATTCCAGCCGTGGTGCCGTCGATCCAGACCAGTTCGCAGCGCCGGTAGGCGAGGCCGGTCGACGACAGCACCATGAAGAACTCCTTGGCCTGGAGCACGTCGAGCGTGCCCTCGACCTCGACCTTGGCGCCGCTTTGCGACACGTCCAGCAATACGCAACGGCGTCGCCAGGTGCCGTCCGAACCCATGAGATTGACCGGCTGCCTATGGTCCATTTTCACGCGAGAGGCTTTGCGACCGTCGAATTTCATCGGCTAATCCCCATCTCTGCGCCGCGATGTTCCCGACTGCCCTCCTTGGCGCTTGCGGCAATTTCCCCCCAACGCACCGTCCACTGGCTGGTCGACAGAAGCAGTGTCTCGAACATGTGCTGCGCGCGTTCGCGCTCGGCGACGGAAAGCCTTCTGCCGTAGCGATTGCCCAAGATGGCCAACGTGGTCTGCCAGTTCAGCCGCGAGGCGCGGCAGGCCATCACGAGACCCTCGCAATCGTCGTCGGTCATGAGATGCTCGACGATTTCGATGGGAGCCCCCGAAAGCACCGATAGGGCCGTGACGAGGTTGGCGGTCTCGCCGCGGATGGCGAAGCGGTTCACCGTGGAATCGTTGAGCTTGCCGATGCGGTTGAGCGCGACGATCTCCGGCCGCGCGCCGGCATAGGCGGCCGCGCAGGGCAGCTTGGGGACGATTGGCGCGGCCGCTACGGCTTGAAGCGAGACGGTCGCCTTCGGCCCTGCGCCGGATTTTGGAGCCGGTGAGGCCGACAGCAACTTCCGCATGACCGTGTCGGGCGTGTCCGGCCTGACGGCCAGCGCCTTCGTGAGCTCATCATCCGCCAGGCACTTCCCGACCAGCGCGGCGTAGGCGGCGTCAGGGAATCGCGCCTCCGTATTGGCGATCAGCGCGGCACAAACGCTGCGGGAGCCGGCCTCGATCAGCGTCTCGATCAGCGGCGGATCGATCGGCGCGCGGGCGGCGATCGCGCGTTGCTGCCGTTCGCCGCTCGAGGCCGCGATCGATTTGAGATCGGCTGTGGACAGTGACTGCGATCTCAGCAAGAGGGGGCACGCCACCTCCGGATCGTGGTGTGAGGCGAGACGCCGCACGGTTTTCGGCGGAGCCACCGCGAGTTCCGCGAGTGCTGTGCTGAGCTCGATCAACGCATTGGCCTCGACCCGCTCCGTCAGCCGCAGCAGAACGCCGTCGACCACGTTGGCGAGCAGTTCCTGAGGCCGGTCGCGGCTGCTGGTGAGCAGCTGCATGATGCCGGAAAGAATGCGGGCGCAGCGATCCAGTGGACACGTTGCGACCGCGTCCTCCAACTCGACCAGAACATCAGCAGGCGAATTTGCCGTCATGGCAGGGGCCCGAAATTTGAAATAACTTTGACGATTAAACGACCCTATTTCGCCTCAAAGTTGTTAATATTGAATTTTAGGTATCGAAACTTGGGTATTTAAGTACCATCTAAGGCGCGGGAAACGCTATCGAAATTCGGCGAGACCGGACGTGCCCGCTTGTTCTTCCAACGAGCTCCGCACCAATTGCTCAGGACACGTTAAGATTGATCCTTTTCGGGGAGGATCGAAAACCGAAGGGGGAACGAACCGGAGCCGCGGCCTGACGCAGTCCGCGCGACGTTGCGTTTCCCGTTGTCATGAACAGCATTGACGATGTACCGAGATTGGCAATCCAAACATTTCGCTTCTCAGACGTCGACGAATTTCGAAGTGCCATACGCGGGCTGAATTTCGAATTCACGCCTTTCGTACGGAGGATTTCGGCTGAGCAGACAATCCTGTCGTTGCCCGGCTGCGACGTGAATTTGACCCAGACGTTTCCGCGAATGGTCGATGCGCAGCTGGTCGAGAATTGCACGGCGATCGGCTTCACGATGGACGACCTCGACGTACCCGTTCGCTTCAATGGCTCGCAGCGCGCCCGACCGGTCGTGGTCATTGGCAGCGGCGGCGCTGCCTACACCACCATTGAGGAGGTGCAGCGACAAATCGCCTCGGTGGTTTTCAGGCCGGAGGTGCGGGACCGCGGCTGGCCGGCCACGCTCTCGAGCTTCAAGATTTTTGAAGTCTCGGCGGCCGGCTTGCACCGGCTGCGCACCGTGGTTCGTGAGGTGCTGGCCGAGGCGTCCGACCCGGCCGAGGCACCGGAGCTCTCATTGAAGGGCGCGGCGATGAAGGAGTCCCTGCTCGGAGCCGTCGACGAGGCCTTCGAAAGCGTCGTCTCGGCCCGCTGGACCCTCAGCCCCAACGACGAGCGGAAATTCAGGATGTTCCAGGGTATCCGCGCACTGCTGACCGAGGATTTATCGCAGCCGATCTACAGCGATGAGATCGCGCGCAAGCTCGGGCTGTCGGTTCGCACCATGCACGACGTCGTCCGCCGCTATCGAGGCATGAGCCTGCACCGCTATTTGCGCCTGCGTCGGCTGTGGCTGGTGCGGCGGCAGCTTCTCGCCGGCGCCGATAGCGTCAAGGCGATCGCGCTGGCGTTTGGCTTCTGGCATCTCAGCGATTTCTCCAGAAGCTACCGCGTCCAGTTCGGCGAGTCGCCGTCGCAAACGCTGGGGCGCGGTCGCGGGCGATAGTCCGACAAAGCGAGTAGGGACGCGCGCCGGTTTCGTGCTACCGTCCGGCCATGAGCAATCGCATTCTCGTCCTCTATGGTTCCTACCGTTCCGACCGCATGGGCATCCGCCTTGCGAATTTCGTCATCAATGGTCTGCGTGACCGCGGCGACGACGTCGAGTTCATCGACGCCAAGGCGGTCGGCCTGCCGATGCTCGACCGCATGTACAAGGAATATCCTAAAGGCTCGGCCCCCGAGGCGCTGGAGAAGCTGGCCGGACAGATCCGCGGCGCCGACGGTTTCGTGTTCGTCACCGGCGAATACAATTGGGGCATCCAGCCCGGCCTGAAGAATCTCACCGACCATTTCCTCGAAGAGTGGTTCTGGCGCCCGGCCGCGATCGCGAGCTATTCGGCCGGCCGCCTGTCCGGCGCGCGCGCCGCAACCGCCTGGCACGGCACGCTGTCGGAGATGGGCATGGTGGTGGTGTCGAGCACCATCGGCGTCGGCCCGATCGCGCAGACATTGTCGGCCGAGGGTGAGCCGATCGGCGAGGGCGGCAAGGCGCTGGAGCGCTCGTTCCCGCGCTTTGCCGATGATCTGACGTGGTGGATCGAGGCGGCGAAAGCACAGCGGGCGCGCAAGCCGCCGCCTTATTGACGTCGTTCGCCGCGAAGACGGAGCTGCTCCTACGCCGCCCTGACCTCGCCGAGGAAGCGGTTGAACTGTCCGGCGAGATCGCGCGACTGGGTCGAGAGCTGCTCGGCGGCGACCAGCACGTCCCGCGCGGCGGCGCCGGTGTCGTCGGCGGCACGCTGCACGCCGGAGATGTTGGTGTTGACCTCCTGGGTGCCGCGGGCGGCTTCCTGGACGCTGCGGGCGATCTCCTTGGTGGCCGAGCCCTGTTCCTCGATCGCCGCGGCAATCGCGGTGCCGATCTGGTCGATCTCGCCGATGACGTCGGCGACGTTGCGGATCGCGGCCACGGTCTCGTCGCTCGCGGTCTGGATCGCCGCGATCTGCTCGGAGATTTCGGTCGTCGCCTTGGCGGTCTGGCCCGCCAGCGATTTCACTTCGGAGGCAACCACGGCAAAGCCGCGGCCGGCATCGCCGGCGCGGGCGGCCTCGATCGTGGCGTTGAGAGCGAGAAGATTGGTCTGCTCGGCGATGCTCTGGATCAGCGTGACGACGTCGCCAATCTTCTGCGCACCCTCGGCCAGCGTGCGTGCGGTGTCGCCGGTGCGGCGGGCGTTGTCGACGGCGCGGGCCGCGATCTCGGTGCTTTGTGCGACCTGGCGGCCGATCTCGGAGATCGAGGAGGTCAGCTCTTCGGTGGCGCTGGCGACCGTCTGCACGTTGGTCGAGGTCTGCTCGGAGGCGGCGGCGACGACCGCGGCCTGGCTGTTGGTCTGGGCCGCCGTCGAGGTCATCGACTGCGCGGTGCTTTCCATGGTCGCGGAGGCCCGGGACAGGCCGCCGACGAGCTCGGTAACCTTGGCCTCGAAGGCGCGGGTGAGCTCGTCGAGTGCCTGGGCGCGGCGCATCTTGCCGTCGTTCTCGGCCTGCTTCTCGGCCGCGAGCCGGTCGGCCCGGATCATGTTGTCCTTGAAGACCTGAACGGCCGCAGCCATCGCCCCGATCTCGTCGGAGCGCTCGGCGCCGGGAATGCTGTCTGCGACCTCGCCCTCGGCAAGGCGCGACATCCGCGTCGTCAGGTTGACGATCGGAGCGCAGACGCGGCGGCGGACCATCACGATGAGGCCGACGCTCGCGACCAACACGGCGACAAGGCCTGCAAGCGCGACGGTGAGGCTGGTGCGCGCGGCGGAGGAGGCGCCGGCGAGGATCTGCTCGGCATTGTCATAGAACGCGTCGCGGACCTCGATGATGGTGCCGAGGCCACGCTGCGTAGCGGCGTAATAGGTCTCCATGTCGTGTTCGTACTTGCCGCTGACCGCACCGTCCTTGACCAGCTTGAGCTCGTGGCCGAACTCCTCGACATAGATCGCATTGAATTTCTCGAGCGCGGCGGCGACGTTCGCCGGCGTTGCCGGATTGCCGCGCAGTTCCTGTAGCGCCATCACGAGCTGGTCGTTGCGGCCCTGCGAGCGGGCGATGTCGGCCTTCTCGGCGTCGGTCGCCGGCTTCTTGCCGCCGACGAGATTCTTGTGCAGGCTGGAGTTGAAGCCGCCGACGTCGCGCAGCGTCATCGCGATGTTGGCGTAGCTGGCCTGGCGGTAGGCGTCGCCGTTGAGGATCGCCATGCGGCGGACCTGTTCGTTGAGCAGCGCGGTCACGCCGCTGTTGAGCACGGCGTTGTCGGCGACGATCTTCTTGGCCGCGTCCTTGCGCGCCTCGGCCGGTCCGGTGAGCGCCTTGTCGATGGCCTCGCGCAGCGCGGTGAATTTCGCATTGATGCCGTCGATATTGCTGCCGATGGCAGCGCCGTCGTCGAACGAGCCGGGCAGCTCCTTGCGCAGTCCGTTCATCTTGTCGCGGGCGCCGTCGGTCTGCTTGCGCAGCTTGCCCTGCTCGGCGAGCAGCGCCGGGTCGATGCTGGCGGGCCCATAAAGGATGTTGGTGGAAAAGCCGCGCTCGGGATTGAGGTAGCGCGGGATGTCGCTGACGGCGCGCACGATCGCCAGCCGGCCTTGCGCCTCGGTGATGCGCTCCATCGTCTGGTACTTGGTCACCGCGACGTAGACGGCGAGGCCGCCGCCCACGGTCGAGAGCGAAACAATGGCGGTCGTCAGGAGCGTACCGATTTTCATGATCTGTCCGGCAAATAACGGCGAATTATTTTGCCCGGACGATAGTTTGCCGGCGTTAATCTCGGGTTTACGCTCTTTGCCGCTGCCCCCAGGGGCGTCGATCGGAGGCTAGGCCTGCCGATCCAGCTTCGACAGGATCTCCAGCGTCGCGACGTCGCGCTCGCCTGCGAAATAGCGGGCGAGCGCCGCGCCGAAAATGGGCTCATCGGACACCGCGCCGAACAGCGTCATCGACGAGCGGAATTTGGCGTCGTCCGGCGCGCCAAGGATCGCGTTGATGCTCCGTCCCTGGACGGCGAGCACGAGCCCGGTGCATTCGATCAGGCGCGCCCCGAGCACGGGATGGGCGAGATAGGCCTTCGCCTCGGCGCGGGAGCCGATGGCGTAGCGCTGCGACATGGCGCTGAGGCCGAGACCGGTGATTTGCGGGAAGACGAACCACATCCAGTGAGTCTGCTTCCGGCCCCGGGCCAGCTCCCCCTCGACGGCGCGAAAAACCGGGTCCTGTGCCCTGACGAAGCGCTCGAGATCGAAAGGATCGGTCATTGGATACCCCGGGGATGCCTTGTCAGGCCCTTGCCGGCCGCGATTATGCCTAACTTTTGGCTCCCAATGTGGTAGCTGGTATAGAGTCTCCGGGCGGGGGTTGGGCCCCCCGGGGGATCGACTTGGGGATCTGATGGTTTCCGACCGCGCACGCGCCGAGAGGCTGTTGCCGCGCCGCCGTATTGGGCGGGCGGAGCGCGTTTTGCTGTCTCTGGCTGCCGTCGCGCTGGCGCTGGGCACCGCCGCCTGGGTCGCGGACATCGGGGTTTCGAGCTTGAGCCAGTCCAGCGCGCTGGTTTCCGCCGCCTTGCCGCCGGCCAATACCCCTTCTTTTGAGGACCGCTTCGCTTCGGCGTCCGGCAATCCGCCGGCCCGGGATTTCGGCCTGCGGACGCTGGAGCGTTCCGCCGTGGGTGCGGTCCAGCTCAAGCTCCTCGACGCCAAGGCGATGCTGGCGCAGAAGCTCCAGGGCAGCGATTGGCGTTCGACCCTGACCGACGACGACCGGTTCATGACCGAGGAGACCAGGTCCTCGCAGCGCGCCGACGCCATCCCGATGCCCCGCTCGCGCCCGGTTCAGGCTGACCTCTCCGCCCAGATCGCCTCCAGCCAGGCCTATGCCGACACCACCAATCCCAGGGTCGACAACCGCAACTTCTTCGAGAAATTCACCGACAAGATCAGGCTGGCGTCGCTGACGCCCAGCGACGGCCTGTTCAGCAAGGCACCGGATCTCGCCGCCCTCGGCTACGATTCGCGGACCGCAGTCTATGACATCAAGGCCAAGGCGCTTTATCTGCCGAGCGGCGTCGTACTGGAAGCCCATTCCGGCATGGGCGCGCTGATGGACGACCCCGATCATGTCGATCAGCGCATGGTCGGCGCGACCCCGCCCGCGATCTACGATCTGAAGCCGCGCGAGAAGCTGTTCCACGGCATCCGCGCGCTGCGCTTGACGCCGACCGAGGGCACCAGCGCGCTCGGCCGCGTCGGCCTTCTCACCCATAGCTACCTGCTGGGGCCGCGTGGCGATTCCAACGGCTGCGTCTCGATCAAGGACTATGATCGTTTCCTCAAAGCTTACGACAATGGCGAGTTCAACCGCCTGGTCGTGGTGCCGAGCCTGAGCGGGGCGACGACCGCCTCGCGGCGCGCGAGCACCGACTCCTGATATTCTTGCCCGCTACGGCAGGGCTGCCGTTTCCCCTTCGTTAAGCCGTCATCGTCCAGAAGCAGCCCATGAGTGATCCATCAAGTTCCGAGACCCCGCTGCGTACGACGTTCAAGATCAAGCTGAACGGCGATACGCTGGCGATCGCGACTGTCGGCCAGGCCTATCAATTCCTCACCAACTTCAAGTCGGTCGAGTGGATGGAATTCCGCTCCCTGCACGAGGACGCCGTCGCGGCCCTGGAAGGCGCTGCCGGTAATGCGATGCTGGCGGTGCAGGCGACCAACGCCGTGCGCGCGCTGTTCGTCAGCGCGAAGTTGCTCTGAGCGCCTACGGGCCTTATCCGCACAGCTTGAACTGCGCTGCAGGAACGGGCAAACGATCCGCGACGACCATTGCCGCAAGCCCGCATGTTCGAAACTTACTTTCAGGAGAGCCCATCATGAAACGCCGTACATTCCTTAAGGGCGGCGCGGTTGCCGGCGCCACGACGCTGGTTGCTGCACCTGCGATCGCGCAGAGCGCGCCGGAGATCAAATGGCGCCTGACCTCGAGCTTCCCGAAGTCGCTCGATACCATCTACGGCACGGCGCAGACCTTCGCGAAATACGTTGCGGAGGCCACCGACAACAAATTCCAGATCCAGACCTTTGGCGCAGGCGAGATCGTTCCGGGCTTGCAGGCGCTCGATGCCGTCAGCACCGCCTCGGTGGAAATGGCGCAGACCCCGCTCTATTTCTACATCGGCAAGGAGCCCGCTCTGGCCTATGCCACCGGCGCGCCCTTCGGCATGAACCATCGCCATCAGGAATCGTGGTGGCACTTCGGCGGCGGCGCCGACCTCACCAACGAGGCGCTCAAGCCTTTCAAGGCGCATGCCATCCTCTGCGGCAATTCCGGCACCCAGATGGGCGGCTGGTTCCGCAAGGAGATCAAGACCGTCGACGACCTCAAGGGTCTCAAATTCCGCATCGCCGGCATGGGCGGCCACGTGCTGGCAAAGCTCGGGGTCGTCCCGCAGCAGATCGCGGGCGGCGATATCTATCCGGCGCTGGAGAAGGGCACGATCGACGCGGTCGAGTTCGTCGGTCCCTATGACGACGAGAAGCTCGGCTTCTACAAGGTCGCCAAATATTACTACTTCCCCGGCTGGTGGGAAGGCGGCGCCATGCTGCACATGATCGTCAACGACGAGAAGTGGAATTCGCTGCCGAAGCAATATCAGGCGATCGTCAACCAGGCGGGCGCGGCGGCCGGCGCCTGGATGCTCGAGAAATACGATAGCGTGAATCCGGCTGCGCTGAAGCGGCTGATCGCGAGCGGTACCGAGCTGAAGGCATTCCCGCAACCGGTGCTGGAGGCCTGCTACAACGCGACCCAGGACCATCTGAACGAGCTCGCCGCCAAGAGCGACCTGTTCAAGCGGACCAAGGAAAGCCACGACGCGTATATGAAGGAGCTGCTGTTCTATACGCAGATCGCGGAAAACTTCTACGACAATTACCTGCTCAGCAAGATGCGCAACAAGAGCTGAGCGTGAGGTGGAGCGCGGTGCCGCGATTGCGCCGCGCTTGTAGAGTGGGCAAAGGCGCACTCGCGCCGTGCCCACGTTCTCTCGCTTCATTAGCAAGGGTGGGCACGCTTCGCTTTGCCCACCCTACGGCTCCACGAGAATTTTCGTTTGGCGAACTACGCCGTCGCCAACCCCAGCTTCGCATAGATCCTTCGCGCATAGGCGCCGAACGCATCCGTCGTCTTCAGCGGAAGGTCGCGCGGGAAGGGCAGGTCGATCGGGAAATAGTCGGCCATCTTCGCAGGTCCAGCCGTCAGCACGGCGCAGTGCGAGGACAGGAACACGGCCTCCTGGATCGAATGCGTGACGAAGATGATGGTCTTGCCGCTCTCGCGCCAGATCCGCAGCATCTCCAGGTTCATCTGCTCGCGCGTCAGCGCATCCAGCGCGCCGAACGGCTCGTCCATCAGGATCAGCTTGGGATCGTGGATGAAGGCGCGCGCGATGGCGGTGCGCTGCTGCATGCCGCCGGACAGCTGCTGCGGATACTTCTGCTCGTAGCCGGCGAGCCCGACCAGGTTGAGCAGATCGCGCGCCCGCTCGCGCGCGGCCTTCATCGGCAGCCCGACGATCTCGGCCGGCAACAGCACGTTGTCCAGGATCGTCCGCCATTTCAGCAGCAGCGCCTGCTGGAACACCATGCCGATGTCACGGGTCGGATCGAACGGGCTGTCGGCATTGCCGATGCTCACCGTGCCGCCGTCGGCGCCGTGCAGGCCGGCCAGGATCTTCATCACCGTGGTCTTGCCGCAGCCGGACGGGCCGACCAGCGAGACGAGCTCGCCTTCCTGCACGTCCATGGTGACGTCGGACACCGCCAGGAATTCGGCGCTGCCGCTGCGATAGACCTTGCGGACGCCCCGCAGGCTGATGAAGGGGTCCGCGCTCATGCCAGCCATTTGTTCAGGTTCGCGGCGACGAAGGCATCGTCGCTGAGGTCGGCGTGCTCGCGCGTGACGCGGTCGATCTCCTCCTTCTGGCCGGGGCTGAGGCCTTCGTTCGGATCGAGGCACCACAGGCCCTGCATCAGGCCCTGGCGGCGCAGGACCTCGTGGCAGCCGGCGATGCAGCCGTGAAAATTGTTGGCGACATCGAAGAAGGCGCTGTTGCAGTCGGTGACGCGGGCATCGAGCGCGAGCAGGTCGGCAGGCACGCTGTCCTTGTGCCGTGCCGCCTTGCAGCGCTCGAACTGCTTGATCGCGCTCGCGGTCCAGACCGACCAGTGGCCGAGCAGGCCGCCCTTGAAATAGGTGCGCGTGGTGACGCCCTCGTCGCGGAGATCGAACGGCAGCATCAGGTCGAGCAGGATGTGGTCGTCATTGCCGGTGTAGAGCGCGACGCGGTCGAGCGCGCCTGCGGCCGCGACGCCGCGCAGCACGTCGAGCGTCCGATAGCGGTTGAACGGCGCGATCTTGATTGCGATGACATTGTCGATCGAGGCAAAGCGCTGCCAGAACCGGCTCGACAGGACGAGGCCGCCCACGGCCGGCTGGAGATAGAAGCCGACCAGCGGGATCTCGGCGGCGACCGCCGTGCAATGCGCGATGATCTCGTCCTCGGAGGCGCCCTTCATCGCGGCGAGGCTGAGCAGGCCGGCGTGATAGCCGATGTCGCGCGCGGTGCGGGCCTCGGTGACCGCCTGCGTTGTCGGACCCGCGAGGCCCGCGACCATCGCCAGCGGACGCTTGGTCCAGTTCGCCGCGGTCTCGGCGGCGAGCTCGAGCACGGGGCGGTAGAGGCCGACATCGCGGATCGCGAACTGCGTGGTGTGCACACCGACGGCAAGGCCGCCCGAGCCGGCATCGATGTAGTAGCGCGTCAGCGCACGCTGATGCGTCTTGTCGAGCTGTCGCCCGGCGGTGAGCGCGAGCGGATGCGCCGGCAGCACGGTGCCGTCGGCGATCAGCTTGCGGACGTCGCTGTTGATCTGGCTGTGGTGCATGATGTCCTATCCGAATTCGGGGCCGGCGACGGCGAATGGCATTTCCTCGGCCATGGCGGTGGCGGGGCCGAGACGCATGCGCTGGAAGGGGCGTTCGATGGTCCAGCCGGACGCCGTCAATCCGTCCAGGAACGTCCCTTGCGACGCGACGGCGTCGAGCAGGAGCGGTCCGTCCTGCGACTGCGCGATCGCGTCGACCAGGGTCAGCGCGGCTGCGTTGTGATCGGCGAACAACGGGCCGATATGGCGCGCGGCTCGCCCCTCCCGCGCCAGCGCGATGGCGCCATTCGCGGAGACGATGCGCGAGCCAGGCCGCCGCGCGAAGGCGGAGAGCAGGGCGGTGCGGTCGAGGCCGGTCGCGCGCCGGTCCCGATCGCAAAGCGCGTCGAGCGTTGCGGTTGACGGCGCTTGCCCGGACGCGGACGTGGATTTCACCAGCTTCAGCCGGCGCAACTGCGAGGTCGGAGTGAAGCCGAGCGGGCCATAGACCCGGGCGCCGTCGGGCGTCGCATCGAGCCAGCACGTCAGCCCGTTCTTGCGCGCCGCCGCGAGGCAGGCATCGACGAGCTGCGTGGCAAGACCGAGGCGGCGGTGGCTTTCCGTCACCAGCACCATGCTGATCCACGCATTGTTGCCGGAATAGGGCAACAGGGCCGCAGTCGCGACCAGCCGTGCGCCGTCGCGGATGCCGAACACAAAGCCTTCGCTCAAGAAGAAGCGCCAGTCTTCGATCGTCTGGTTCCAGTGCGCTTCGGTCGAGAGCACAAGGCCAGCCGCGGCGTCCTCGACGCCGAGCCGGACGATGCGCGGACCGTCAGTAGCGACCATCGCGCACCTCGTATTTGGTGGGCTTGCCGAGGCTCGGCATGGCGCGAGAGACCCAATCCGCGGTCCAGGCGATCAGTTGCTCGGTGTCAACGACGGGCAGGCCGAACAGCTCGACCGCCTTCGACGTGTCGGTCAGCCACGCCGTCGGCTCCTCCTTGCCCGTCAGCACCGGCGCGCGGCCGAACCGTGCGCCGAACTTCGCCGCGAGATCGCGCACCGCGAGGATCTCGTGGCCGCTGACGTTGATCGGCGAGGTCGGCGTCGTGCAATGCGCCAGGCAGCGCAGCGCCTGGGACGACGCATCGCCCTGCCAGATGAAGTTGACATGGCCGAGGCTGACGTCGATCGGCGTGCCCGTCAGCACTTTCGTCGCGATGTCGTGCAGCACGCCATAGCGCATGTCGATCGCGTAGTTGAGGCGGAAAAGGCGCCCCGGCGTGCCGAACTTGCGCGAGAAATATTCGAACATGCGCTCGCGGCCGACGCAGGACTGGGCGTATTCGCCGGGCGGGTTCGGCGCCATGTCCTCGCTCGAGCCTTTGCCGTCGACGGGGACGAACGGATAGATGCAGCCGGTCGAGAACGCCACGATGCGCGAGGAGGGGAAAGCCTGCGCGACCAGCGCCGGGACGTGCGCGTTCATCGCCCAGGTCAGCGACAGATCGCCCTCGGCGCCGAACTTGCGACCGGCCATGAAGACGATGTTCGGCGCTTTCGGCAGGACCTGAATAGCCTTCTCGTCCATGAGGTCGCAGTTGATCGTCTCGACGCCGCGCGCGTGCAGCCAGTCCTTCACGCCGGCGTCGCTGAAGCGGGCGACTCCGATGACACGGCGATCCGGCGCGGCGGCCTTCGCAAGTCCTGCCAGCGTTGGGCCCATCTTGCCGGCGACGCCGAGGATCATGATGTCACCCTCGACCTTCTTGAGGTCGTCGATCAGGGCTTGGCTCGGCCGGCACATGAGGTCGTCGAGCGCAGCGATGTCAGGGATGGTCTTCGGCAGCGTCTGGCGGGTGAGCAGCATGGATTCGTCGTCCTTGGTCTTCAGGTCTGCCTGGCGTCGCCGACCACGAACATGCGTTCGAGGGCGAGGACCAGGCTGTAGAGAGCGACGCCAAGCAGCGTCAGCAGCACGACCGCCATCACCATCGCGGGCGTGTCGAGCGAGGACTGCACCTGGATCATGAGGTAGCCGAGCCCGCGCTCGGAGGCGATGAACTCGCCGACGACGGCGCCGGCGACCGCGAGGATTGCGCCGACCTTCATGCCGGAGAAGATGTAGGGCAGCGATCCCGGCAGCTGGATCTTGCGGAACAGCGTCCAGCGCGATCCGCGCAGCGATTTGACGAGATCGAGCAGGTCCGGCTCGACCTCGCGCAGGCCGCGCGCGGTGGTGAGCAGGATCGGGAAGAAGCAGATGCTGAAAGCGATCAGGATGTTCGGCACGATGCCGTAGGAGAACCAGACGATGAAGAGCGGGCCGAGCGCGACTTTCGGAATCATGTTCAGCGTCACGAACAGCGGCAGCAGCACCAGGCTCAGCAGCGGCGCCCAGCTGAAGATCACCGCGAGCGCGACGCCGACGAAGGCGCCGAGCGCGAAGCCGCCGAGGATCTCGATCGCCGTCACCAGCGTGTTGGCGCCCCAGGCATAGCCCGTGGTCCCCAACGTCTGGATCGTCGCAAGCGGCGAGGGCAGGATGAATTTCGGGACCTGGAAGGCATCCACCGCGGCCTGCCAGAGCACGAGCACGGCGAGATGCGCGATCAGGATGATCGCAAAGCTGCGCGAGGTGCGTGCTCCGTCTCCTGCCACCGCATGCTCCCTGTTGCCGACAGCCACCCTGCCGCGGGTCGCGAGCCTAGCCGGACTCGAGGGAAGTTTCAACCAGTTGGTTGATTAGGGCCGGAGCGACTGGAGCACCAGGTCGGCGACGTGGCGGCGGCGGGCGCGCCGCTGGGCGCGGCTCGACAGGTCCTTGCCGAAGATCGCCGACAGCGTCGGCGTGTTGGAGAAGAAGAAATAGGACAGGCCCGCAATGGAGATGTAGAGCTGGACCGGATCGATCCCCTTGCGGAACACGCCCGCGCGCACCCCCTCGTTCAGGATGTGGGAGACGCTTTTGACGAGGGGGGAATGCATCGCTTCCAGCCGCGTCGAGCCGCGGACGTGGCGGGCGCCGCCGCGGTTCTCGTCGTTCAGAAGCACGATGAAATCGGGGTTTGCGGCCAGATGGTCGAACGAGGCCTCGATCAGCTTGCGGATCGCCTTCTCCGGCGGCAGGCCTTCGAGATTGAGCCTGCGCTCCTGCTCGCGGATGTCCTCATAGACCCATTCCAGCACGGCGAGGTAGAGCGCGTCCTTGTCGCCGAAATAGTGGTAGACGAGCTGCTTGTTGACGCCGGCGCGCTCGGCGATCTCGTCGACGCGGGCGCCCGCAAAGCCGTGCCGGGCGAATTCCTGGCGCGCCGCGGTCAGGAGCTTCCTGCGGGTGGCGACGGGATCGCGACGCTGCGGCACGGTGTCGCCAGATCGTTTTGCGGGCATTTCCAACCAAACAGTTGACAAGTGGAGGGCGGGCTTGTTGCATTGGTATCCTCACAAGGGGAGAGCGACAAGCCGGGTCGCTGGCACGAGGAGGGATGCGATGAAGCGTTTGCAGGCGGCGAGTTCGGCCCTGGTGTTGGCTCTGGCGCTCGGTGCGACGGCGATGCCCGCGCATGCGGGAGAGGCCGTCAATCTGATCCTGAACTGGACGCCGACGGCCGACCACTCGCCGTATTATTACGCCAGGGCGCAGGGCTGGTACGAGAAGGCGGGCATCGATCTCACCATCGAGACCGGCAAGGGCTCCGGCGTCTCCGCGGCCAAGGTCGGCTCCGGCGGGTCGCCCTTCGGCGTCGCCGATCTCGCCACCATGCTGGTGGCCAAGAGCAAGGGCGCCGACACGGTTGCGGTGATGAGCGTCTATGCCAATACCGGCCAGACCTTCTACTGGCTGAAGAGCTATGGCGTGAATGGCGTCAAGGATTTCGCCGGGCACAAGATCGGCAATCCGCCCGGCGACGCCTCGCGTGTGATGTGGCCGGCCTTCGCCAAGGCGGCAGGGCTTGCGCCCGACTCCGTCGGCTTCGTCAATGTCGGGCCGACCGCCAAGATCGCGGCGCTGAAGAGCCACACCGTCGATATCATCAGCGACTTCTACAACGAGCACGACCTGAAGGTCATCGAGTTCGGTCCCGATCTCGGCTACGTCAATTGGAAGGACATCGGGCTCAACCCCTACGGCAATTCGGTGATCGTCAACGGCGCCTACTTGCAGAAGAACCCGAAGGTCGTCGAAGACTTCGTGCGCGTCACGCAGAAAGCCTTCGCGGCCTGCGTCGCCGACGTGGCCCCGTGCCTGAACGCGCTGCTCGAGCAGGTCTCGGGGCTCGACCGCGCCAACCAGGAGCGCCAGTGGGAGCGCATCAAGTTCCTGATGACGGACGAGTTCACGACCACCAAGGGTCTTGGCTGGATCGACGGCGAGCGGATGAAGAAGGACTACGAGTTGGTCCAGACCTATCTCGGCATGGAGAAGCCGTTCGACGTGACCACGGCGTTCACGACCAAGATGCTGGATCCCGGCGTCAAAATGGATGCGAGCAAGGTGAAGAAGTAGGCGCTTAGGTCGCGGCGCCCGCCCCATACACTGGTGTCATGCCCCGCGAAGGCGGGGCACCCAGTACGCCGCGGCCTATCGGTTGACCCGCAATCGCCTCGGAATACTGGATCGCCCGCCTGCGCGGGCGATGACCGCTGTGTTGGGCGAGGGCGTCTGCCTGACGCTTGCCCAGCGCTCGCCGGCTCATCACCGTGCACCCAGTTCGGGCCATCCCCCGCGTAACCCCGGAGAAAAATTAACTCGTCGTTAACCATATCCGCCGCATCGTTAACCATTCAATAACAGGGAACGAGTCGGCCGCTATGGAGGCTGCAGCAAAAGTCCAACGTCAAATGGTGCGCCTGCGCGGGCGCTCCTATGTGGCCTTCGTGTTCACGCCGACGGTTCCGGTCCAGGACTGGCTGCACGAGATCGACGCCACCATTGCGCGCTCGCCGGGCTTCTTTGCCGGCCGGCCCGTGGTGATCGATTTGTCCTCGGTCGATCTCAGCCAGTCCGGCATCGGTCATCTGCTCACCAGCCTGCAGGACCGCAACATCCGAGTGCTCGGCATCGAGGGCGTGGAGGAGGCGAAGCTCACGCCGATGATGCCGCCGCTGCTGTCGGGCGGGCGCAGCTGCGTGGTCGAGCCGACCGCGCCGAAAAAGCCCGAGACGAAGTCCGAGACCAAGCCAACCTCGCTGCTGCTCGAAAACCCGGTGCGCTCGGGCCAGACCGTGATCTTTCCGGACGGCGACGTCACCATCCTGGGTTCGGTCGGATCGGGCGCGGAAGTCGTCGCCGGCGGTTCGATCCACGTCTATGGCGCCCTGCGCGGCCGCGCCATGGCTGGCGTCAACGGTCACACGAGCGCGCGCATCTATTGCCAGAAGATCGAAGCCGAACTGCTTGCGATCGATGGGTTTTATCAGACCGCCGACGATATCGACGCCGCGCTTCGCGGTCGGCCAGCCCAGGCCTTCCTGCAGGGCAACACCATGCGAATTACCGCGCTGAACTGACCAGAAGGAGATTTCAGAAATGGCCAAGGTACTGGTCGTGACATCAGGCAAGGGCGGGGTCGGCAAGACCACGACCACCGCCGCGCTGGGGGCCGCGCTGGCGCAGCGCGGCGACAAGGTCGTCGTCGTTGACTTCGACGTCGGTCTGCGCAACCTCGACCTCGTGATGGGCGCCGAGCGCCGCGTCGTGTTCGACCTCATCAACGTGGTGCAGGGCGTGGCCAAGCTGCCGCAGGCTCTGATCCGCGACAAGCGGCTGGAGAACCTCTGGCTGCTGCCGGCCTCGCAGACCCGCGACAAGGACGCACTCACGGAAGAGGGCGTCGGCAAGGTCATCGCAGACCTGCGCAGCCGTTTCGACTGGGTGATCTGCGACAGCCCGGCCGGCATCGAGCGCGGCGCCTCCATGGCAATGCGCTTTGCCGACGAGGCCGTGATCGTCACCAACCCCGAAGTGTCCTCGGTGCGCGATTCCGACCGCATCATCGGCATGCTCGATTCCAAGACCGTGCGGGCCGAGAAGGGCGAGCGGGTCGAGAAACACATTCTCATCACCCGCTACGATCCCTCCCGCGCCGCGCGCGGCGAGATGCTGACGATCGACGACATCCTCGAGATCCTCGCAACACCCTTGCTCGGCATCATCCCCGAGAGCCAGGACGTGCTGCGTGCCTCCAACGTCGGCACGCCGGTGACGCTGTCGAATGCCGACGGCGCACCCGCGCGGGCCTATATCGACGCGGCACGCCGGCTATGCGGCGACACCGTGCCGATGCAGGTGCCGACCGAGCGCAAGGGCTTCATGGATCGCCTGCTGCGACGGAGGGCGGCATGAGCATGGGACTGCTTCGGCTTCTCCGCGGCAACAAGGCCTCTGCACCGGTCGCGCGCGAACGGCTGCAGATCCTGCTTGCCCATGAGCGCGGAATGCGTGGCCAGCCCGATCTGCTCGGCGTGCTGCGTGAGGAAATCCTTGCCGTCGTCTCCAGGCACGTCACGCTGGATCCGACCAAGGTCATCGTCCGGCTCGAACGCGGCGACGAGGTGTCGACCCTGGAGGTCGATATCGAGGTGCCCAACGATTTCGAGCGCAAGAAAGCGGCGGTCGCGTAGGGATCGCGGCCGACGAGCCATTTGGGGTGGGTGAGAAGGCGGTCCGCTGGGCATAGCGGGCCGCCTTTGTCGTTCGCGTCACTCAGGCGCCCCAGCCTGCCGATGTGATCGGCGGCGGGCGGAACGGGGCTTGCGGCCAAATCGTTACCGAAAACCGCGGAGAGCCGAGCCAGGCCCCCGCGGTTTCGTCAGACGGAGAGCGCCCATGATGTCCGAGGTCCAGGTCCATACCGTTGCGCGGCAGATGCTCGAACAGCACGGTTTTGCTGCGATCGCGAAGGCCGCCGAGCAGGCCCAGGCCTGCGAGAGCCGCGGCGAGGGCGATGAGGCCAGGGAGTGGCGTCACATCGCTGACGCCATGAAGATCATGCGCGGGCCTCACCAGAGCTGACCGCCGCAGCAGCAGGCCGCGTCAACGGCCGTCGCGCTCGGTTCCCTGCGATTGGGATCGGCGGGTTTGCGACTGGCTGCGGTCCCCTGCTTCCTTACAAGGGAGCGGCTCCCAGGTCCCATCAGGCGCCTGCTGATACGCGCTGCAACTGGAAGAGGGCGAATTGCCCTCGGCTTTCTGGCTGTTTGAATTCTTCGCCAGCACAGGGCCGGTCAGCACCGTGGCGGCCGCAAGCATGCCGGCGAAAACGAAATGGATCATCCGCATGAGAGGTTCCTGTTCGAATTCGAGGAGGCCCCGCATGCTTTCCAGAATTGTGACAATTGTTGGCCGACGGAAAATCTCGCGGCCGCGTGCTTAACGCCGCGAAAACCGGCCTGCTAGCCGCCCTTGCTAACCACCCTTGGCGCGGATCAGGCCGGCGAGGTCGGTCTTCTGGACCTCGCACCAATTGGGCATGCCGAGGCGGCGCTGGTTGAGATCGGTCGCCTGGGTCGCCACCGCGACCTCAGCCATCAGATCGTCATCCTGCTTCTCGCCCATCTTGCCGCCGGTGTGCATCCAGGCGATCGCCTTGCGCACCTTCTCGGTAGTGCCCTCGGGCAGGTGCATTTGCTGTGCCTTCTGGACGAGGTCCTGGTAGACGACATCGGTGCCCGGGCATTCGACCTTGGCGGCGAAGGCCTGCAGGACCATCGTCACGTAGGTCGAGCGCGGATGGTCCTCGGCTTGGGCCGGAGCGGCGATCAACAACAGGCCAGCCATCACG
Organism: Bradyrhizobium sp. LVM 105; assembly: GCF_003957705.1. Taxonomy (NCBI): domain Bacteria; kingdom Pseudomonadati; phylum Pseudomonadota; class Alphaproteobacteria; order Hyphomicrobiales; family Nitrobacteraceae; genus Bradyrhizobium; species Bradyrhizobium sp. LVM 105. Next base: position 26,104 of record NZ_QZMV01000006.1, on the reverse strand, counting down.
AAACCGTAGCGCATCCTTGGTATCTCCTCCGATTTTTTGGAGAGGCTAGCGTCCGGCGGGCTGCTCGGCAATGGTGGGGGTGCGAATTTGTCGCTTTGCCCTGCGGTGCGCTATCGTGGCCCGCACCCGGCCTCGGAGAGCGACATGAGCCTGTTCAGCACGCCGTTCGATCCCACCCTTGACGCGGCGCTCGTGACTGGCGCCGGCAACGGCATCGGCCGCGCCATCGCGCAGGCTCTGGTCGGCGAGGGCGTCCGGACCGTGTTCGCCGACGTCGATTCCGAGCGGGTGAGTGCTGCGATCGGCGCCAGCCCGCGGCCCGAACTCGCCGTGCCCTGGGTCGGCGATCTCGCCGAGCTGGACGCATGCGAGGCGCTGCTCGAAGCGGCGAAGGCGGCATTGGGCGAGATCACGCATTTCGTCCACAGCGCATCGCCGCCGCGGCGCGAGGCCGATCATGCGCTGGCGGTCGATCGCAGGACCTGGCAGCAGATGCACGCCGTCAATCTCGATGCCGGCTTTCATCTGGCGCGCGAACTCGCCAAGCGCCTGATTGCGGCGCAGCGGCCGGGCTCGTTCCTGTTTCTCACCTCGCTGCATGCGGGCACGCCGCGCAACCTGCCGCATTATTCCACGGCGAAGGCAGGGATGGCGATGCTGGTGAAGGAATTGGCCAGGACGTTCGGCCGCTACGGCATCCGCGTCAATGCGCTGGTGCCTGGTGCGATCGCGGCCGGCGGGTTCGTTGCGGATCCCGCGCTGGCGCGGCACATTCCGCTCGGACGTCTCGGCGAGGCCAACGACCTCGCACCGATGGCGCTCACGGTGCTGTCAAACAAGCTGTCCGGTTACGTCACCGGCGCGGCCTTTGTCGTCGACGGCGGCTTGGCGCTGACGAACTGGTTCGAGCCGCCGGCGCTCGACGAATGATCAGCGGCGCCAGGCCGGCACCGGATCGAGCGGCGTGCGATAGAGCTCGTTGTGATCGCGATCGGTGACGCGCACCGCGCAACCCTTCTGCTGCAGCTCCGGCTTCACCTGCGACAGCTCGCATGCGAGTTGATCGGCGCGATCGGAGGCGACCTCGATGTCCTCGAGAATGATTCCGCCCTGGTTCCTGAACTCTTCACCAACCACAAGATCGAAGGAGTAGTAAGGCATCCGAATTCCCCGATGTGACGACCCGAACTTTGAAAACAAGTCTTCAATGGAAGTCTCGACACGTCCCGGATGGTACCACTGAGTCGATATCTATCGAATGAGAAGGTCGCGCAATCTCTGTGCTTATGGCGCAGAAATGATGTGCAGCCCGCGGGGCCATTAAGAATTTATTAAATACGCGGCGCAATCATAAGGCATGGAATTGCAGCAGAACCGGGCTCCGGGAACCGGCAGCTGCAAGAGAAGGCCGCCGGCATAGATCCCGACGGCCTTTTCTCTCTTGAGCGGAAACATCGCTTTCCCGTAATTGCCCGGACTCAACGCATCATATCGACTCGGACAGCGTGCGCGTGGTCGACACGTGGAGTGCGCGCATCTATCGCAACGGCATCGGCGGACGCACGACGGGTCCGTCGTCATCGGCAACCGCCTGGGTCGTGGCGGCCGGCGGCGGGACGGCTGAGGCCTGCGATGGCGGCTGGGCAGGCGCGAGCGGCGGGGGCGAATAAGCCGGCATGTAGGTTTGCGACACCGGCTGCGGCCTGCGAACCGTGGGCGGCGCCGGAGGTTTCGGCGGCAGCGCGGCTGCGCGTGTGCGCGGATCGACCGGCTTGGTGTTGGCCACCGGTTTCGGCGCGGGCGGCTTCGCCATCTCGCGCGCCATCTGCTCCTGTCCGGCCTTCAGTTCAGCGATGTTGGCCTTGAGCTGCTCGATCTGCTGCGCCATCGCAGCGAGGTCGCGCGTCATCGATTGCACCGACTGCGCTGCATCGGAAGCTGTTGCCGCAGGCGCGGCCGCTGCAACCTGCGCCACAGGCGGCGTGGCCGATTGATCGGTGGCTCGATCGGTTGCCATTTGCGCTGCGGGCGGGGCGGCTTGCTCTGCAGGCGCCGCGGCCTGCGCGGGGGCGACCGGCGCGGTCGGCGATGTCGAGGGCAGCAGCGACGTCAGCGACGTTAAAGCGGGCGTCCATTCCGCGAGCTTCTGTTTGGCTGTATCGCCGTGCTGCTGCCAGGCGATGGTGGCAGCCGCGCTTCCTCCCGCAAACAGAAACGTGACGAACGCACCACGCAGCCACTTGCGCACTGCAGATCGCTTCGGCCGGACATGATCGTCGCTCGCCGCGACGCGTACGGCCGTGTCGATTGCGGGCGGCGGCGCCGCCGGCGGCTCCGAGACAGGAGCGAATCTCGGCTCCAGGGAGCGTTTGGGCTCCAGCAAGATTTTGGGCGGCAGGGCGAATTTCGGTTCCGGACGGGTCGTGATGTCAGGCGCCAACGCAGGTGCAACGCCGGCGGGGCGCGAGGCCAGCACGATGTCGGGCGCAATTTGAATCGCGTCGTGCGGATCGTTGTCCTTGACCGTGTCCTTCACGATCTCATCGACGATTTGCTTGGGGTTCAGAGTCGCGAGCATTGCAGCTCCTTTGAAGCCCAGACGTTGAAGCCCGGGTGTTAAGTCGTGGTCGCTCGCATTGGCGCGAGCCGATCTGTTGAGGGGAGCCCATCCAAATCCGATGAACCCGGCCGATGACGCACGAGTCCAGCCGGGTTTGACCAAAGCAAGGCGAGGGGATGGAGATGATGCGACGTCTCCCGCCGGTTGTGGTCATGGAACCCAATTTGCCGAACACGTGCACGTGTTCCCCGCCGCCTTTTTTTGAGCACGATTTTGGCAACATCTGGCGGTGCTGGGGGTGCTGCTATCCGCTACAGGGGCCGGCGGTGCCAAGATCTTTAATCGCTTTATTCGCTATCGCCTTGCTGCCGCTGGGCGGCTGCATGCAGACGACGTTGTCACCGTCGACCGATGCGAGCATGACGCCGCGCGATCGGCAGCTGCTCGCGCATACACCTTATGCGAAGGCGAATGTGCCCGAGCAATATCTCCGTCACATCGTCGACTATCACCGCAAGGAGCAGCCCGGCACCATTCTTGTCGATACCGACGCGCGCTATCTCTATTACGTGCTGCCCGACGGCAAGGCGATCCGTTACGGCGTTGCGGTCGGCGAGGAAGCCATGGCTTTCTCCGGCGTCGCGCGGGTCGGCCGCCTGGCGGAATGGCCGGATTGGGTTCCGACGGCAGATATCCAGGCGCGGCTCGGACCGTATCCGGCGCGGGTTCCCGGTGGCCCCGCCAATCCGCTGGGCGCGCGCGGCATCTATCTCTATGTCGGCAACAAGGACACGCTCTATCGCATCCACGGCACCAACCAGCCCGAATATATCGGGCAGGCGATCTCGTCCGGCTGCATCCGGATGCGCAATGAGGACGTGATCGACCTGTACGACCGGGTGAAGCTCAATTCGATGGTCGTGGTGCTGCCGCCCGGACAGAGCGCGCGGGCCGAGACGGGCGGCGGTTGGCGGGGCTAACAGAGCTTACGCGCTCTGACCTTCACATGCCTGGGCTGATCGCATCGCGCTCTAGTTTTCAGGCCGCGCTATCCGCCATTGCAGTGTCGTGGCGTTGCCGTTGGCGTCGCCGGGCGCCTTGTCGGCGGGCGAGGTGTAGAGCGGACGATAGCGGTACGCCCACATCCTGCTGCCGTCGTTGCGGCTGATCACGGTGAAGTCGCCGACCGCCTTGGCGTCGGCCGTTGCCGGCAGCGGCACCCAGCTCTCGGTGCACTTGCCGTTGCAGTTCGATGTCTTTCCGGTGGTGTCGCGCTCGTAGGTATAGAGCGTCATGCCATTGAGATCGACGAGCTTGGGACCCTGTTTGGTCAGGATGACCTTGGCCGGAGCCACCGGCGCCTCGACCTTCGGCGGAGGAGGGTCACCGCCGCCATGGCCGCCCGCCACCGCATGACTGGCCGTGAGCGTCATGGCTGCGGCCACAACGAGGAACCTGAACATTCCGAACTCCGTCCCGCAAAGTTAATCGCGCGTTAAGCGCCCAATGCGGCCGACGTTAGCAGCCGAAAGTTAGTTCCTGGTTTCGGGCGCCGCGATAATTGCGGCACGTGCGGTATCAGACCTGCGCCTCGCGCAGCGGCGCGCGGCTCAAATCGTTGCCGGCGGCAATCGCCTTGCGCAGCAGCCGCATCAGTTCCTCGCTCTCTTTCGCGCTGAGTCCGCGCAGCATGATGCGCTGGGCCGATTCCACCGCCGGTGTGATCTTGCGCAGCGTGCGCCGGCCCTCGTCGGTGATCACGAGCTCGCGGGCCCGGCGGTCGCGGCTGGAGGCGCGGCGCTCGGCAAGGCCCTTCTGCACGAGGCGGTCGATCACGCCGGTGATGGTGGTGCGGTCATAGGCGATCAGTCCCGCGAGCGTCACCTGGTCGAGCCCGGGATTGGCCTTGATGGTCGCGAGCGCGGCGTATTGCACCGGCGTCAGGTCGAAGCCGGCATCCTCGACCTCGGCCAGGAACACCGCGACCGCGATCTGCTGGAACCGGCGCGCCAGATGCCCGGGCATGTCGTTGTTGTCTTTCACCGAAATTCTTCTCCTGGGACAGGGGCGGTGCGGCTCGTTGACAAGCATACTGATAGTCAGCATACTGAGCAATATCCAAACAGAACGTTGCCGGGAGAGGTGCTCATGCAATTCCATCTCAATGGATTTCAGCCGGGCGATCCAGAGATTGCCGATCCCGCCGACCGCGTTCAGGCTTCCGGCGCAGCGGGCGCGGTGCCTGATGAGGTCGATGTCCTCATCGTCGGCTGCGGGCCGGCCGGCCTCACGCTCGCAGCGCAGCTCGCGCAATTCCCCGATATCAAGACCTGCATCGTCGAGCAGAAGCCCGACCGCCTGCTGGTCGGGCAGGCCGACGGCATCGCCTGCCGCACCATGGAGATGTTTCATGCCTACGGCTTCAGCGAGCGCGTCCTGAAGGAGGCCTATTGGGTCAACGAGACCACGTTCTGGAAGCCGGACGAACGGCGGCCCGACACCATCGTCCGCAGCGGCCGGGTGCAGGACGTCGAGGACGGGCTGTCCGAATTCCCGCACGTCATCCTCAACCAGGCGCGCATCCATGACGGCTTTCTCGACATCATGCGCAAATCGCCGGCCGAGCTCGAACCCTATTACAGCCGCCGTCTTCTCGACCTCCAGGTCGATCCGGCTGCGCGTCCTGGCGATCATGCCGTGACCGTGCGCCTCGAACGCGTCGATGCCGCGAACGAGGGCAAGGTCGAGACGATCAAGGCGCGCTACGTCGTCGGCTGCGACGGCGCGCGCAGCACGGTGCGCAAGTCGATCGGGCGCGAGCTGCACGGCGATTCCGCCAACCACGCCTGGGGTGTGATGGACGTGCTGGCGGTGACGGATTTTCCGGACATCCGCTTCAAGTCGCTGATTCAGTCGGCGAAGGACGGCAGCCTGCTGATCATTCCGCGCGAAGGCGGCTACATGGTCCGCATCTATGTCGAGCTCGCCAAGCTCGAGGTCGGCGAGCGCGTCGCGAGCCGCAACATCACCGCCGCCGATGTGATCGCCAAGGCGCAGCGGATCCTGAAGCCGCATACGCTGGAAGTGAAGGAGGTCGCCTGGTGGTCGGTCTACGAGATCGGTCAGCGCCTCACCGACAAGTTCGACGACGTGCCGGACGCGGAGATCGCAACGCGCCTGCCGCGCATCTTCATCGCCGGCGATGCCTGCCACACCCACAGTCCGAAGGCGGGGCAGGGCATGAACGTCTCGATGCAGGACGCCTTCAATCTTGGTTGGAAGCTCGCGGCCGTCATGCGGAAGCAGTGCGCCCCAGAGCTGCTGCATTCCTATTCGGCCGAGCGCCAGGCCGTCGCCAAGGAGCTGATCGATTTCGACCGCGAATGGGCGGGCATTCTTGCCTCCGCCAAGGCCGGCGGCGCCGATGCAGCCAGGACCCAGGACTATTTCGTCCGGCACGGCCGCTACACCGCGGGCACGGCGACGCATTACAGGCCGTCACTCCTCACCGGCGCGGCGTCGCATCAGCACCTCGCGCAAGGCCTCGTCATCGGCAAGCGCTTCCATTCGGCCCCGGTGATCCGGCTGGCTGATGCAAAGCCGGTCCATCTCGGTCATGCCGGGCAGGCCGACGGCCGTTTCCGCATCTATGCGTTTTCTCCCGCAGAAGATCCTGCCGCCGCAGGCTCGGCCATTCGCGCGCTCTGCAATTTCCTGACCGAGGCCAGGGAGTCGCCGATCAGGCGCTATACGCGGAGCGACGCAGACGTCGACAGCGTGATCGATCTGCGCGCGGTGTTCCAGCAGAACCATCGTGAGCTCGCCGTCGAGGCAATGCCGCCGCTGCTGCTTCCGCGCAAAGGCCGTTACGGCTTGCTCGACTACGAGAAGATGTTCTGCCCGGACCTCAAGAGCGGCCACGACGTTTTCGCGATGCGCGGCATCGATCGGAAGGCCGGTTGCATGGTCGTGGTGCGGCCGGACCAATATGTCGCGAACGTGCTGCCGCTCGACGACTTTGCCGGGCTTGCATCGTACTTCGACGCCTTCATGCTGCAGGTCAACTGACGGTCCGGCAGGCCGCTTGCGCTTTGCGCCGATGAACGGCGAATGAATATTGAACCGCGCGCCGTCTGCGTTTCAATCTTTTGACGGATGCGTCCCTCGCGCACGGAACGCCCGTTCCGCCGGCGCGTTCCGACTCGAACGAGGAGGAACACGCCATGAAATTCAAGAGCGTTTTGATTGCCGCATTGCTGCTCGCGCCAACGGCCGCACTGGCCGCGCCGGGCATCGTCACCGTCTCGACCGGACTGCGCGCCGGGCCGGGCGCGGGCTTTCCACTGGTCGATCGCATCCCCGGCGGCGCCCGCGTCAACATCCATGGCTGCCTGCGCGGCAACGCCTGGTGCGACGTCAGCTTCTCCGACGATCGCGGCTGGGTGTCGTCGCAATATCTCGAATATCTCTATCGCAACCACTACGTCTACCTGCCCGACTACGCCGATGTGATCGACGTGCCCGTCGTCCCGTTCGTGCTGACCTCGTACTGGTCGAATTATTATTCGGGACGTCCCTGGTATCGCCGCCACGCCTATTGGAACAGCTACTGGAGCTCGCACCGGAGCATCGCGACCCGGATGACGCTTGATCCGCGCGCGGCTCGCATCGGTCGCGCGGCGACGCGCGATGCGGCGGTTGCTTTGGAACGGGAAGGCGTGCGGGGCAAGGGCGCCACGATCTCCGGACGGAACGCCGCGAACGCGCGTCCCGACGCCGCGATCGCCACGCGCGACGCCGCCATCGCGAAGCGCGACGCCGCGACCACGAGACATGACGCTGCGATCACGAGACGTGACGCTGCGATCACGAAGCGTGACGCTGCGATCACGAAGCGCGACGCGGCTGCTGCCGCCGACCGGACGCGTGCCGGACGGAGCGAGCGCATCGCGCATGAGCGGACCAATGTGCAGACTCGCAATCCGCGCGATGGCCAGGCCCGCATGATGCACGAACGGGCCGCAAGCCCCGCTGCGGTGCGGACCCAGCCGATGGCCCGCGCGCATGAAGCGCCGCGTGTCTCGGCCGCACCTGCTGCGCGATCTGCGACGCCGCATGTCGCGCGGCCGAATGTGAGCCACGGCGCGCCAATGAATGCCCGGGCGCAGATGCCGGCGCCCCGTGCCGCTGCGCCTGCGATGCCGCACGGCGGTGGCGGCGCTCCGCACGTCAATGCCGCGCCTCGCGGCGGCGGTGCCCCGGCCGGCGGCCCCGGCGGCGGCCACCAGAAGCACTAGGAAGCCCTAAGGAAAGCCCGGCCCTCGCGCCGGGCTTTCTGCTGGATTCATCCGGGTTCCCTGCGCGTACAATTTAAGAAAGTTCTTCGCGGGCAGATTTCATCGATCGTAAGATGTGTACCCAAAGATGCAAGCATCCACTCGGGGCAGCGGGGCACGGGAGGATGACGATGAGACAGAGCCAGGCGGAGACGCGCCGCCACAATGTCGCGAAGCGGTCGATGACCAAAGAGGCCAAGCAGCTGGCCGGTCTGATTGCCGGACTGCGCGAATCCCTCGAAGGGATTCACAAGGAGCGGATGAGCGCGAAGCTCACCGGCGCCGAGATGGGAATGCTCGACGAGCGCCGTAACAATCTGCTGCTCACCATCGCAGCCCTCGACGACCGCCTCTCGGCGGTGCAGGGACTGATTGATCTCGGCCGTCCCCATATCATCCGCGTGCACTAAAGCGCGATGCGATTAGGATGAATCGTCATCGCGCTTTAGGTTGTTGTTTAAGCATGATCTTTTCGGAAAACCGCTGCGCACTTTTCCGGATCATGCTTTAGCGGAGCTCGAAGTTGGGACGCTCGGTTCCGTTGCAGCTGATGTGACGGACCGGCTTGCGGCGGCCGATTCAGCACGACATGAAGGTGGCCCCGGTGCCGTCGCAGGCGGGGAAGCCTGCGACGCCTGACATCGTGTTGCAGCAGGCAATCGCGCCGCCGGCGCCGTGCCTGCAGATGGCACCAAATTGCCACGCTCCCGGCGAATTGCCGCCAAAGCCCGCTGCCACGAGGATGACGGGTGCAGGGCGAGCAAGGGGACGCGAATTGGCCTACAAGATGGTCGCAGAACGCGACAACGAAAAGTACAGTTTCGCCCGCGAGAGCCGGCTGCTCATCGTGGCGAAGGCAAGGGTGTGGGCGAGCGAAGGGTGGCGGGTCGTGATCACCGACCAGGACGGCAAGGCCTACGCGCCGCCCGAATTCGATCAGCTGTCGGCGGCGTAACCGACAGGCGGCGAGGGAACGTCATTTGACATCGCTGTTTGGACCGGGGCGCACGCGGATCGTGCCCCTGATGAGTCTTGCAGTCGTGGCCGTTTTGACGGCGACGGTCGCAGCCGCGCAAAACCTCGACGCCGGCAAGTCGCCCGCCAAGCTCTTCGCTGACAGCTGTACAACCTGCCATCGCAGTCCGCGCGGCCTTGCCAAGGGTCGCTTCACCCTGACGCTGTCCTGGTTCCTGAAGGACCATTACGCGACCAGCTCGGATTCGGCCAAGATGCTCGCCGCCTATCTGGTATCGGTCGACGAGCCGCCGCCGCGCGCTGCGGCCAAGCCCGCGAAGAAGCCGGCGCGATCCACCCCGCATCAACCCAAGCCGGTGCAGAGCCAGTAGCTCTGCGCGCCGCAGCTTCCCGGGATCAACGCACCGCACTCTCCGAGAACAGGTTGATGACCACCACCCCTGATACGATCAGGGCGATGCCGACGAAGGCTGCGGAGTCCAGTATCTGACGGAACAGCACGAAGGAGACGGTGGCGGTCAGGATGATGCCGACCCCGCCCCAGATCGCATAGGCGATGCTCAACGGAATGACCCGGATCGCGACCGACAGCGCATAGAACGAGGCGACGTAGAACATCACCATCGCCAGCGTCGGCCAGGGACGGGTGAACTGCGCGGACTGCTGCAGGAGCGCCGATGCGGTGACCTCGAACACGATGGCGAGGGCGAGAGCCGCGTAAGCATTGAGAGCGGAGGTCATGAGCCTCTCGGCGTGAGAGAGATACCGTAGGGCAGCCAAGCCAACCCCATGGACGGCTTTTTGCCGCGAGCAGATATCATGTGTGAGTGACGAACCTACGACACCGATTGGAGCAAACGGGCCGCGAGGACCTGTGCTGAGGCCATACGATGCCGCCGCGCGCGATCATGGTGCGGCGGCTCGGATCCTGCGGTGCGTCGATCCAGCGCTAGCTGATCCGCACGGAGAGTTCGACGTCTTCGGCGAAGGGCGTCGACATATAGCCGCTTCCGGGCCTGCGTACGCGCGCCAGATAGTCCGGGCTGTCGTCGGCATTGTCGGCGACGATGATCGCACCCGGTCCGAGGCGGTTTTCCAGCAGATCGAGGATATCCGGGTAGAGCGCCTTGGCGCCATCGAGCAGCACGAGATCGATTGTATCGGGCAGATCGGCTTGAAGCGTCTTCAGCGCGTCGCCTTCACGGATTTCGACGAGATCGATCAAGCCGCCGGCCGAGAGGTTTTCTCGCGCCCGCGCCGCTTTGGACGGCTCGAACTCGCTGGTGATGAGGCGGCCGCCACCATTGTCGCGCAAGCCTGCGGCAAGGTGCAGCGTCGAGATGCCGAACGACGTGCCGAACTCGACGATCGTCCGCGCGCCGGAGCTGCGCGTCAGCATGTAGAGCAATGTTCCGGTCTCGCGCGAGACCGCGAGCGGGACGTCTTTCAGGCGTCCGTAGAGGGCGCGGTAATCGGTCTTGCTCCGCATCATCCGCGCCCGGTCTGCCTCGGACAAATCGGCGACGGCGGCTCGCGTTGCGCCGCTTGCTGCCTCGGCCTCGTCGAACAGGCGATCCAGCAGCGGCGCAAGCGATGTGATGGTTGGGGTGGTCATTCGGGGTCTCCAGGGGTGAGAAAGAGCGCGTGCTTGCGCGCCGGGTGAAATACGACTAATTCGTCGCATTTCCTATTCGCATTCACCGGGCACACCATGGTCGATCGTCGAAGCCGTTCAGTTTCCTCACGAAAACAGCCGCAACAGGCCCGCTCGACCGGCTTGGTCACGGCCATTCTCGATGCCGCTGTTCAGGTCCTGGCCAGGGAGGGCGCGCAGCGCTTCACCACGGCGCGGGTGGCGGAGCGGGCCGGGGTGAGCGTCGGCTCGCTCTATCAATATTTTCCCAACAAGGCCGCGATCCTGTTCCGTCTCCAGAGCGACGAATGGCGGCGCACCAGCGAGCTGCTGCGCGGCATCCTTGCGGACCGGACGAAGCCGCCGCCGGCGCGGCTACGCGCGCTGGTCCATGCCTTCATCCGCTCCGAGTGCGAGGAGGCCGCAATCCGCATCGCGCTCAACGATGCCGCGCCGCTCTATCGCGACGCGCCGGAGGCGCACGACGCGCGGGCCGCGGGGGAGGGGATCATCGCGGCGTTCATGCGGGAAGCGCTGCCGAAAGCCACCGCTGCCACACGCGAGCTTGCTGGCGAGCTGATCAAGACGACGCTGAGTGAGGTCGGCAAGCGGTTTTCGGAGACGCCGCGCAGCGCGGCCGAGATCGCGCGTTATGCCGACGGGCTGGCTGACATGTTCTGTGCTTATCTCGGGGAATTGACACGGCGCTGAAGCTTGAGATCCGGGCTCCTGTTGCATCGCCTGACGTTTGTCCGTACGGACCTTTTCATGCTCGTCATCTCAATTCAAAGCCAGGTTGTCCACGGCCATGTCGGCAACAGCGCGGCCGCCTACGCCATGCAGGCGGAGGGCGTGAACGTTGCGGCGGTGCCGACGACGCTGCTGTCCAACCATCCGCGCTATCCGAGCCTGCGCGGCCGGGTGCTTGAGACCGAGCTCGTCGCCGATCTCCTGAAGGGTGTCGAGGAGCGCGGGCTGGTCGACGAGGCGGCCGTGCTCGTGACCGGCTATCTCGGCTCGCCGCGCAATGCCGCCGTGATTGCCGATTTCGTCGAGCGGGCGCTGACGCTGAATACGAAGCTTGTCTATCTCTGCGATCCCGTGATCGGCGATGACGGCCGCGTCTATGTCGCCGACGGCATTTTGGACGTGGTTCGGCACCGGCTGCTGCCGGCGGCGAACCTGACGACGCCGAACCAGTTCGAGCTCGAGCTGCTCTCAGGTCTCACGATCGCGGATGCGCAGGGCCTGCGCGCGGCGTGTGCGGCGCTGGCGGGGACCGGCCGCATCGACGTCGTCGCGACCGGCTGCGCGCTCGCCGACACGGCGGCAGGGCAGGTGGAGACGATCCTGTGCGCCGGCGGGCAATTGTCGCGCTTTGCAACGCCGCGCCTGCCGATCCGCCCTTACGGCACTGGCGATCTCCTCACCGGCCTGATCGCAGCACATCTGGCCAAGGGCCAGGCGACGGAGGCCGCGGTGCGGCTTGCGGTCGAGACCGTCTTTGCGGTGCTGGTGCGCACACAGGACGCCGGCACGGCCGAGATGCGGCTGGTGCCGCTGCCGACGTCGGGACGCGCGCCGTAAGGCTTCAGGTCGCGGGCTTGCCGGCCGATTGCGCCGATTTCTGCGGCTTGGCCGGGCTCTTCTGCTCGCGTGCGGCCTGGGCCTTTGGCGGCTTGGCCTGGGATGCTGCCCGCACGGTCGCCTTGGATTTCACGCTGGCGACTTGCTTGCCGTCGCCGGTGCCGCGGCGCGAGATGTACTCATGGCCATCGATGGGGCCGACATGCGGCGGATCGCGGCCGAGATAGGGCCGGCCGATGCCATACGCCTTGCCGTTGGCATCGACCCACTTCCACAGGATTTCGGTCGAGACCCAACGCTGTGCGCGGTTATTGCCTTGCGTGCTGACGATGTCGGCCGCCATGCCGTGGCCGTAGCCGCCGCGCGAGCTGCCGCCGTGATAGGACCGGTTGGAGGCCGCCTTCAGGCCGCTCGCGATCGACTGGCGATAATCGTCGCGGAACGCGCTGGTGATGCCGGGCGAGAGGCCGGCGGCCTCAGCGGCGAGAAGCGTGCGGAACAGCTTCCGCTTGAAGCTCTTGTCCATGCCGCCGATGACGTAATCCATCATCGACATGCCGGCGCGCTCGGCGGCCTTCGGATCCTTCCAGGTGAAGTCCTGATCGACCAACTTCGTGAAGCTGCGCATCACCGTGACCGTCTTGCCCTTGCGCTTGATCGTAACCGCGCGCTGCTCCTGAACCTTGATCGTGTCTTCCTTGGCGGTGCGCTGATAGAGCGCCCAGAGATAGCGGTCGATACACGCATCCATGACGAAGCATTCGTCGAGCACAGCGACGGTGTCGGCCGGCGGCGAGACCTTGCTCACGGGCGTGACCGGGCCGCTGGCGATCGCCGCGGGGGACAACGCGTCCGTCGCCACGATCTCGGTGGGATCGGCTGAGGCGAGCTTGACGGGCTCCGGCGCCGCGACCGGGGCAGTCTCGCCGACGACGGGCTCCGGTTCGGGCAAAATCTGCAACGCAGGCGGCGCCTCCACCGGCAGGATCACTGCCGGATCGGCCGAGGCGAGCTTGATTGCGGGAGCGGGCGTCTCGGGCGCCGCTTCAGCGCTCGCGGGGGCCGGTGCCGCGGTCACGGCAGCCGCGACGTCGGCGGTCAAGGCGATGCCGTCCTCGATCGTCGCAGCGCGCGGCACGTCGGCGAGGTCGAGCCGGCCGAGATCCTTGGCGCGCGAGACGGCAGCCGCATTGGCACTGCTGTTCTCGATGAGGGCAGGGGCATAGGCGGCGAAGGAGAGCGCCAGCCAGCCGGCGAGCACGGCCGCGGGGCATGTGACCGCCACCAGAAGAGACCGCCGATCGTTCATGATCCCTGCCTCCAAACGGTTCTGCCCGAACCCGTCTCATTCGGACAGTCATGATGCAAACAGTCTGACGCAAACAGTCTTGCACGGTAAGGCACGCAGCACGTCGATTGTTCGGGGGACCGTGTGGCAGCGCAATGGCGCAGATCGGCGAAAATCGGCTTTTCGCAGGACTGTTGCTGGGGGGCAACGCGGGTTCCACAAAGCAGCTTGATCGCCGCGTCGCGGCAACTTTGTTGCTGCTCGCACGTTTGGTCGCTCATGACGCATGCCTCGCTTCGTCCCATGGACGCCTTCGATCCCACCGAACCCGCCATCCTGCACGACCGCCTCACCGACACGATCGTCACCTGGACTGCTGACCAAGCCGACGACTACAAGCGGGCCAGCCGACCTGGCGCCGATGGAACCGTGGCCTGGAAGAGCTATCTGTTTGATGGCTGGGGCAACGTGCTCGGTGGCTGAGCACTGTCCGCAAATGCGGTTGTCGCGGCCGGCGTGATTCGGCCAACGCGTTGGACACATTAAACATATTGCCATGCGCCGCACGCGCTGTTGCAATGCAGCAGAGCATGTCGCAATGCAGCAAAGCCGGCCTAAATATGCTCCGACCTTCCCCTTCCGGAGTATCACTAATGAACAAGAAGACTTTGTCGATCGCCGCCGCCATTTTGGCGATCACGGGCAGCACCGCGGCTTTCGCCGCCGAGCTGCCGACTTACCAGGCCAACGGATTTCCGGTCTCGCCGCTGCAGGTCCGCGTCCTCGGCGCGGCCCATGTCGAGCAGCAGGCTGCAGCGCCGACCACGGTCGCCTCGGTGCACCAGGCGAAGGTGCTGAGCCCCAGCCATGTGAAGACCGCGGACGTCACCAGGGGCGCGGCCCGCTGAGCTGACACGCGTGAAGGCAGGTGGATCCCGCGGAAGCGCGGGATCCACGGCATCTAAGCCTTGCGCGCGCGCGCGGCGCGCAGGCTTGACGGCGAGCGGCCGTAGAGCTCGGCGAAGGCGGCGTTGAACCTGCGCAGGCTGCCGAACCCGGCCTGGTACGCGATCGCGGTCATGCTGCCGTCGCCCGCATCGAGCAGGCGCTTGGCGCGCTGGACGCGTAGCGTCTTGGCAAGCTGCTGCGGTGTGGCGCCGACGTGGCGCTCGAACAGACGCGCCAGGTGACGTGACGAGATGCCGAGCCGCATCGCGAGATCAACCACCGAGCCTTCGTCCAGCGCGCCGTCATTGATCAGCCTGACGGCCCGCGCCACAGTCGAGCGCGTGCCGTTCCAGGCCGGGCAGAAGGGCGCAGTCTCGGGTCGGCAGCGCAGGCACGGCCCTAAGCCGGCGGCCTCGGCTGCCGCCGCCGTCGGATAATAGACCACGTTGCGCGTCAGCGGCTGCTTGGCCGGACAAACCGGGCGGCAATAGATGGCTGTGGTCTTCACCGCCGTGAAGAAGCGGCCGTCATAGCGGGGATCGCGGCGCAGTCGCGCGGCGTTGCAGACATCGAAGCTCAGCATGGCCGTATAGTAGCGCACGACGACAGTGGCGGAAGGGCTGCGGGATGACCGAGTCCGATTGTGGCGAGCCGCGGCGCAGGTCGCGGCCTAGAAGGCGGTTCTCATCGCAACACAGCCGGAGAGTCCATCGTGACCAGCCCGAGAGACGTCGTACTGAACGCCTGGAAGACCTTTTCGTCGCGCGAACCCGAGCGCATCGCGGCACTGTTCACCGACGACGCCGAATGGATCGCCCCGAAGGGCAATGCCACCGCCATCGCGCTCGACCACACCGATCACATGAAGGGACCGCACCAGATCGCGCGCTTCATCGCGCAGGAGATGCACAGATTGTTCTCGGACACGATATCGCGTTTCGCGGCGTGCATGCCTCCGGAGATGTCGTGATCGTGGAGGAGCGGATGCGCGCCACGCTGCCCGGCGGCAAACCGTACGAGAACGATTATTGCTTCGTGTTCACGGTGGTGGGCGACCGGATCAGGCAGGTGCGGGAATACATGGATACGCGCAAGGGATGGCGCATTGTCTTCGATGAGGGCGCGTGAGACGCGGAGCCGTCATCGCCCTCGCGTGACAGCCCTGCAGCGGCGTGGGTTGAGCGGCTCAGCGCGCCGACCTATCGAGTGATCCATGGATCAGCGGACGAGCGGCGCCGACGCTCAGAGGAAGGATGCCACGCCGGCACTGCTCGGCGTGGTCTGCGGGCTTGCCGCGGCGCTGTTCTGGGCGCTCGGCTTTGCCGCCACGCGGCACGGCCTCAAGGCTGGCTTCACGCCGGTCGATCTCCTGGTGCATCGCTATGTCTGGTCGGGGATCGCGTTCCTGCCCCTGGTATGGCGCGCGGGGATCTCCGATCTTTGCGGCATCGGCTGGAGCAGGGGCCTCGTGCTGATGGTGCTCGGCGGCCCCGTGATGTCGCTGATCTCCTACAGCGGCTTCCTGTTCGTTCCGCTCGGCCATGGCAGCGTGATCCAGCCCTCTTGCGCGACGCTGGGCGGCCTGCTGCTCGCGGCGGTCGTGCTGAAGGAGCGGATCTCCGCCTCGCGGCTTGCCGGCGCGCTCGTCATCGTCGGAGGCCTCGGCGTGATCGGCGCGGAATCGATCGGCCATATCGGCGCCGACGGCATTCAGGGCGACCTGATCTTTGTGCTTGCCGGTTTCATGTTCGCCGGCTTCGGCGCGATGCTGCGCCGCTGGCGCGTCTCGGCCGTGCCGGCTGCACTGGTCATCAACGTGCTGTCGCTGCTGCTCGTGCCGGTCTACGTCGCAACCGTCGGCCTTGCCCACATTGCGGCGATCGGCGTGACCGAGAATGCCATCCAGGCGCTGGCGCAGGGCGTGCTTGCCGGCCCCGCGGCGCTCTATCTCTACGCCGTCTCCGTCCAGCGTCTCGGCGTTGCCCGCGCCGCGGTGTTTCCGGCCTGCGTGCCGGCGCTGACGCTGCTCACCGGCTGGCTGCTGCTCGGCGAGCCACCGACGATGTTGCAGACGGCAGGCCTCGTGACGGTGCTGTGCGGGTTCTATCTGGCGCAGCGGCAGAGCTAGCTGGACTCACGCCTTCCGCACGAACTCCGATTTCAGGTTCATCGCGCCGATGCCGTCGATCTTGCAGGCGATGTTGTGACCGTCGCTGGCATCCTGGAGGCGGATGTTGCGCACCTTGGTGCCGCCCTTGACCACCGAGGATGAGCCCTTGATCTTCAGATCCTTGATCACGATGACGCTGTCGCCGTCCGCGAGCGCGTTGCCGTTGGCATCGCGCACGCCGGCATCCGGCGCGGTCTCCGCGGCCGCCTCCGCCGCACCGCTCCATTCATGGCCGCATTCCGGGCAGACCCAGAGATCGCGGTCCTGATAGGCGTGCTCGGAGCTGCAGGCGGGGCATTTCATCGTGTCGGTCATGGCAAGTCTCGTCTCAACGGTTCGTTCGCGGCGCGACCGTAGAGGCGGGAACCGGGAAAGCAAGGAAAAGCTGCAAGCCGCGCGGGCAGGGCTTCGCCTGCCGGTGCGATATCACCGAAACAGCGCAACGAAGATCACGTAGAGCCAGCCCAGGATGCCGTGGATGATCGCCCACAGGATCGAATGGTTGTCGGCGTAGGAGATCGCGATGGCGAGCGCCGAGCCGAAGCCGACGCCGTATTTCGCGCCCTCGACGCGAACGCCGTAATAGCGGTTGCCGTTCATGGTGATGCCTCCTGACGTCGATTGAGCGCGAGCTGATGCATTCGCCTTGATCCTGGCGAGCGGCATGATCGATCAGGCATACTTGCGCGCGCGGGTTGAGCTGCGTCAACGGCATCGCGAGCAAGGGGCGAATCGACAGCCCTGATCGGCTCCGTCCTTGACGCAGATCAACTTGGCCCTGCCGTGCAAACCTAAGCTGCTCCGATGATTCAATCACGGTGAGGTTGGGCGATGTCGCATAGTGCTCGAATCCATCTCGGCCTCGCTCTCCTGATCGCGTTGTCGGTGCTGTTCCTGTTCAGCATGGTCCACACCGCCGCGGGCGCCCCGCGGTCCGGCCCCCGTGCGGTCGCCGACGGGCATCGCCTGGCGCAGGCATGGTGCCAGACCTGCCACGCGGTCGAGCCGGGCATGGCCGGATGGTTCGACGATGCCCCGAGCTTCCAGGCCATCGCCGACCGCAGCGGCACCACCGCGCTGTCGCTCAAGGTGTTCTGGCGGACCAGTCACCAGAACATGCCGAACCTCGTGATCTCGCCGGAACAGGCGGATGTGCTGTCGGCCTATATCCTCAGCCTCAGGGGCAGGTGAGGCACCTCGCCAGCACGATTTCGCGAAAACAACCCCATGCACAGTAGAGGGGGCCTTGATAAGGCTCGCTTTTTCAGTTGCGCCGAAATTCCTTTGAGGCGTCGGGCAAAACAGGGGCATCATGCAATGGTGCCCGTCCGGTGACGAGGCGATCGCATCTGAGCGCGACGTGTGTGGCCATCCTTCGAGACGCCCGCTTGATGCGGGCTCCTCAGGATGAGGACGGAAGGCGTGGCGGCAGTCGCAACGGATGCCATGCCGCTTAGCCTCGTCCTGAGGAGGCGCGTAAGCGCCGTCTCGAAGGACGAGGCGCGCGGGCCGGCAGACGCTGCAGCGCGAACGTGCGGCATCATCCCGGATGACGCTGACGCGCCATCAGGCTAGGCTCGCGACGCAAATGCGCAGCGAGTCCGACATGAGCTTCCTCCTCAACATCGACGTCCCCGATATCGAGCAAGCCACCAGCTTCTACACCGAGGCCTTTGGCCTCACGGTCGGCCGCCGCTTCGGCGCCGGCTTCGTCGAGCTGCTCGGCTGGCCGGCGCCGGTCTATCTCCTGACCAAGCAGGCCGGCACGGTGGGCGCCGGCGGCGACCGCCGCCGCTACGAACGGCACTGGACGCCCGTGCATGTCGACGTCGTGGTCGAGAATGTCGATGCGGCCGTCGAACGCGCGCAGCGCGCCGGCGCGATCCTGGAGGTGCCGGCGCGCGATGCGCCCTATGGCCGGATCGCGATGCTGGCCGATCCGTTCGGGCACGGCTTCTGTCTGCTGGCGTTCAGCGAGAAGGGATACGATGCGTTGCTGGAGAGTTCGTAGTTCGTAGCCCGGATGAGCGAAGCGACATCCGGGAATTGCCTTCGGCGGGATGAGTCCCGGATATCGCTTCGCTCATCCGGGCTACGGGGCGACAATCGGGGCGACATGCCAAAGCGAGCGAAAAGCAAACCGACACGGAAGCTGAAGACCTACCAGACCTCGCTCGGCTTCTACGACCAGGCCATCGCCGCGCCCTCGATGAAGGCGGCGCTTGAGGCCTGGGGCGCCAGCTCCAATCTGTTCCATCAGGGCGCCGCGAAGGAGACTGACGACCCCGACATCGTCGCGGCCACGCTGGCGAAGCCGGGCATCGTGCTCAGGCGCCCGGTCGGATCCGACGGGCCGTTCACGGAGAGTGCCGAGCTGCCCACCGATCTTGCCGAGGATGATTCCAGGCCCAAGCGCAAGCCCAGCAAGCGTCCGGCCAAGACAGCTAACAGGACCGCAAACAGGACCGCCAAGGAGCCGTCGCGCAAGCTCGACGAGCAGGCGGCCCGCAAGGCCGCCGCGGCGTTCGAGCAGGAGGAGCGGCGGCGCGAGGCCGCGCGCCGCAAGGAGGAGGCCGCCCGCGCCAACGAGCGCGCGCGCCGCGACAAGGCAGTCGCTGCAGCGGAAGCGGCGCTGGACAAAGCGAGGCGGGAGCACGAGGCGAAGGCGGAGGAGATCGAAGCCGCGCGGGCCGCGCTCGAGGAGCGCGCCGAGGCCGAAGAGACCCGCTGGGACATGCAGCGGAAAACGCTGGAGCAAGCCCTCCGCCGCGCGCGTGAGTGAGGTTGAGCGGCAATCGCGCCTTGCTGAAGCTTGCTGCCGCGCTACTCCTCCCTCATCCCGAGGAGCCCGCCAAAGCGGGCGTCTCGAAGGATGGCCGCACAAAAGAGCTCGCGCGAAATTTGCTTGCCTTGCCGAACATCCTTTTGCACTCTTCGCTGCGAAGGAGACCAACGCATGACAAAATTGACCGCCGCCTGCGCGCTCGGAACCGCCCTGGTGCTGTGCAGCCTTGCAACCTCCGGCGCCGAGGCGCGGACGCGCAAAGCCGTCGTCGTCCGCGCACCGCAAGAGCGGATTATCGTCACGGCGCCGGTGCTGAGGCCGACGCCGTGGGACTACAACATCGTTCCGCGCTATCGCTATCGCCCCGAGGACGACAAGGTCGATCCCTACGGCCCGCCGCTGGTGCCGTCGTATGTGCGCTACGAGGGCTGGCGCTGGCCGTATTGGTGGTAGGTCACGACAATTCGTAGGGTGGGCAAAGGCGCGCTTGCGCCGTGCCCACGAATTGTCTCCGACATGATCAAGGTCGTGGGCACGCTTCCGCCTTCGCTCTTCGAGCTACGGCGGACAAGTCGCTTTGCCCACCCTACGGCACCGCGCAAGCGCAGCTAACGCTCTACATCTTCAGTCCGGCTTGCGTCCGCTGATGGCGTGCGCGCGGGCGCTGTAGGTGATGCTTCCGTCGGCATCAGTGGGCAGTCGCGCCGTCACACGCTGCATGAGCGCGGTGACATCGGCTGGCGGCATGGCCGCGATAACAGGTGCGATAGAGGGGGCTTTCGTCTCCACGGTCCAGAACGCGTCGAAATCGGCAAACGTCCGCTGCACAATGATCTCGCGGGTCTCGATCTGCCGCAGGCCCGCCGCGCTCCAGAGGCCCTGAAGCGCCGTGAGAGTGGACACCTCCATATGCGCCGGACGGGTCGGCGCCAGCCCCATCGCGCGCATCTCGTCGAGGATCGGATCGAGCGGAAATCCGCCGCCCAGCATGTCCCACATGTAGGTCGCAACGAGGCCGCCGGGACGAACGATCCGCGCCAATTCCGCGACGCCTTTCGACGGGTCCGGCACGAACACGAGGACCAATGCCATCACCGCGAGATCGAAGCTTGCGGCTGGAAAGGGCAGTGCCATGGCATCGCCGGTTTGAAACACGGCGCCGTGCGCACCGGGACGCGCGCGGGCAAAGGCGAGCTGTCCCTCCGAGGGATCGATGCCCTGCACGTCACTGGGGGCGCAACGCGCCACAATGAGCTCGGTGAAGGCGCCGCTGCCGCAGCCGACATCGATCCAGCGCAGCCCTTGTTCGGGCTTGAGCCAATCGAGAAAGACCTCGCCGACCGAACGGCTCCAGACGCCCATCACCTGCTCATAGGCGGCACCGTCATCGAAGCGAAGCTCGGGCATGGAACGGCTCCCTCGGCGTTTTCCACAAGGCAATGCGGGGGCGGCGAGGTTAACACATTGGTTATTTCTTTGCGGTCATTTTCGCGACCTCAGTCAGCGAGGAGGCACCATGTCCGACATCACCATTCCCGGCGGCAAGATCCGTTCCTTCGTCGAGCGGATCGAGAACCTCGACAGCGAAATGCAGGAGTTGAGCGAACAGAAGAAGGAAGTCTTCGCGGAAGCCAAGGGCGAGGGCTTTGACGTGAAGATCCTGAAAGAGATCATCAAGCTGCGCAAGGAAGACAAGAACGAGCGCGACGAGCGCGAAAGCCTGCTCGATCTCTACATGCGCGCGATGGAGACGGCCTCGCCGGAGCAAGCGAAGGCGGCGTGAGACGATCGGGTTGATCGGTGAGGAGAGGTAGCCGCGATCTGCGGATTGCGACTATCGTTTCGGCGCGGCCAGGCGAGAGCGGCCTGGTGGATCGCCTGGGGCGGAACGATGAAAGGGCGGCTATGGGCCGCCCTTTCTGTTTGTGCGTGAGCCGTCGGTTTGTGCTTAGCCCTCGATGATATAGACGATCTCGTGGGTGTGCGGACGAAGGATGACGTACCTGCCGTTGACCAGGATGAACTCGTATCCGCGCCACTCCGGATAGATTTCGACGATACGGCTCGGCAACGCATGATAACGGACGCTTGTCGGGACGACGGTGCCGATCGATACGTTGAAGTTCACGTTGGTGACTTCCTCGACCTTCACCTGCTTGATGGCCGAAGTGATCTGGGTTCGCTTTTCGGCCGGAGGCGCGGCGACTGCCGTGGTCGCGGCATTGCCGGTGGTCTTGCCTTCCGGCGCGGCAGGCTTGCTCTCGGCGGTCGGCGTCTTCACGTCCTTTGTGGTGGCGGAATCGGTCGCCTTTGTCTTCCCATCGGCCTTCATCTCGCCGGTCGTCTTGCTGTCGGCGGTCGACTTGGTTTCGGAAGGCGAATTCTTCACGTCCTTCGACGTGGTCGGCGGGGCCATTCCTTCAGCGGCCTTCGGCTTGCCGTCGACCTTTGCGTCACCGAGGTGCTTTGCATCGGGCGCGCCCTTTGCTGCGGGCGCATTCATCGGTGCCGCGCTGTCAGCTTTCGGCGAAACGGCAGCGGGGGACTCCGCACCCTTTGCTCCGCCTTGAGCCATCGCAAGACCGGTCGCTGCAAACAGGGCCGCAACGGCGACTGAAGCCATCAAAGTATGTCTCATCTGATTTTTTCCAATTCAATGTGAATATTGATGCCGACGAGGGTCAGCCATGGAGAGCAAACGGCCCCGACCGTACGAAGTTCCGTTTCTATTTCTGGTTTAATGACGATCGATGCATCGTTATCGAAACGCCGGCAAAAACCGGAAAAAGAGTGACGTTTGCGGTCTCATTTCCGGTGCGGGCCTGAAAAGAATCGACATATTCAAATATAAGTTGTGTGCGGAGGAACCGTTGGCTTTTGCACCTGTTGAGCCGATGATCCGGCGCGCAGCGAGATCGAACTTCCGATCCTGAATCCCTGCAGCGACAAAAAGACCGCATTCGCCTTGCTGGAGCGGCTCGGGCACAACGCCTTTATCCTCCGTGCGTACCAACCGGAAACTGTCCGGACGGCGCGATGCGGCAATGCGATTCAGATCGGCCGCAGACCGGCTTGCACAGACCCACCGTCATTCAGACCTAACGATTGAGGTAGCAAAATGCATATGTCGAGCGAAAGTCTCTTGGTCATCCTGTTTGTAGGTCTCATCGCCGGCTGGCTGGCGGGCCAGATCGTCCGCGGCACCGGCTTTGGGATCGTCGGCGATATCATCGTCGGAATCCTCGGCGCGTTTGTCGGCAGCTGGTTGTTGCCTCAGCTCGGCGTGCATCTGGGCAGCGGCATGATCAGCGCGATCGTCAACGCCACCATCGGCGCGGTGCTGCTGCTCCTGGTCGTCCGCCTGGTCCGCGGTGGCGGTGGCTGGGGAAGCAGCTGGCGCGGGAGCTGGGGGCGGCGCTGGTGACCCATGCTGAATAAGCGACATCGCGCGCCGGCAAGACGCGGACGCGCGGTGACCTCCGGATCGGTGCCACCATGCTAGACTTTTCGAATGCATCATTTTCGCCTGAAACGATCGAGGTCATGAAAGCTGCGCTGGAGGCGGCGGTGGCGTCGCTGCCTGCCCCGGTCGGCTCCGCGCATGTTCAGGCGATCGCGGAATCGATCCTCCGCACCGCGAAGGAGGGCGAACGAGACCCCGTTGTCCTGCAGCGCATGGCGTTGATGGAGCTTCAGATCTCGACGCGTTGTGATGCCGATCGGCGAAGTTGAGTGCTGGCACACCAAGGGCGAGGGGGTTTTACGTCAAGATCCTCAACGAGTTCATCAAGCTGCGCAAGGAAGACAAGAACGCGCGCGAAAGCCTGCTCGATCTCTACATGCGCGCGATGGGATGGAGACGGCCTCGCCGGAGCAGGTGAGGGCGGCGTGAGACGATCGGGTTGGTCGGCGAGGAGAGGTAAAGTCCAGGATTCATTCTCGAGCGAGAGATGGCCGATCTCGGCCAAGGCGCTCGATCTTCTGAACGGCTTTCCTCTCGGCCGCCGAGACATCGCGTATCACTTTTCCTTCTTTTTCACGCTGATGTTGCCGTCGCCTTCGATATAGGCCTCGATCACGTCCGCAGGGCTCTCGACGCCTTCTTCCCGGAGCTTGCTCAGCAACTCGTCCATCGTAACCAGCTCCTGGCGCAAATGGCGGCGAAGGACCTGGCCGTTCTTGATCAGAAGCAGCGGCGGGGGCCGAACAAGCCGCTCCACGAAGGGCACGCGATAACCGAGCCAATCGATGGCAAAGTTCCAGAAGACAATGGTGGCAACGAGCACCAGACCTTCGGTGATCGATCGGTATTCACCTGCCATGCCGTTTTGTGCGGCGTCGGCCAGAAGCACGACGAGCAGCACGTCCGGGATGCTGATTCCGCCGGTCTGTCGCTTCAGGATGAGGCGCATCAAGATGAAGATGCCGAAATACATGATGGTGCCCCGCACCAGCATTTCCATGAGCGAATGCGTCGGAGCAAAGATCTCGTGCCATGGCAGCTGAAAGTTCAACATGGGGCCTCGCATCTGGACAGAAGCATCGTGCTACCACGTCGAGATGACCTGGTGGATCAACACTGAACCTCTCACCCTCGTAGGATGGGTAGAGCGAAGCGAAACCCATCAATTGCCGTCGCGGAACGATGGGTTTCGCAAGGGCTCTACCCATCCTACGAACTGCTTCCATGGCAACAAGCCGGCAATCAATAGCGGCCGCCGCTGCCCTTTTGCTGCGTGATCCAGTCCGACAACGTTTTCGGTGTCGATTTCGCAGTCCGGCCGGGCGATGCCTTCGGATTGTCGCGGACGCCTTTCGTCGCACGGGCGCGCGGCGCTTGCGTTGCGTTGACGCTCAAGGCAACCGTCGATGCTTCTGCGGCTTCCTTCTCGAGGCGCAACTGTTTCAATCGCGCCATCTTGATGCGCTCCGCCTCGACTTCAGGTCGCTCGGCGAGCAGCGGCTTGGTTTGAGCCAACTCAGCCGGGACCAGGACGCCGAGAATGGTCGTCTCGCCGAGCGCCTTGCAGGCTTCGAGCCGATGCAGTCCCTCGACCAGAACGAGGCGGTCTCCGTCGAGCCGAACGGAAATGGGGGCCTGTTGTCCGATGTCCAGAATACTTTCCGCGATCTCCGCCACGGTCTCGGGCTTGATGGCTTTCTTCTGCTTCGTGGAAACGAAGATTTTCTCGATCGGGAAGCTCTCCGGTTTGGGCATAGTCTGACTCCGCTTGTACCGGGCCGTCGGAACCTATGCCGGTGGAGTCAGGAGTTTAGGAGGGATGGGCTCGACCGCAAAGGCAATTCAGCTCGTAGGATGGGTAGAGCGAGAAGCGAAACCCATCAATCACCGTCATGGAATGATGGGTTTCGAACGGGCTCTGCCCATCCTACGAACTGTTACCGCAATCATCGGTTCACCGATCCTGATCGAACAGTCGTGATCACTGTTGCCTTGCGGCATGATCTGTTGCGAAACGCCCGCTCATGGCGTTGCGGCGACTCGCGCAGCGTAGCCCACCCTGTTCCTACGGCTAAAAGCTCGCGCCCGACGCCATCAGCACGGCACCGGCGGCCATCAGAACGATTCCCGGCCAGTTCGATGCGATCCCAAGAAATCCCAGGCCGCGGCGAGGCGGCTCCAGCGTGCCGCGAACCGGTCGAGCGGAATCCCGACCGCTAAGGGGCCCCCGCCAAATCGTGGTGCGCAGCATGTACAGGAGTCCGCCAAAGATGAGCAGCGCGCCAAGTCCCGTCAGGAACATTTTCGCCTCTCAACTTGTCACTGCCCATCCGTAACCGAGGCAGTACATTTCAAAGCAACAGCGGACGAATAAGTTCCGCTACTCAAGCGCCGCGGGATGGGTTGGGGCCTTGCAAGACCCTTCCAAGACCCTTCACTTTCGGCGCAGCAGTCGATGGGTATCACTTCCGCGTTCGCTCGCCGAGCTACGGTGGATAAGCCGCTCTATGCCTCACATCCTGGGGGCCGACCGTTGGCTCATTCCTGCCGGCTCTCGCTGGTGGGAGATCCCACACTCATGAAAAATTCGTTCAGAGGAACGGGGCGTTGGGTCCATTCATTGCATTGCGGGGGCTTTTGTGAGGAGGACGTCATGAAAGCAATGATCATTGCGCTTTCGGCTGCCGTTGTCATGGCTACAGCCCCAGCCGTGTTTGCTCAGGGTGTATCGAGCAAGACGCCGGGTCATGAGATGCAGCAAATGGGTTCCAAGAAGGGCGAGCCGGGCGCTTCCAGCTATGCTCCTGGACATAAGAAGAAGCACGCCAAGTCCTCGAAGAGCACCGGCCCCGGTGCCTCGAGCTACGCTCCAGGACAAACCACAGGACAAACCACAGGACAAACCACCGGCGCGAGCACGAGGCCGACCACCGGCTCGAAGTCAGGGTACTGAACTCCAGGCGGTCCTCAAGCGCGTAAGGTGGGTTAGCTCCGCGACGGCGCAAAGCGCAGTTCGCGTGGCGTAACCCACCTCCTTCATCTCGGCGCGCGGACCATCAACGAATGATGGGTTTCGCAAGGATATTGCCCATCCCACGGGCTTCCGGCCCCGCGATAGGCAGCTGCCGTTAGTGACGTATCCCGCGGATTTCGAGCGTCGTCTGGGTGATCCTGGCCACGAACCCCTCAAAATGCATGACCCTTTGTCTGGTCAATTGTTCATGCAACTCGGTGATCTTCTGGGATTCGGCGACAAACGAATCGCACGCCTGCTTCGCGTACTGAGCTGGTCCCGCAAATCTGAACAGCGCGATAAGTGGAGTTTCTGCCTGACGGCGGGCAAGATTGACCCGCGAATC
>NZ_QZMV01000059.1:0-5986 GCF_003957705.1 Bradyrhizobium sp. LVM 105 | reverse complement strand
AAAGGTGGACTTCTCTTGCTTCGGGGATCATCCATATCTTGAATCACGACTCACGATCCAAGGATAGTGGGTACTAGGTTAGCAAACTAGAGTGCATTCCCGACTCCGCAGCCAGCCGCGTTGGTTTGATAATGCGACCGTGCGCGTGAGATAAACTGCCGAAACTAGTGGGTCACGCAGGCACACGCGCTGGGGGTGGCTTCTGAGCGAGTGCCAGGCGGAGCCTCTCCCTCAGAAGAACTATCTCCGCATCATCTCTGCATCTATGCGTAGGGCCTTCGACTTGGTCGTCGTGCAGTTTGAAGAGGTGGCAACTAAGGGACGCTTTGCCACTGGGACAAGTCTGTCGGGATATCCATCTTCGCGGGATCTCCAGCCCAGGGCCAATGGCATCTCCCGCTCGCTAATTCTTCTGCCGCTATGACTGGCGAGATGTGCTCACCTAAAACCTGGCCATCAAACAGGAGAGCGCATCCTCCCGGCACGACAATGATCTCGGCTAACCCGTCGCATGTTTCGTAACTCCACTTCATAGCCAGCTACCGGGGCTATTCCAACACACCCAGTCATTCAGGGGTTTCAGCTCTTGCATGAGGCAGCCGGGATGCTGATGAACGCCGTAGGCTCTCCCCGCCAGCGCGATTATTCCTTTTGGGAAAAGCGCGAGTCTGACATCTGGGCCGACCTTGAGGATGATCCGGTGGGGTCTAAGATTAAAGAAGCAATCGAATTGGCGGACACCGCAGGGAGCCGCGGTGGAAGCGGCGTCGCAACCGAAGCTAACGCCGCCGGATGCCACGCGTTGCTGCTCCGTCATCGCGTTGCTGAGCCTGTTGAGAGGCCCGCCCGTCTCCCCAGCGGATCGCTCGATGCGGCCTCCCCCGGCTGACCAAAAGCCCGGTCCAAATACTGGCGATGGTTTGTCCCGTCGATCATCCCCGTTCATTCGGACCCATAGTAGAAGTTAGCGGCACGTGGCCCGGCGCTTTAAAGTGGACCGATGAGCGCTGTCCTTGCTACGCACAGCTAACTTCACCACGGTGAGCCTCAAGAAGAAGCTGACCGGCGGATGTATCGTTCGGCGAACGCCCTAGCACAACTACCAGAACTGGTCGTAGCCAGTGATTGATCAATCTCACACCGCAAGCATCGCGGGCGCACCGCGCTTGCGAAAGTCTCACAGGCATCCCACCCGAACCGGTTGGCACTCACGCGATCCCCCTAGAAGATCGCGTATGCGTGCAGCGATCTTCCGTGCCTCCTTCGGCCCGAGATTGGGTTTCATGCAATCAAGTATGTCTACCATTGCCTGAGCCTCCTCCGCATTAAATGTTGCAACTTGGCGATCTGATAGATTCAGAGACGGATCGGCCGCCCGAGCCTGATTGGCTGCAAGCACCGCGAGCGCTTGCGACCGCAGGGACGTGATGTGCCGCTGGAATACGTGCATCGGTTGGCCCGTACTGCCCTATGGATTTGAGCCGCTAACTTCGGTGGCCAGCCCGTCCTCGAAGACTGAGGCTGGCCACCTTCGCTCCTGAGAGGCTCAGATTCTCAAGGGCGCGATCAAGGAGTATCGCTGAGAAGGACTGGAAGCACCTACCTGAATTGGCGGCCGGTCGAATTGACTGCCCCGGTCTAAGCTAGTGCCTCAGGCTTGCAATTTGGGAGAGACTCAAATGGCCAAACGCGCACGCATTCGTTACGCCAACAAGACGGACAGAAAGAATCCTCACGAAAGAATAACACATGTCGGCGGAGTAAACCCCGATGGAAAGCCGTGGAAGCGATCCATCGACCAGGTTGTCAAAGATATCGAGAGCGGCGAATGGGAGTTCTATGTCGAAGAAAATGGACGCAGGGTTGGTGTGGTTTGGGCCACGCACAACGGGCACAAATACATCAAGACGACGGCCGACGACGTTCAACCAGACAATGTTCTCCCGCTTCTAGCCGAGTGCCCCGGATGATCTTTGTCTCAGTGAACGTAAACAGCGCGGTGGCAACTCGGCGCCGGTCAGCTGGGATGGATCGGATGCTGTCCCTATCGCGCCCGCGCTGCCGGAGAAGTTAGCGGCAGCGTGGCTCGGCGCCAAAAAGCCCCACGGATACACGGGGCTGCGCTGTCCCTGCAACGCACCGCTAACTTCAACACGGCCAGCCTTCCATCTGGTAGCAAAACTGACCGCGGTCGCCCACCGCGGGAGAGCCTAGCCCACAGGGTGCCACCAAGTTGTATCGGCGAAAAGCCTGTCTGGCACCCACCAGAATCGGTCGGTCACGCTCCATTCGAGCAAGGGCTTTTATGCAGCGACGCACGGGCGACGCCGGACATTGGACGCCGCGAGTCCGCCCGCTACATCGGCTAGGACCACCAAGTTCGACAAAATGGTCTTGGACGCCCGCATGCCTCGCCCTATCGGGTCGAGGCGCGCGCCATTTGGGACAGGTTCAAACTCGACGCGGCGTTCTCGGACTCGGCCGATGAAAACGCCGCGAACCCACGGATGCTGGGCGCATCACCCGACTCGTAGATTTTCCGCCGATTCTTTACCGCGATTTGAAACGACGTCGAAGCTGACTTTGGCGCCCTCGGCGAGAGAGGTGAAGCCAGCTTTCTCGACTGCCGAGATATGGACGAACACATCCTTGCCGCCGTTGTCAGGTTGAATAAATCCATATCCCTTTGTCGGGTGGAACCACTTTACTGTTCCCATAGCCACTTAACTTCTCCATTTTTGAAAAACGAAAACTAGTGCGCGAATTCCGACAAAGAATGGCTGGCGCCAGGCTTTGCGTCTGGCACCCTCGGCGATCTCGTCATGATCGAGGTCCTCGCGGGATACCGATAGGTTCAACGGGTTGAGCTGGATCGATGCGTCGGCCACGTCGGGTCCTCATAGGAGCGTTTGCTGGAATTCTCCGCGGGCACGGCTGTACTAATGTCCACTGGCGTCTGGCTTCTTACGCATAAGCCGTACGGCTAGCATAAGCGAAGAAAACGCAGCACGGACTGCAGATTAGCAGTTTCCAGGAGTGCTGATCACCACAAGGCATGAACTTGTGTCGTTCGGCGAACGACGGCCGTCGGGCGTGCACCGGGCTGGCAATTAGTAGGCTAGGTCATGGATTGGCTGGACTTTCTTCGGACAAGCATATCGAAAAAGGAGCTGCCAACCTACGTCTATGGTTATCCTTCCAAGCGAGCGTATCGGGCTTCTCCGCAGCCACTCCGCATTACTGGTGTGGTTGAGCAGGCTACGCCATTAAAATGGAAGAATTACAGGCGCTGGTATAGCCGAATTGCCACACGTACAAACCTTCCGCGCGCCTGCACTTACTTTGGCGCTGCCTTACACAAACACTCGATTACGATGACAGCCTCCTTTCGGATGGGACAGCCATCATGCGGTACAGAGTGTTTGTAGTGGACAGCAGGCGGCGAGTGATCTGCGCCGCGAAGCTCGACTGCATCGACGAGCAGACTGCGAGATGTCGAGCCGAGCAAATGTGCGGGGAGCACGACGTTGAGCTTTGGGAAGGAGATCGGCTCGTCGCCGTTTTTCGAGGCGTAACATCGAATGAAAATCCAGGTGACCGCTCCTAAATTGAGGGGCAGTCTCGCCGCCAACTAACGCGGGCACTCATTGCGCGGCCGACCGACTGATGTCCGGTCAACCCCAACTTTCTCGCAATCGCGGTTAATGAACGTCTCGGTCCAACTCTCGCAGCAGTCGATGAAGGATGAAGGAAGTCGCTGGCGTGATTATTTTGTGCGCCGCCCTCCAGGATCTGATGAGCGAGTAGTGACACTATGTTGCCAACGGCCTCAGGGCCAATCAGCTCGGTTCGTGATGACCACAACTCCAACAGCCGGTCGGGAATATGGTCGCTCGATCCAAATAGTTTGAGGAGTCGGCCTTCGGCGACAGCGTTATGATCATGGTGGGCCTTGACCGCATAAAAAGCGAACAAGCCTCGAAAGGCGTCACGGGAAACGGAAGACTTAGCCATCGCAATGTCCCCACAGAAACCTTCAAATGAATCTGCGAAATGTAGAGCTGAAAGGAAGCTACTCCCTCGAAATCCTCACACGAAGAAGATTCTACAGCAGACCAGGAAAAAGCGGCAAGCTCATAATCCATGTTAGATGTGGCTCGCATAGTCAGCGAGATGATTGGTCCCACGGCTGGGGTCGACATCAACAGCTTGGCCTTGGCATCCAGCAGGGACATCACCCGCACCCGCTTGCCGAAGCCGTTGAACTCGCGAAGCAGCACTGTGTGAACCGCAAGCGTCGCTGCGGCGATGGCGTCCAGAGCCGGATGACCAGCTCGTTGATCCGTGCCGCAAAGCCGCGCTTCGTCGTCTTGCCGACCTTCAACCCGAAGCCTCGCAAGATCCCCCGCAAGCTGTTCTCGACGTCCTGCAGCTTGCTCTGGATCAGCTTGCGCGCGGTCAGCATTGCCCGCGTCTCCTGCGCGCTCATCGACTTGCAATGCACCGGCCGGAAGCAGCCGAGCCGCATCAACTGCGCGATGTTGCGGGCGTCGTTGTGGTCCGACTTCACCGGCATCGCCTTGTAGGCATCTCGCATGTGACGCGTCTCCAGAAGCTCAACCCCAAGACCAGCCTGCTTCATCGCCGCGTAGAGCCACTGCGACAGCGGCCCTGCCTCCAGCCTGATCCTGGCGAGATCGAACCCGAACGAACGGAACCGGTCGATCAGCGCCTCCGGTTCGTTGGCCACCTTCACCTCCCGACAATCTTGCCGTTCGCATCGACAACACACACGCTGGAGCATTCCAATGACACGTCGATTCCGGCATAATGGTCCATGGTCGTCTCTCCTCGATGCTTGGAGCAAGGCCTATGGTATGAACTCCGCAGGGTTGAGCTTCCGGTGGTCTGCATCGACGCTCGGCATGCGCACGCAGCTTTGTCGGTCCGAATGAACAAGAGCGATCGGAATGATGCGCGAGGCCTTGCCGAACTGGTGCGGGTTGGAGGGTATCGAGAGGTCAAAGTCAAAAGTGAGGAAAGCCAGAAGATCCGAGCGATCCTTGTCGCCAGATCTCGGCTAGTGTCCATGCGCCGAGACATCGAGAACCAGGTTCGCAGCTTGATCAAGGAATGTGGATTGCTATTCCCTCGCGCGATCGGCCAACAGTTCCGCAACCAGGTCAGCGAACTCTTGGGCGTCGATCATTTGCTTCTCAGCGTGATATCGCCGCTGCTCTCGATCCATGAGAACGTTTGTCAACAACAAGGTAAGCTCGACAACGAGGTCCGCCGGTTGGCAAAGCTGGACGAGACGACGCGTCGCCTGATGACGGTCCCGGGGGTCGGTGTCGTGACGGCCCTAACGTTCCGCCACACGATCGATGACCCCTCGCGCTTCCGATCGGCTTCGACGGTCGGCGCCTACCTAGGCCTTACGCCGAGGCGCAGCCAATCCGGCGAAACCGACACCAACGGAAAGATATCTCGATGGGGCAACCGGCTTCTCCGAACTTACTTGTTCGAGGCCGCCACTGTCCTTCTTTATCGAACCAAAAAGTTCTTCCCTAAAGGCCTGGGGCATGAAGCTCGCCAAGCGGATCGGCATGAAGAAGGCAAAGGTCGCCATCGCCCGAAAGATCGCCGTAATCCTCCACTGCATCTGGGTCGCTGGCACATCGTTCGAGCGGGGCCCGCCGAAGCCAATCTGATATTTGCTCGCAAGTTCCTGGTCCGGTCCGCCGGACTGGCGATGTCCCGCTGGGACGGTGGTCGTGGTGACCTCGGTCAATCGGCTGCTGGCGGTTCGCCCGCACTCCGCTGCAAACGTTGAGGCGCCCGATCTGGACATCATCATGAGGCGCTCGCGCCCTCGGAAAGGACCATGACCCCAGCTACGACATTAACCCGTCGACCGTGAAGAACGTTGATCATGAGGTCTGTTGACGGGATGACCAGGCGCCGGCGAACAGGAAGGCGCAGCAGA
>NZ_QZMV01000058.1:0-6067 GCF_003957705.1 Bradyrhizobium sp. LVM 105 | reverse complement strand
CTGCTGCGCCTTCCTGTTCGCCGGCGCCTGGTCATCCCGTCAACAGACCTCATGATCAACGTTCTTCACGGTCGACTGTTTACACGGCTTTCTCCTGAAGACCGTCGCTGACACCGGTGAAGCCATGTCGACAGTTGCGAGCGCAATTCGGCGCCTTTGGTGCCGACGCTTTCTTGCTCTTCTGGTGATCATCGCGGTCATTGCTTCTATCGCGGTCCTGACCAGCCCCCAGCTTGGCGCGACAATCGAAGCTCTGGAGCCGCCTGGTCTCCCTGAGCCGGTTCTCGTGAGCGAGCAAGTTTCGCTCGATCAGGGCTGGAACGCCGAAGACGCCGATCGATTCCATCACAAAGCCCAGGGCACGCAGACCTTGCCAATCCCGCTGTCATGGTTTCTCGCGCTGGAAGCGCCGCAGAACTCGCCCTTCGCTATGCCCTTCTTCGAACGCGAACGCTTTGCCGACAACCGCTATTTACTGCGGTTCGGATTCATAAAATCTGCTAAAAGCGAGAACAATGAATACGGTTTGCCGATCGGATTTGCGTATTCGCCGTTTCAGTCGATCCGCGGACTTGCGCGTAAGGACACTGCCGTCGGATTGACCTGTGCCGCGTGCCACACCGGCCAACTGATCTTCAAAGACAAGCGCTATGTCATTGAAGGCGGCCCCGCCGTAACCGATCTCGGTCAGTTGACAAATGCGCTCCGCGCCGCGCTCGCACAGACCGCCTTGTCGGCAAAGTTGCCCTTCTTCGACGGTCGCTTTAGGCGGTTCGCGAAGCGCGTTTTAGAAACCGAGTACAGCGATCTGACACGCGTTCAACTATCCAAGGAACTCGATGGAATACTTGGTGCTCTGGTCGATCAGCCCGCTGGGATCGACGTCACGGAAGGGTTTACCCGCCTCGATGCGCTCAATCGCATCGGCAATCAGGTGTTCGCACTCGACAACAAGCGCTACGGCAACTACGTCAACATCAACGCCCCTGTCAGCTACCCGCACATCTGGACATCATCATGGTTCGATTGGGTGCAGTACGACGCCTCAATCATGCAGCCATTGTACGCAATGCCGGCGAGGCGATGGGTGTTTCCGCGGAGCTCAACCTCACGGCACCGCCCAAGCAGGGACGCTTTGCCAGCAGCATCCCCTTTGATAATCTGCACTGGATTGAACGAAAGCTCGCTGGAAAGGACCAGCCGCTGGTGGCGAAGGCCTTCACCGGGCTGAATGCGCCAACTTGGCCCGACAGCTTTCCTGCGATCGACAAAGCCAAGGCTGCCGTGGGAGCCCAACTCTACGATAAATATTGCAGCGGCTGCCATCTTCCAGCGCTGACCCCCGACATCGTGCACGGCAAGGCCCCGGACTCGGAGTTCTGGAAGAACTTCGGCCCTATCCGCTGGCGCGGCCGGGATGGGCAGGAGAAGCAGACGAAGGAATCCGTACTCAACGTCAAGATCATCAAGCAAAGCCATATCGGCACCGATCCGGCCCAGGGCGACGTGCTGCGCAATCGCACCGTTGACACCGCCGGCAGCGAACTGGCCCGGGCGGTCCATAGCAGCCCAGGACTCGGCCTCGACATCGATGTCTGCCAACGGAAGGCTGACAATACGCTGGATACGATCCAACTCTCGGACCATGCGATGCAACTCTACGCGCTTGCGCTCGGCGCCGTGGTCCAATCCAGCATCGACGAGTGGCTTCGGTCGACCGGGACCGTCCACGCGGAGATCGAAGGCGATCGGCCGAACTGTCTCGCGGCAGGTTTCGGCTATAAGGCGCGTCCGCTGAACGGCGTATGGGCGACTGCGCCGTTCCTGCACAACGGCTCGGTGCCGACGATCTACGACCTTCTCAGCCCGGTTGCAGAGCGCCCGAAAGTGTTGCTGCTCGGTGAGCCCAGCTTCGATCCTGTCCGCGTCGGTATCGTGGCGCGGACCGCCGCTCCCAAAGGCAGGACCTACGACAGCAAGGGCTACTTCATCCTCGATACGTCGAGGCCCGCCAATCGCAATACTGGCCACGAATTCTCGAACGACAAGCATGAGGGTGTCCTTGGCCCTGCGCTGTCTCCCGAGGAGCGCAACGCGATCATCGAGTTCCTGAAGTCGATCTGAAATTGATTGGGTCAGCTCCAACTGGAGCAGCATCGAAGACCATCTCGCTCCCGCAGGGGGAAAGGTGGACGGAAGCCAGGATCGACCGACCAGGCGAAGCTTTTCTCGAGTTAGGGTGCGGCGGCAATGGCGGAACAGAAACAGGGGCTGGCGGCGAAGTTCTTGAAATGGATGATCGCGAAACATCCGGATGCGTTGTTCGCACTAATTCGGCGCGTCAGGCCCAACCTAGCGTTGGGCGCCGCGGGGCCCGTGTTCATCACCCGCTTCCCCGACGTGCAGGAAGCGCTGAGCCGGCCCGACATCTTCAACGTCACCTATGCGCCGATGATGGACCCTTCGGTCGGCCCCTTTATGCTCGGCCGCGACTGCACCGAAATCAACCAGCGCGACAAGGGTATCATGCGCGCCTTCATGCGCATGGAGGATCTGCCGGCAATTCGCCAGAAAGTGCGCAGCCTCGCCAATGCGTCCGTCGAAAAGCAGCTCTATACCCAGAACCAAATCGACGTGGTCAGCACGTTGTCGCGCCTGGTCCCCATTCAGCTGACCGGAGAATATTTCGGCTTTCCCGGCCCCGATCTGGCGTCGATGTTCCGCTGGTCGCGCGCCACGCAGTACGACATGTTCCACAACCTGGACAAAGATCCGAAGGTGCATCAGGACAACATTGACGCCGGGCAGGAGATGCGCACCTACCTGACACAACTGCTCCCGCAACGGCGCGAGCAACTGAAAAATGGCGCGCCGCTCGACGACGTGTTCAGTCGCTTGCTAAAAAGCCATTTTGACGATTCGATCGGCTTCGCCGACGAACGCATTATAACCAATATGATGGGCACGCTGGTCGGCGGAATCGAGACGACCTCAGCGGCCATCGTACAGCTCCTCGAGCAGTTGTTCATAGGTCCGAAGATCCTGAAGAAGGCGATCGACGTCGCCTGCAGCAATAACGATCAATTGATGTATCGCTATTGCTGGGAAGCGCTACGCTTCAACCCGATCAATCCGTTCGTGGTGCGCCAGTGCCGGACCGATTACCGGATTGCAAAGGGCTCGCTGCGCGCGGCAACAATCAAGGCCGGCAGCACGGTGCTGATCTCGACCCGGTCGGCGATGCGCGACGGCTTGCAATTGCCGGCGCCGTCCAGCTTCGCCGTCGACCGCCCGGAGTCGGTCTATATGCATTTGGGCTACGGGATGCACACCTGCCTCGGCGACCAGATCAGCCGCATCCAGGTTCCGGAAATCGTTCGTCGCATCCTGCAAATCCGGGGTGTGCGTCCTGCCGCGGAGATTGACTACGCAGGAGGGCCGTTTCCGGAGCGTTATCCAATCACCTACAATACGGCCGCCTGAAGGGCGGACTTCCCAGCAGCGAGCCGCGACTCGCGACTGGTCTGCAATATCCAGCGGCGAGGCGATTGCCGTTAGCACTTCGCGAATGGTTTGAGCATAGTCTCGCTCCAGTGCCAGACCAACCTAGATCGCTGGCGCGCCGGTTTGAACGAGAAAGTCATTCGACTTCAAGAGGAATGGCGCAGCCACCATGTCTCGTGCCCAAGCGCTTTGCGAGAGCCCCGAAATATGT
This sequence comes from Bradyrhizobium sp. LVM 105, assembly GCF_003957705.1. Classification (NCBI taxonomy): domain Bacteria; kingdom Pseudomonadati; phylum Pseudomonadota; class Alphaproteobacteria; order Hyphomicrobiales; family Nitrobacteraceae; genus Bradyrhizobium; species Bradyrhizobium sp. LVM 105. The sequence continues at coordinate 2,352 of NZ_QZMV01000058.1, read as the reverse complement.
TCCATTCTCCTAGTCATCTGGAACGCAAATTCGACGCATTAGTTGTTGCTCGAATCTCTAGAGAGGAGAGTGCTAGTGGCGAATGCAGGTGTGCGAGGCCGGCCGATCGCGCCGTTAGTGCTTAGTCCGCAGGAGCGGGCGTACTTGGAGAGGCAAGTTCGTCGTCATCGTGTAGCCCGATCGCTATCTGAGCGGTGCCGCGCGATCCTGCGATGTGCAGATGGTCTGCCAAGCAAGTCTGTGGCTGCCGAACTTGGCATCCATGAACACACCGTTGGCAAGTGGCGCCGCCGATTCTTGAAGGATCGCTGTGATGGCCTGCTTGACGAAGCCCGCCCTGGTCGCCCTCGAACCATCGACGACGATCAGGTTGCTGCGGTGATCGAGCGGACATTGCGTACGACACCGCCCGACGCGACGCACTGGTCGATCCGCTCGATGGCTGCGGAAACGAGCTATGCGGGATTTTGGGTGACGAGGTGATCAGGCGGCGTGGGTTGCCGGCATTTGGATGACCTCGATGCCGTCGTTAAATCTGACACCTGCGATGACCTTCGGCAACTGGTTTGTGCCTTTGAGCCGACGCCAGGTCTTTGATGCGGCGATCACCAGTTTGAATACCATCAGCTTGGCGGTGGTCGGCGACAGCGAGCCCTTGGTGCGCACGGTCCTGTGCCGCACGGTGGCGAACACGCTCTCGATGGGATTGCTCGTGCGCAAGTGATCCCAATGTTCGGCAGGAAAGTCGTAGAAGGCCAGCAGCGCGTCGCGATCCTTGACCAGACATTCGACCGCCCGGCCGTACTTGGCGAGGTATTTCTCGGCGAAGACGTCGATCGCCGCTTCGGCGGACGCCCGGTTTGGCGCCCAATAGACCTCGCGCAAATCTTTCTTCATGGTGGCCTGCACCGAGAGTGGGACCTTGTCCAGGACATTCACGGTCTTGTGCACCCAGCAGCGCTGGTGCCGTGTGCCGGGAAAGACCTCGTCAAGCGCCTTCCAGAAGCCGAGTGCGCCGTCGCCGACGGCAATTTCGGGCGCGATCTGCAATCCGCGCTGCTTGACGTCGATCAGGAGCTCGCGCCAGCTCTGCGCGCTCTCCCGCACGCCGACCTGAAAGCCGATCAGCTCCTTCCTGCCTTCCGGCGTTGCGCCGATCAGCACCAGCATGCACTCGCCGTGATCTTCCATGCGGGCCTGCAGGAAGACGCCATCGGCCCACACGTACACATATCGCCGCGCCGACAGATCGCGCTTCTGCCAGCGCTCGTACTCGCCTTGCCACTCGGCCGTCAGCCGGGAAATCACCGCGGGCGACAGGTTCGGCGCGTCCTTGCCCAGCAAGGCCGTCAGCGCCTCCTGAAAATCGCCGGTCGAGATGCCGCGCAGATAGAGCACCGGCAACAGCGCATCCAGACTTCGGGTCCGCCGTGCCCAGAGCGGCAGGATCGCCGAGCTGAACTGGATCCGCTCGCCATCGTTGGACGCCCCGCGGTCGCGAATCTTCGCCCGCGTGACCTCAACTGGGCCGATGCCGGTCTGGATCGTCCGCGCCGGGCCGTAGCCATGCCGCACGACACGGGCGCGTCCATCGGCAAGCTTCAAGTCCTTCACCGTGGCAAGAAAGGTCTCGACTTCGATCTCGACAGCCTGCGCCAGAAGCTGCCGCGCACTAGCGCGCAGGATATTGGTCAGTGGATCATCGATCGCGTCGGGCTGACGAAGCGGGACAATCTTGCTAGTCTCATTCATGGCGTATCGCTCTCCTTGAGAGGTTCTGGCAGGCTTCGACACCCGCCTCGATACGCCGCCTATCTCAGGCCGTCATCACCCAGCTCCCGCATAGCTCCCGCCATCGAGAACGTCGACTATCGCACCGCTCGAGGCCTTGACCACTCGCTCTTTCAAATCCTCGCTACCTGCCAATGGATCCGTGATGCCAACCATCTGGTCATCGTCGGCCCAACCGGCACGGGCAAGTCCTGGCTTGCCTGTGCGCTCGGCAACAAGGCCTGTTGTGACGGCTTCTCCGTCCTCTACAAGCGAACATCCCGCCTGTTCGCCGATCTCGCGCAGGCGCGCGGCGAAGGCCGTCTGGCGCGCCTGATCACCGCGCTCGAGCGGATCAATCTCCTCATCCTTGACGACTGCGGACCCGAATCGCTTACCGCCGACCAGCGCCGCAATCTGCTTGAGATCGTCTACGATCGCTACGACAAGGGTCCTTGTTGATCACAAGTCAGGTCCCCGTGTCGCAATGGCACGATGTCATTGCCGAGCCGATGACTTCATGATGCCTCCTTCTTCGAACGCTTGGTGCGTCGTACCCGATTGCGAAGCTGACCGATTTGT
>NZ_QZMV01000057.1:0-6204 GCF_003957705.1 Bradyrhizobium sp. LVM 105 | reverse complement strand
TCGCGGGTCAATCTTGCCCGCCGTCAGGCAGAAACTCCACTTATCGCGCTGTTCAGATTTGCGGGACCAGCTCAGAGCAAGATCGCGCCGCAGCTTATTTACCGCCGATCGCCTCAGAGCAACTGCAAGACATTCAGCTCGAAAGTCTCGGTGCTTACGCCTTCGCAGCAGTCGCGAGCCTTTCCCGCAGCCCTCAGCCCGTCAGGAAAAATCGGGCAGCACGATTACTCGGGTGTTTTGCTAGGAGTTGGCCGCAGCGGCGCGTGCCAGCTAGCGAAATTTTGCCCCGACTCAGTGAGAGGATAACAATCTGCCGGGGAACCAGCCCTCCATGCTACTCCTCAAGGGACGGGACATGGAGAAGCCTCGGGCCCGATCCGGCGTGCACGCGGCGCATCGCGCCCGGGCTGGTGAGCATGCCGATACCGAGGCGGCACGATCGAATGCTGCGACGAAACTCTAAAAGGGTAACGGGGCAGTGTTAGCGGGCCCGCATGCCCGCTGAGCACCGGCGAGGGCCCTCGGCGAGGAGCCCCGGAGCCGTGCGCGAGGCATCGAGGACCGAACTGAGTCAGGTCGCCCACGGTCGCGAGCACGGTAAATTGCGCTGTTGGTACTGTCCGGAGATCGGAACGGGTCTGAAACTCCAGCAGGCAAGCCGAACCCGACTGGTTCGCGGTCGAGGTCCACTTCAGTCGTTCTCCTTCCGCCGTGTCCGATTGATGACGCGTTGTGCCTGGAATCAGACACGGGAGGCGCGAACATTCACCCCGGCGCGGCACGGGCCAAGTGATCTCGCTCGATTCAGACACAGCCGGCAGACCATAATTGATGGCACATCGATTGCTGGGGACATGCCAAAGAGCCGCAGGGGATCGCCGACCTCGCGGTTGCCAAATCAGGAATTCACCACGTGGTTCGAGCCGGCGGGGCACAAGTGTGACAAATCGTCCCTTGGAGGAGACATGGCAAAACCAGCGCTGTCGTCACCCGTTGGAGACATAGTGCAGCAGAGGTGGATCGATCTCGCCGCCGCATATCCGTTGCTTTGCCGGCTCCGCCTCAACGACAGCATCGACAGCCATATCTCTGTCAGTCTTGCCGACCCTCAACACCTTTTCTTTGAGTCAATGCGTTCGGGGGTGGTTTGGACTGGCAACCGTGAGTAATCGCATCAAAGTCAATATCAGCTGCGACAGTTTTGACGATCCCTGCCAACTGGCTATCAATCCGACTGGCTTCGCCGTGCGCGCGTAATCAAATTCAATGAAGTGCGGCAGCGATCGGCTCAAGACACCGAGGACAGCTTTATGAACGCTCCACCAGAGACGATCACTCCAGTAACCGACGTGACGGCTGCGACCTGGGATAATCTGTCGCCGCTGCTGGTTGATATCCGCGCGCGTCGAAAGGAATTCGCCCGAGCGCAGAAGATTCCAGACGAGATCATCGAGGGCTTCAAGCGGGTTGGCGTCTATCGAGCTTTGGTCGCCAAGCGATTCGGCGGCGAGGAGCGAACGCCGGCCGATTTTTGTCGCCTGATCGAGCGTATTTCCCAAGTCGACGGCTCCGCCGGTTGGGTCGCCAGCTTCGGCGATGGGGCTCGCTACCTCGCTGCTCTTCCGGAGGACACGCTTCACAAGGTATACGCGAATGGACCGGACGTGGTGTTGGCAGGTGCGCTTTTTCCGCTCCAGCCCGCCAGGCGGAGCACCGACGGGTTTGTCGTGAACGGCGTATGGCCATTCGCCAGCGGCTCACCGGGCGCAGATCTGATAGGCGTTGGGATCACTGTGGAAGACGATCCGACCGGTGGCCTTGCGCGGGTAGCCGTGATACCGGCCGAGAAGGTGACAATCCGCCCCAATTGGGACGTCATCGGTCTGCAAGGCACCGGCAGCCACGACGTCGTTGTCAACGATGTCATTGTGCCGGAGGAATGGACCTTGATCCGCGGCGGTCCGCCGACACTCGACGCGCCGATCTATCGTTATCCGTCCATGACTTTCGCTGCCCAGGCGCATGCGATTGTCGGCATCGGTATTGCACGCTCGGCGCTAGACGAGGTGATCGCGGAGGCCGGAAGCCGCACCTCAATCACAGGAGCGCCCGTCATGGCAGAGCGCGGCTATGTCCAACTGGAGATGGCCAGAGCCGAAGCCATGCTGCGTTCCGCCCGTTCCTTCTTCTATGAGGCCACCGAGGAGCTGTGGGAGGAAGCGATCAAGGATGCGGTAAACCCGCGCACCGCGACCCTGATGCGCCTCGCCGCGACAAACGCCGCGCGGCAAAGCGCTGAGGTCTGCAACATTGCCAGCGTTCTCGCTGGAAGTGCGTCGCTCTATACAACCAGCAATCTGGCGCGAGCGATGTGCGACAGCTTCGTGGTTGCCCAGCACGCAGCTTTAAACGAGGGAACCCTCCAGAGCGCCGGCCGACTCCTGCTCGGAAGTGCAGCACAGCCGGGATTTCCATGAAGTGGTTCATCCACGTTCCGCACCCCTCCCACAACTGATTGCCGCACCGCGATATCATGCTGTCTGCAGCTACAAGACTTAGCGACCTGCCGGCCTTCTTTAAAGGAAGAGGCGAGAGAGAGAGAGAGAGAGAGAGAGAGCCTTTCAGTCGGGCTCTTCTCAAAAAGACAGCTCCATATCCGTGGAGCAAGCAGCCTTCCCCGTCGCAAACATAACGAGCGCCCTCATAGGTCTCTGCGCACCCGCCTCGATCATTGTCATGTCGTGCACGATCTACACGCAACAGCCGCAACGGCTCGCGGTTCGTCTCACAAAGCTTCTAAGTGGCGTTTTGATTGGGAGCGAATTCGCGGCGCGATGTCGGCGGACTGGGAGATCATTCGGCTGCGCCAGGAGAACGGACGACTGCGCATGGAGCGCGACATTTTAACGCTGGTGATACCAGTCGGAAGCCAACAAGGTCGGGGTGATGAACTGACGATTCATGATCGCCAACGCACGCGATCTTTTGGACGAGACGAACACACGACATCACACAAGAAATATGACGTGCAATGTATCTGGAGCGCTCGCGCGTATATGCCCATCCAAAAACGGTATGCGGGACGCATGTCGACCGATGGCGGATCACTTGCTATCGGCGAGAGATCGGCGGCTTGAGTTTTATTCGAGTCAGCTCAAAAGACCTTGAATCGCACGTAGCGTCACGTTGTACCATTTTGCAGTAGCTGACGCGGATGCCCGACAAGCGGACCGGGCCGCTGTTTGCTGTCGACCTCGGTGAGACGATGATAGTAGTGCGGTCGATGTGCATACGGCAGAGGGGGACGCAGGTGCGCCAATCACTGCCTGCGGATCGCTCGAACGCGCTCCGAGTGCTCGCAGGAATAACAAGGTACTTTCCCAGGCCCCGGGGACGGTAGGGCGCTACGTTCTTCGGCCGGCACGTTGATGCCATGCGAACAGCCGCCGCGGACCGTCTCTATTCGGGCCACTCACTAGATCAGCATGACTTTGACGATCCTCAGCACAACGGACAATACCTCCTCCAGCGGTGCGAGCCAGTGTTGAGCTGCATTCCGTCAATATCGGTTTGAAAAAAGGAAATGACGCCAGACTTCTGCGACCATTGATCATTCCGTAATTAGAATTTGCGGCGAACGTTGTGCTGCAAATAACCGTCGGCAGCGCTCCCTCTGTCGACGACTAACTTCCGCCCGGCCATCGAAATGAGGCCGGGCGTTTTTTTTGCGTCACTGAATGACAGTTTTGGAGTGTTCTGGCCCGCGGTGTTTGATGATTGCGAAGGGTTAGGGAGAGAAACAAACGTAAGCGATCGGGCATGAGTTATGGAGAGAACCGTTCGCGTCATCTTAACGCTCTATCCGTTCGACGATCTCGTCGATCCCTGCGCGTGATGATGGCGGTCGACGATCCGACCGTGTGCCCGGACGCAGTGCACGGTGCTCCCCGAGATCGAGCGCTCGGTCGGCCGCCCCATCTGTCCCGGTGAGCTCTCGCGTCCGGACTTTCTCGCGCTACGGCTTCGACGTCGTGCAGGTGGGTGACAGCAGGGATATGCGCGCCTTCTGATCAGGAAGGGCGTGATCAGAGAAAACTTCTGCGCGAGATCACGTGAAACTCTGAACCCCAATTTGAATGGCCTTCGCGCAACCGACCGACTAGTATCAATCCATGTCTCGCCGTGTGTGTCAAACTGCTACTATCATCCTGCCGCTGCTGTCGGTCGTCGCGAACGCTGCGCCAATTAAAAAGGGGCCCATCCGGTTTGGCAAGGCTACGGCTTCCTGCCCGGCTATCGCCAGCCGCTGAGCAATAGCATTCCGCTCTACAAGCAGAAGGACTTGATGCGCCGGCTCTCGCGCGCCGACCGGCGCCACTTGTATATTGACCCGGTTCCTCAGTATTTCGGTTGGGACGGCGAGTGGCACTATTTCGGCCAACCCGGCTTCCGCGGCGGCCGCTACAACGGAGGCAGTTTCGGGCCGTGCTCGACGCGGACGCCGATCGGGCCGATCTGGAATTGCGGGTGATCGGGCCGCGCAGCTAGGAGAAACTTCGCGCCATTGCGCCGGGATCACGTCGCGGCGTTTACTGACGTCCTCTCCCGAGTTCGTGATCGCGTTGCCGCCACACAGGCACGGCGTGCTCGCAGATTCGATGATCAGCTCCGCGTGCGGCAAATGAGCAGGCAAGTAACCGCGATTGGGATGACGATCTTGATCCGATCCGGCGCGAGATCGGCCGCCGATGATCGCCGCCGCCCTCTACTACGCCGCGCCCAGGACGCCCTGCCTGACAATCGGCTGCTGCAGTTATGCTGGACGCCTTGCGGCAATTCTGTTCTGGAATGAACACATACTTCAGCTCGCTTTCCCATTGACACAAGAATAGCGACGCCAATCGCGTGCTGAAATCCGCCGATCTCAAGGAATTACGAGAACCGATGCAATTGTACTGGCAGTTGCTCGAAGCAGTGCACCCGCTTCCTAGAAGACCAGGCCATACAGCAGCCGTTCGAACGATTCAATGCTTCGAGCGCCGGCTGCAGGGTTAGAAACCCACCACCCGCCCGATGTGGACGTCGTGCGCCGGGTCTGTAATGGCAACCTAGAAACGGGAGCGCCCGTCCGGCCACCGATATCCGCTCAAATGATCACCCGTTGTGCAGAATTGGGCGGCTAAGCCCGCCGGTCAGGTTTTCCAACGATGAATGAGGCCCTCGATGTGAATCGTCACTAGAAGCGCGTATTTTTGAGCAATACATCACCCTCCACCGCGCGGGGATAGTGGGAAGCCACTTCGAATGATGGCAACAGGTCAAGAATAGCTTGCAGGGACAACTGCCCTTCGTAGAGCTCGCGGTCGCTATATTCCGTGTAGACGAAGCGCGTGTTGCCCAAGGTCTGCATGCCGCCAGCGATGACATCGGCTTCGGCTCCCTGGACATCCATCCAGATGAGATCGATCGTATTCAGCTTAGCTTCGCTGCACCAATCGTCAAGCCGCCGCGTTTCAACCGAAACAGGGCGATCGAACCGAACCCAATCATACACAGTAAGATGGTTCTTCGGGCGGCGTATTGAGCCGGAGAGGTCCCATTCCTTCGCATCACCGTCTGCATTGCTTGGATGGAAGTCGATCATCCCGTTTCGATCACTGATCGCGATTTCAAGCAGCTTCACCCTATAGAGGGATGGGCCCAGCTTCTTCTTGAAGCGCGCGATCGCTCTGGGGTCCGGTTCAAAGCAGTAGAGCTGAGCTTGCGGGCAGAGGCTGAGAAACTGTTGCGTATCGGTCCCGTCATTGCAGCCGATATCCAGGATGACGGGATTCGGCTTCTGAAGAAGTGAAACAATGTGCTGGTGTACTTCGACAGACGACACAGGTGCTTTTCCCATTTGGCGCGGAGATCGGATGAATTTCGTCTTTGACGCCGCAATCACACGCCGGACGCGCCGGCACAATGTATATCAATGTATATGATTCATATACGCGTCGGTCCCCTTGATCCATGACAGCGATTTGGAGGCTATCAACATCAAAAGGGACGCCTGTCGGACCGGGGCCTGCAGCGACTGCCCTGCAATGCAAATTGCCGCTCGATCTGGGGAGACGCGCCAACTGCGAGCTAGTATCCGCTTTTCTTGGAACGTGAGTCGTGATTCAAGGTCGGGATGATACCCGAAGCAAGAGAAGTCCGGCT
>NZ_QZMV01000056.1:0-6218 GCF_003957705.1 Bradyrhizobium sp. LVM 105 | reverse complement strand
TAAACTCTAACCCCTGATGAGCCAGAGCCTCCCTTCGCAGAACGCCTGATCAGTCTCAAATCATCTGACGACGGACAGTAAATGTCGTTCCATGGTCATGGCATCGTGACGAGACTAAAGTCCGATGACCCAACTCGGGTGATTCATGGACTGCATTTAAATTCCGGTCATTAAGCGCCGGCCACGCTCGCATCCCGCTGAAGATAGGCCTCCTCCTTCGAGAGCAGCCTCGGCACGATAGTTGCTTCCTCCGCACAAGGTCGAACTGATCTTGAAATGAGGCTTCCAAACCGCCGCTGCGGTTTATCGAACCGTGATCAATCAAGACTGGGAGATGGCGGCATGTTCCGGCAAAACGATGATATCAGCTGGAGAATCCGTACTTGCTCGGGGGTAGCGAGGGGACCAACGGTGGCTGTCCCACGGCAGCGTCCGCGCATCTCCAATCCTTCCGAGGGCGGGAACACTATTGTTGGCTTCCTGCCACGACACTGCTTGGAAGGCGACCGTCGGGAGATTGAAAGGGACGATATGGAGCGATGCTTGGAGAACCCACCTGCATACGTTGCGCCACCATACTTCGTAAGCTTGGCGAGTTTCTCAAGAACAAGGCTACGCCGGGAATCGCTGCTTAGACTGCGACAAATCGATCTCAACACCACCGGCGTGTCGCCCCGCCGCGCGCTGGACAGTGCGGGGAGGTCGGTGCCTATGCAAGGCGGTTTCCACCTTTCGTCATGGGACGGCGAAGCCCGATTTCCAAGGTCACGGCTATTAGTCAGGGCCTTCTGCAAGGATCAGCGCCGAGGCGAGAATCTGATTGCGGTTCGTCGCATCGATCATGCCGGTCACGCACCTACACGACGCAGCGCGGATGGCTAGTGTGACGTTTCTCGACAAAATCCGAACGGTCGCCACCAGTCGCAATGACATTGTTCTGGTGGCGCTGCTGATCACGATCATCTTCATGATGATCATTCCAATGCCGCCGCTCCTCATGGATGTACTACAGGCACTCAACCTGGGACTCTCGGCACTCCTGCTCATGGTGGCGATCTATATTAAATCCCCCCTTGCATTCGTCTCCTTTCCGTCGGTGCTTCTGGTGACGACGCTCTTTCGGTTGTCGCTTGGGATCGCCGCGACACGCACAATCTTGCTTCGTGCAGACGCCGGCCAGATTATCAAGACCTTCGGAGACTTTGTGGTGGCCGGCAATCTCGTGGTCGGCGCGGTCACCTTTTTGATCATGACAATTGTCCAGTTCGTCGTCATCACTAAAGGATCTGAGCGTGTGGCTGAGGTTGCCGCACGATTTTCTCTGGATTCGATGCCTGGCAAGCAGATGAGCGTCGACGGCGACTTGCGCGCCGGCAGCATTGATATCCGAGAGGCAAGTCGGCGCCGCGTTGCGATTGAGCGCGAGAGCCAGCTCTACGGTGCCCTGGACGGCGCCATGAAGTTTCTCAAGGGGGACGCCATCGCAGGCTTGATTAGCATTGCCGTGAACATCATAGGCGGGATCGCGATTGGTTCGTTTCAAAAGGGAATGGGATTGTACGAGGCGCTCGAAGTGTATGCGATCCTGACCATCGGAGACGGGCTCGTCGGTCAGATACCGGCTCTCTTCACCGCGATTACTGCCGGGTTTATCGTCACGAGGGTTGGTGACAAAAATGCTGGAGCGGATCTCGGCAATGAGATCGGCGAGGAGATCGGCGCACAACCGCGTGCGCTTATTGTCGGATCATTCATTCTCGTCCTCTTTTCGTTCATCCCTGGCTTTCCAACGGCGATCTTCATGAGCTTGGCATTGGTAGTCGGAGCCGGTGGCTGGCAACTGCAGCGTAATCGGCGGATGGCCGCTCCGCCAATGGGTCGCTATTCGATGATAAGGGGAGCGCGCCTAACGGCATCGGATGAGCCGACCGACGGTGACGGGTCGGCCGACGACGTCATCACGTTCACGGTGCCCCTGATGATCGACGTCGGCCGCGACGTTCAGGCGGTCATCCCTCCCGATCTGCTCAAGAAAGCATTGGATGCAGAACGGCAGGCCCTGCTCCTTGAACTCGGTGTCCCTCTTCCAGCGATCAATGTGCGGGTCAACGATAGCTGCAAGGATGGAGCGTACGTCATCATGGTAAACGAGATACCATGTGGTGAAGGACGACTGCGGGCGCAACATCTTTTGGCACGTGATACTCCCGAGAACCTTGATCTAGTGGGCATTCCATATGTTCTGGATCAACCCTTCCTTCCTCGGATCGAGACGGTCTGGGTAAATGTCACACATCGCGAATCTTTGCGCGCCGCCGACATCCCGTTCCTGGAATTGATTCAGATTCTTAGCTACCACACCGGTCAAATCCTGCGGAAGCATGCTGCCGAGTTCGTTGGAATCCAGGAGACGAAAGCTCTTTTGAACCACATTGAGGTGCGGCTCCCGGAACTCGTAAAGGAGGTACTGCGCTCGGCTCCTCTGCAGAAGATTTCAGAGGTTTTTCAGCGACTGATCTCGGAAGAGGTTTCGTTGCGTAACATGCGCACCATCCTCGCCGCACTGGTCGAACGGGCACAGAACGAAAAAGACATTGTCCTTTTGACCGAGCATGTGCGCTGTGCGCTGAAGAGGCAACTGTGTGCCCCGTATTGTATCGGCGTGAACCTGTTGCCAGCCTACCTTCTCACGCCAGAGGTGGAAGAGACGGTGCGCAATTCCATTCGACAGACCTCAGACGGCAGCTATCTCGCCCTCGACGCTCGAACGACACGTCAGATCATTGATGCGATACGAGAGGCTATCGGCGACCTCAACCAGCCGCCGCACAAGCCGGTGCTGCTGACTTCGATTGATGTACGTCGATACGTTCGCAAGATCATCGAAACCGACCTCAACGAACTTCCAGTGCTGTCCTATCAGGAGCTTCCCCCCGATATCTCCATTCAGCCATTGGGACGGATATCGCTGCAATGACAAATGTGAACATAGAACAGGAGGTCCTCGCGGGTGAAAAGACCCAGCTGTCCTTGCGTGTGCTAGCTGGTCCCAACAAGGGGGCCGAGACGCTGCTCGACGATGGAGCGTGGCTAGTCGGCAGCCATGAAGCTGACGACCTTACCTTCGCAGATCCGGAACTGGTTGACTCACATCTTCGGATTGTCATCGCGGCGGGGCGAATCCAGATCACCGCACTCGCACCGGGTGTGCTCATCGGCGGGAGTGATTGTCTAACAGAGCACCCGACGATCCTCAATCCACTGACTCCGGTGCGGGTTGGGCGGACGACTTTCTGCATCGGCCCGACCGGTGGCAGCTTTCCCGAGATCGACTCCGTGGTCGAGTGTAGAAGGCCGCAGGCAGGGCATGCCCCCTCAGCTCCCGAACAACCATCGACGGGCGGTCGAGAAGCTGGTCTTCGGGTGAACTCGCTACGTCGGCCACTTCGCCTTGGCGCGGCCGCTTGCGGCCTCCTGATCATCGTCTGTGGAACGTGCGCCGGGGTGGCGGGTGTTGTTTCCTCTTTCACCTTAGCCCCCGTTCCGAGTACCGATCCGATCAAAACTGCCAGGAACGTGCTTCGCGATTTGAACGTCGGAGGCGGGCTCAGCATCGCGCTTTCCGGTGATAACCTGATCATTGACGGCGACCTGGTAGCTGCAGAGGCGACAAAGATCAAAGCAGCTCTACGCGACGCCGGACTAACAGCAGAGATAACACCGAAATCGGCAACCACCACTGTGCTGTCTGATGCAAAGGTCATCGACCTGTCGGCGACTGTCATGCGCGCATTCGGCATCGAGGCGAGTATTCGCGTGGAGAGCCCCGAAGGGATATCAGTAACGGGATATGGCCCGAGCGATGCAGTCGTCAAAGCGGCCCTTCGCCACCTGCAGCAGGATATTCCCGGGGTCCGCACAATTGATGACACCGTCGCAACTCCGGACCGTGCACGAGCCTTTCTGGAGACAGCGACGACAGCCGAACTCCGTCGCATGATTCGGATCGTGGTGAGGCCAGACGTCGTCCTCGTTTCGGGGACGCTTACTCCGCTCAGCTATAGCGAATGGCAGACCGTTGCTTCCCGTTTCGAGGAGAAGTTCGCGCCCCACATTCGGCTCGAGGCACACTGTTCGCGGGTAGTATTGCCGCTCGCGAGAGGTGTACACCTCGGCCGGTCTCCATTTATCGTCCTTGAGAACGGATCCCGCTTAAAGGTCGGGGACAATATCGATCATTTCGGCAAGATCGTTCTCATCGAACGCGAGGGGATGCTTGTGCGTATCGGAGAGGCCGACGTGCACGTCCCCTATTCGAGCAAGCCGGAATGGATAGCAGAGGAGGGTCAACTGTGAGCGAGCATCTGGTCGTGCTTGACCTACAGAAACGGCTAGTAGACGACATCGATGGTGCCGAGTTATCTGCCCTAGAGAGAGAGTTCGAGAGTTGGCGACAATCTTTGAAACGTGACATGGATAGCGGCGTCACGAGGTCTCATTTTGACTCATTATGCACATTGCTCGAGGCAATAGGTGCGGCAACAGAAGTTGTCAGTAGAACATGGATGCGCCAGCAGAGCGCACTATCCTCTGGCTTGGAGAGGTGAAATGGATATCAGAACTATAAGTGGCTCGCTTGGCAGATCTGTTGAGGCATCGGAGCGGGCCCTGAGAAGTCACATGGCGACGATGAATCCGGACGACACCATGGATCAGATCAAGCTTCAGATTTCAATGAATACACATACGACACTCTTGAGCCTGAATTCGACCGTTATCAAAGCGGTCCACGAAGCGCTCAACGCTATTATCCGAAACATCGCCTGAACTACGGACGATTCAAGGGTGCTATGTCTTCCAGCTTTATGCAACTACGTCATCTCCGATATTTCACGAGCATCGTGGATGCTGGTAGTTTTTGCCAAGCAGCGGTGACGATCCACGTCGCCCAGCCGGCCCTGAGTCAGCAGATGGCTGCCTTGGAAGCCGAGCTTGGCGTCGTGCTACTGCACCGTAGCGTACGCGGCGTTCGTCCGACTCGCGAGGGCCTGGTCTTTTATCGTGAGGCCAAGTCCATTCTTCAGAAGGTCGACGAACTGCGCAGCGTCATCCGCTCTACGGCAGGAAAACCGGAAGTTGCTGTAAGGCTCGGTATGTCCTCGGCGCTCGCCGCTCCGTTCGCCTGCGCCTTGATGGAAGCCAGCCGGACTGCGCTCCCAGAAGTACGCCTCCATCTTGTTACGGGAGACTCTCTTCAGATGAAGCCGCTCATCGCATCAGGAGCGCTTGATATCTGCGCTGTGCTTGAGGATGAACCCACCTCAGGTGTTACTCGCCAGCCACTCTTTCAACAGCGTCTCCACCTGGTACGTCCTCCCGATACGGGAGAAGTCGCTCCCGCCGTTTCGCTTGAGGAAATGGCCGAGCTCCCTCTTGTATTGCCGACGCGGCCAAACACAATTCGCAACGCATTAGATCGGACGTTTGAAGTGGCCGGCGTGATGCCGAACTGCGTCGCAGAAGTCGACACGTTCGCCAGTGCGCTCTCCTTTGTTAGGGCCGGTCTGGCAAATGCGATCCTGCCCAAGGGCGACATTCCCGACATTCCAGGCCACGAAGCTCTGAGGCCCGTCGTTATAGATCCTCCGATCCATATGACAGCCTGCCTCATCTCCTCTGGCGACCTCGCCTCTGCCGCCGAAGCCGTGAGCGCCTTGCTGATTGCGCAGGTGGGAAAAGTGCTTCGTGCAGGGTGCGAGCTGATTGCGATGCCTGATCTCGATTCAAAAGGCAAGGCCCAGACGGTTGCCGAGCGACAATTCGGTGGCCGGCGGTTCACCTACTAGAGGTGATACGAAGCGCGTATACAAGTGGTCACTGGGAACGGTGTTTGAGGCGGCGCAACGCACCGGGATGGCATCACAGGGCTTGATGGTTACGCCAGGGCCAGGTCGAAACCCATGGTCGAAGTGTGTTGCCACTCCCAGGTCACTTCTGGTCTTGGTGGGTCAAATCAACGGTCCAAATGCAGTGACGGAGAGCAAGCACGCGAAAGCGGCAACTCGCCCGGCTTGGCCTCTCGTGTGATGAAGTACGCTTTTGAGGCGGTGGCGGCCTGTCTCTATAACAAAACAGCCAATGAGTGTTCGCCGTCAGCACTCTTGAGACAGATTGAAGGGTTTTCCGGAAGGAGGATTTCTGGTTCATCGTAGCCACCA
>NZ_QZMV01000055.1:0-6396 GCF_003957705.1 Bradyrhizobium sp. LVM 105 | reverse complement strand
CGTCTGGACCAAGAAAAAGGTCCGTCAACGCCGTTTCAAAGGCCGCCGTCTCACTCAGCTCTGATTCCGGGTACTAGATCGTCGTCTCCGGTCTGCCTTTCGGAGCGGCAGAAAGATCGGCTTCGTACGAATGTCAGTCGTCGATTATTCTCCCCAAAGCGTGCCCGCCATACCGATCTCTCGTGCGCAGGAATAGCCAATCACCTCGGTCGGGGTTGCGGCAGGCAAGATGTGCCCAGCCGACTGACCGCTGCCATCCCAGATTCGCTGACGCAATGGGTGAACCACTCAGTGTAATCACCTGTTCTTCGGAATACCGTACGAGAACAAGGAACCGACGCATGCATTGCTGCGCGCAAGTAAAACACTGCACGGCGGTCGTCGCGGATCTCTTCGACTTCTGGCAGCAAACTTTGCCGCGGATCTCCGGCAAATCAAAGCTGGCCGAGGCGATCCGCTATGCCGTCTCTCGGCGCGCCATCTTCCAACGCTTCCCCCCGGTGGCCGCATTGAGCTCGTCTCCACCACCGTCGAACGCGCCATCAGCTACAACAATTCGAGAATCTCTTCGCGGGCAGCGACGGCGGCGACAAACCTTGGCAGCCATTCGCAACCTGCCGCAAACGACGTAAATGAACAATGTCGATCCATTCGCGTAAGGTCAGATACTTCAGCGTATTACCAACGGCTTACCTTGGAACGAAATCGAAGCGCTTAAGCCATGAGACCACGCCCTCTGACGACCTCAGCTTGCCGCTGGCGTAGTTCACCTCGAGATTTCACATGCCTTTTGGTTGAGTTCGCGCACGCTCTCCCGATGCTTGCACGTCGGTCATCAGGCGTGGATCGTTGTTTGGCTGCCGATCTCGCTCCATCACCGAGCGTGGTATACACTTTCGAACGTCGATCAGCAGGGTCAGTTTGAGAGGATAAGCTCTCCCACGATTCCGCCGAATTTTCCGATAAGCCATCATCTGCAACTTTAGGGCTCGACGGTTTACGTCTGCCACAAGCGCGCATAAGCGCTTTCAGCCAGCAGATCAGGATGTCTGCCCTCCGCAACGATCTGGCCCCTGTCTAAGAGGACGATCTTGTCGGCACCACAGATGGTGCTGAGTCGGTGAGAGATGACCACGATAGTCTTGCCGTCCCGACGCAAATCCTCAAGGAACCGGTGCACGGTGGCTTCCGCAACAGAATCGAGGGAGGAGGTCGGCTCGTCCAAAATTAGGATTTCCGGATCCCGGTATAGAACTCGTGCCAACGAAAGGTGCTGCTTCTCGCCACCAGACAACTTTACGCCATTTTCGCCCAGGTAGGCTTGGAAACCTCCGGGCCAATGCTCGATTGCCTCCCGCAGCCCAGTTTGATCGCAGATTTTCATAATCCTATCGATCTCAGGTTCGAATTCACCAAGTGCGATGTTCTCGATCACGGAGCCCGAGAATACGTCCGCTGATTGGGGTACCGCACCGACAATCCTGCGCAGGGATCCCTTCGAAACGTCCTTGAGATCATAGGAACCGATCCGGATGGGTCCTCCCTCAATCGGATAAATATTCTGTAGCAGCGCAGCAAGGGAGCTCTTGCCGGAGCCGCTTTCCCCCACCACTGCGGTTATCTCCCCTCTGCGGAACGTGACGCTCAGATCTTGAAAGAGCTTTGGCTGGGCGCCATGGCGAAACGTGACATTCTCCAGGCTGATATCACCAAGCCCGGATTTTGTGAGATCAGCAGTGCCGTCAGATGCCGGCTCTAGGTCCAAGATCTCGAACAGGCGATCCGCCACAACAAAGGCGTCCTGCACGATTCTGTTAGTTTGGATCAGGTCGGCGAGTGGTCGGTTGATATAGCCGAGCAGTGCATAGCAGGAAAGCAACTCACCTGGAGTGACGGTCCGGTCCAGAACAAGCGTCGTGCCAAACCACATTAGCAGGATTGTAACCAGAGTTGAGAGGAAGCTACAGGCATTATCTCCGGCGATTGAGACGAGACCGACGCTGTAGGCCGACTGCAGCGTCTTGACGAAGCGGGTCTCCATCTTGAGGCAGGCACCGCGCTCGATGCCGAATGCCTTGATCGTAGAAACAGCTCTGAGCGATTCCACCAGTTGCGCCGCGAGATCGGCGGCACTCTCCATCATCGCTCGCTGTCGTTTCCTGTTCAGCCTGTCGATGGTCCAATATAACAAGACGCAAAGCGAAACCGAGATCGCCACGACAACGGCGATCTTCCACGAGCAGAGGAACAGCAGCGCGAGCGAGAACAGTGTCACCAGAATGTTGACGAACATCGTGATCGAGAGCTCGTTAAGGAAGCTCCTGATTTTCACCGCATCGTTCATCCGGGAGACGATTTCTCCAACGCGCATACTGTGGAAGAACTTTTGAGGTAAGCTTAGGATGTGATTGTAGTAACTGAGGATCAAGCACACATCGATCTTCTGCCCTGTCGCCAACACGATCCGGCTTCGAAGCAGATTGATTAAGGTCTGAAGCACTAGGATCAGCAACATCGCGACGCCCAAGAGGTTAAGCACGTTGCGATTGCCTGATGTCACAACCTGATCGACGATCTTCTGGACGTAAATGGCCATTGAAAGATCGAGGATCGTGGTTACCAGCGCGCCGACGAGAGCCTGGGTCAACGCCGCTCTGTGTGGCGCAAGCAGTCGCGCGAAGCGGACAATGGTAGAGGTGGTCTCATCGCGACGCTTGAAGGTCTCTGCCGGAACCAGCAGCACCAGGACGCCAGTCCATTGCACCTTGAACTCTTCATGCGATAGCTTTCGGATTTCTCCGAACGCCGGGTCCATGACGGTGACCCACCGCGCGTCGATCGCCACGACGACCACGAAGTGGTGCAGCCCATCCTTGACGGTCATATGCGCAATAGCGGGCTTTGGTATCCTGTACAAGCTGTCGAAGTCGCCCTTGACCCCCTTCGCAATGAAGCCCAACTTTTGAGCGGCATGCAAAAGACCCGACAGCGTGGTGCCGGAGCGGTCGGTCGAGGCATACTGGCGGATACGAGACAATGGCAACTTGCAGCCGTAGTGGGCTGCAACTGAAGCAAGACTGACGGTCCCACAATCCGTCATGTCGCGCTGCTTAAACTTGACGATCTGACTCGGCACGGTGGTTCACTGACTTTTAAAAGTTAGATATTTGGCTAGCAGCCAAGAGCGGGTTGAGCCAATCGTCCATCTCAATGTAGATGAGTTGCAGGCGAGTGCGCTCGGCGACGACGAATCGGACTCGTACAGTCATGCCTTTCTTCAGATGGCCGATAGTTCCACTTTTGAGTGCAAGGTAACTGCGAGAGAGCACGCAGCGGACCTTGAAGACCAGATTCTTATCTAGCAGGACGAAAATCCTGTGTGACGTTCAGCACTGTCGCGTCGCGCCCTCCCCATTGATTGGAATTGAAGGCATCGACCTGGAGGCGCGCCGTCTGACCTTGCCGCACAAACCCGGTGTCTTTAGGAGAAACGTAAATATCTGCACCAGTTCGCCTTCCCGCGATATCCAACACACGGTTTGCGACGCCTGGACGTAGCTGCCGGGCGAGAGGCCGGAGAATTGCTCGAGATCGCCGGACGCGGGTGCGCGAACGCCGGTCAGGTCGCGCTCGCCCTGAGGTCGATGTAACCTGGCGTTCAACTCCTGAAGGCGAAGGTTAGTGTCGACCGGCTGCTGACTCCATTCGGCGAATTTGCTCCGTGGGAGGATCTCGCCTTTCAACTCAAGCCTCTGCAGAGCCAACGTCTTGTCCTCAACTACGTTGGCGCGCGCTGCAGCAGCGTGGCGGAGGCGCTTTGCCCTTTCGAGGTACACCGCGCCATTGCTGCGGGCATGTTGGTTCTCCCGCAACGGGTGGATAAAACGTAGCCGCGCCTTGGCGAACTCGGTCCGGAGTCGGGCGGGAGGGTCGAACTGCGTGCCTGGAGGTCACTGGCACGAATCGCGCTTCAGACGGATTGCGTTCGCCAACGCAGCGACTTCCTCCTCAATGAACTTTTCGTCGAAAACCAGAAGTTTCTGGCCGTGCACAACCCGATCGTCGTGGACAGCAAGGACACGAGAAATGCACGCGGAAAGCGGCGCAATCAGCGGACTCTTCTCAATTATGGAACGAATAGTACCGGCACCTTGAAGAGAGAGCATTATAATGATGGCCGGCAGCGAATCCACACCCGCAACTACGGACAGCATAATGAGCTAGTAGATCGCCAAGGATCGTCCTGATCCTCGGGCCAAGATGCTCACAGCAGTGCGACCAGCCATTACCGGAGCAAGCAACGCATCACTCATAGTGGCATGAGTTGATGCGATTGGCTGGTGCAAAACACTGGGCGACATTCAGCGGCCCGATCCAGCTCTCCAACCAAAGGACGGCTAGTAGCTCATTAGCTGCCAAGCAGCCACGACTGCGAACATGCTCGCAACAACTACTGCAGATAGACAGAGCTCACCCCTCTCGGACTCGCCGCTACTTCGTCAGCATCGATTTCGGCCACATTGTAAGATGCCGTATTGACTTTCATTTTTGGTCTCCTCTCGAATGGGGGGACGCTGGTAATGCAGGTCGGCAGATTCTGGGGCGCCAGAGAGGTTAACCGTCTTTGAGATCGCCAGCCGCCCGCATTGTGTCTGCCCAGAGCGACGGACTCTTACCGACGCAAGTCGAACGGTATATTCGCGCCATTGCTACGGCGCGAAAGCGTTTCGTTCCGCAACGAAGTTTACAAATGAGCCTGAGGCGAGCCGGCCTGCATCTGTTTACCGCGCCGGCTCGCCAGCTACTTCTCACGAAAGCTGCTTAATCTCACGAAAGCTGCTTAATCGTCGCAGACTACTGTCGGGACCAACACACCCGTGTAAGGATCTGGCACTCACTCGATCCAGCAACCGGAGCCCCCAGCAGCGCATGCTTCTTCGTAGGTCAGTTCAGTCACTCCATAAGCTGATAAATCCATTCTTTTTCCTTTTGCATAGGACGGCGGGTCAACAACTGCTGCCGCCAACGTACGGGCTTCAAATTTCCTGCCAGCCGCTTAGGACAGCGGTAAAGTGTGCGTGTGTTTTGTTTATAGGCCTGAGTGAAATGTGCGGCAGACGGCTCGGACAATAGGTCGAAACACGACTAGTCAGTCCCGAACACAACAAATGGGAAGAAGACGGCGATCATCTGAATTGGGCGAGCCGGGCTGCTAGAACTGCGGAAGCGAATTCCCATCAGCACCGCTGTTCCATCATAGCTGACAAAGCTCGAACGTGCACAAGCGCAACCAAGATCCGACACCGACGTGAGGATCCGGCGCATGCGGTTTGGCCGCCAGCCTTACCAAGCGCGCAGAAGCGCGACTCGGTCGAACGTGTGGTCGGCGACCGCGGCGGATTGCCGTGCCGATGACGCGTGACTCCATGCGCCTTCCTCATGCCCCGGTCTGCTGTGTTCGTACCGCAGCGCCCAATGGCCTGATAGGTCGGAGCCGATCAATTCTTGAACGCCCCGCGCTCGAGATAGTTGGTACAATTGCTATTATGCGCGAGGATCTCATATTGCTCGGGTCCGCTCTTCGCTGAATCTTGTGCGCCCCACGTTTTCCCCGTCGCCGGCTCCAGACGCTGCTGTCAGACGAAGCAATCATGTGCAGGCCGGCCAGCGCCGTCGAAATACGCGACGCTTCGATCCGTGTAAGGGCCGTGAGGAACTCTGGGTTCAACCGCGTGTTTCGGCGAAACGCAATGTCACTTCCGCAACAGCTTGGCGGCCATGTCTCCAAGGGCGTCTGCTTCCGGACAAA
Organism: Bradyrhizobium sp. LVM 105; assembly: GCF_003957705.1. Classification (NCBI taxonomy): domain Bacteria; kingdom Pseudomonadati; phylum Pseudomonadota; class Alphaproteobacteria; order Hyphomicrobiales; family Nitrobacteraceae; genus Bradyrhizobium; species Bradyrhizobium sp. LVM 105. Next base: position 587 of record NZ_QZMV01000055.1, on the reverse strand, counting down.
GACACGCGCAGACCAGCCAACGGATCAACAGAACTGCAGGCATAGATCGTTCAGCTGATTTTTGGCCTGACTCTTGCTGTAATTTGGTTTGTCACAATGTGGCTATCACCAACTTGAGCTCAGGAAACCGGCATGAATTTTCGTCCGCTTCACGACCGCGTCGTGGTCATGCGCATCCAGGCCGATAAGAATACCGCTTGCGGCGTTATCATTCCCGACACAGCCAAGGAAAAGCTGCAGGCATGGATCGTTCAGCTCATTATTGGCCTGACCTTTGCTATAATTGGGCTTGTCACAATGTGACTATCTCCAACTTGCTCAAAACGCTCAGGAGTCTTGTATGAATTTCCGTCCGCTTCACGACCGCGTCGTGGTCAAGCGCATCGACGCCGATGAGAAGACCGCTGGTGGCATTATCATTCCCGACACAGCCAAGGAAAAACCCTCGCAGGGCGAAGTCATTGCAATTGGCCCAGGCGGCCGCGATGAGACTGGCAAGCTGATTCCGATCGACTGAGCTGGCCCCGGTTGTCTGAACAGAATATCCGCGTCGATAAGTGGAGCCTCTGCCGGGGTTAGGCTGCCGT
>NZ_QZMV01000054.1:0-6876 GCF_003957705.1 Bradyrhizobium sp. LVM 105 | reverse complement strand
CCGCGGATCTTCACCTGATCGTCGTTGCGGCCCAGGAACTCAAGATTGCCGTCCGGCAGGTAGCGTGCCAGGTCGCCGGTCCGGTACAGCCGGTCGCCTTCGACAAAGGGACTGGCGATGAACCGCTCGGCTGTCAGCTCGGGGCGGTTCAGATAGCCCCGTGCCACCCCCGCCCCGCCAATGTAAAGCTCGCCAACCGCACCGAACGGCACGGGCGCGCCATGGCCGTCCAGCAGGTACACCCGCGTGTTGGCGATTGGACGCCCGATGTGAGGCATCTCGGACCAACATGACGGATCGGCTGCAAGGCGGTGCTCGGAAATGACGCTGATTTCTGTGGACCCATATTGATTGATCAATCTCGCGTTCGGGTGTGCTTCGAAGAACGCCCTAAGCAGCGGAGTGGCGTGCAATCGCTCGCCGGCTGTATAAAACTCTCTTAAAGAGGGCAGCTGTACGCGCTGCCTGCTCCAGACTTCCGCGAAATGATTCAATGCTACGAAAGGGAGGAAAAGCCGCTCGATTGCCTCCCGCTGTAAAAATTCCAGCAGGTCGGAGAAGCGCCTCCGGGTCTCTTCCCGCACGAGCACAAGCGCTCCGCCGTCCTTCCAACAGATGAACAACTCCTGACAGGACACATCGAAGTTCAGGGTCGCAAATTGAAGTGTGCGCAGTTTTGACGCGCCGATTCCCGCAAGCGAATTCACGAGTGCGCCGTGGGACATTTCAACGCCCTTGGCGATTCCGGTTGAGCCGGATGTATAGATGACATAGGCGAGATGGCGCGATGTGAGGCCAAGCGTGACTGGGTCCGGGTTCGAAGGCGGCCGCTCGGTCCAGGGCGGGGCCGCCGTCTCCAGTTCGACCACCGTCGCATCGGCCACGGCTTCGGCGCCCAATGCGGTTTGGCCGGCGACATCGCAAAGCAGCAGTTTCGGTTTTGCATCGTCGACGATTTGCCGCAGCCGCGCTGAGGGATACGCCGGATCTAGCGGCAGATAGGCGCCTCCGGCCTTCATGATCGCCAAGACACCAACCACCATCGCTAGGCTGCGTCCCAGGCAGATCGCCACCGGCTGATCCGGCTTGACGCCGAGCTCGATCAGATGATGCGCCAGCCGGTTGGCGCGCGCATTGAGTTCGCCATAGCTTAGTTTCTCATTATTATGGACCACCGCCACCGCATTCGGCGCCTTTTGCACCTGCGCCTCGAACAACTCATGGATACATCGCTGAAACGAAAAGGGCGCCGCCGTTCGATTCAAATCTTCAAGTAGATACGTGCGTTCGTCGGTTGGCAGAACGCCGATTCGGCCAACAGACTGCCCCGCATCGTCCATCACGCCGCGTAACAAAGCTTGCAAATGATGCGTCATGCGGTCAATCTGGTTCGGCGCTAATCGAGCGGCATCAAAATGCCAGCGGAAGCTCCCATCCAGAGCGCAAACCTCAAACGTCAGCAAATCGCCGCATAAGGCTCGGGCCGCCTTATGGCTCGTCGACAGATCGTCGGCGACGGAACAGCTCTCTGTCGTGATGGCAATGCCAATCGGCCAAGGCTGGCGCGACTGTAACGCCTCCACACTTCGCAATGTCGGGCAGCGCGCGATAAGATCCCGGGCATAGGTAGCGTGCGTCCTCAGCTGAGCGACTTCGGCTGCTACGGTTGTGCGCACTTCTTCAAAATCATGAGAAAGCTCAATGCAAACATCCATCGGAACGACGGAGGCGATCAACATCTCGACGAGTTTGCAGCCAGCTTGCAATCCGTCCCATGCAGGCTTCCATCCCAGTTGAAGCTTTTTTTGCCCCGTGATCCGAGCGAGATAGATCAGCCAAGCCGTTACCAAATATTCCGAGCGATCTTGTGGGGAAAGTTCAGCCAAAGCACTTGGGCTAACCCACGAACTCGACTGCCATCGGGAAGGCGCCGCAGCCGCGGATGATGACACGAAAGGAGGATGCAATCTTCTAAACTGCTCGAGGCGCCGTCGCCAAAACTCCTCCCCGCGCGCCAGCAGCTCATGTGGGCCAGATATGCTCTGCACCTGTTCATCGCTCATTCCGCATCACCAAATATGGTGCCGGCAGTATCGCAGCTGCCGCTCAACCGCGTCAGCGTTTCTGGTAAGCGTTCTCATCGAACGACTCCTCCTCTATGGCGCGCTTTAGAGGATTACGCATGTATCGTGCCAACGGTGAAATCGGGTGCAATCACTGCGATCGTCACAGCGGTACTATGTCAGTTCTCCAACAGCGTCGCCCGACATCGTACAACTGAGCGCGCCATTAATCGGCATAAGCATCCACCGCCTGGTCTTCCGGACAAGCCTGGACTCCCAAAGTAATTTGTCGGCTCAGCCGAACCGCATCGCGTCCGCCTTTCGCAAAACCGGGACAAAGAGTTTTTCTGAGGTCCGCGCGTGCGGTACGGGGCAATGCTGGATGGCTCGAGTAAACGTTTCTGGCAATTAGCGGCAGTTCATATTGGATTGGTGTTTCTTCGCATCGCTCAATATGTGGAGCCTGCCGGGTCGTCGAGCTTGTGGCGCTCGGTTCCGGTGAGGGGCGGGTTGAAGATGCTAACGAGGATCAAGTCCTTTCCCCGTCCCCCGCGCAGGAAATGCTTGTCATGCTTGTCAAGCACATACATGTCGCCCCGGCGAATGGGAAAGACATTGCCGTCCATGTCCTCGACCTCGCCCTCTCCGCCGATGCAGTAGCAGGCTTCGAGATGATTCCGGTATTGCAGAAGGGAAACGGTGTTGGCGCGCACGACGGTGTGGCAGATGCTAAAACCCATGCCGTCCTTATCCGTCAGAAGGCGGTGGCTAGTACCATTGCCCCAATCGACGAAGTGATCGGTTGCTTCAACGTCGTGCAGACTACGCACAATCATAGTGTTAGATTGCCCCGTGCAGATTGAAGTGATTGATCCAAAGGCTGGAGGCGCTTGTTCTGCCCCGGAACTGCGACCTCCCGTGTCGCGCGGCCGACTGGGATCTCTGTCGAAAACCCCCGCCGCCGGATGCTGAGAACCCGTGCAGTAATCCCAGGGGATTGGCTACACGCAAACGCCCTGCCATTTGCCCCACATCGACTATTAAAACTATAGGCGCGAGGGTATTTCGCAGCCGCCCCGATCGGCGCGTACCAGCTTGATGTTCCACCTTTCGCGCGGTACCGCTTACCTTTGTATTTCCCAGAATGCTGCTGGAGATATTGCCGGCGACATGAACTGTCTCCAGTCGGAGATTTGGCAAGTCGTTTCCTTCCTTGCTGTCCCTCTCGCCGCGAATACGGTTCCCCAGCGTCTCAGCTAGGAGAGCAAATGTCATGCCGCGATAGGAGACCGATGAAAGATAAAAGTTGTGGCTGTCTCAGCTGGCTAGCGATTAGAACGATTTGGCTGGGCGTGTAGCCAATCTAACAAACTGGCGAGATATTGGCCGAATACAAACAGATCCTCGAGCGAGAACCGGTCGAGCAGAGCGGAGCGTCAAGATCCCCAAACCGCTTCAATCCGCTTTTAGAAGTTGCAAACTACTCCTGGCGTCACGCTCGGAAAACTCGTTGTGACGTCGGAAATCCTTGGCACAAGCTGCGCCGCCCTGTGGCTGTCCGTTGAGCTATTTCTTTTTTTTCGCAACCTTGCGCTTCGGCTTCCGCGTTCTGGCCTCGCCGATTTAGCAGACTTTGACTCGGAGGGAGGCTTCTTCGCTCGTGGCGATCTTGGGCGGGTCTTCTTAGTCACACGAGCATCTTGAAAGGCGCTCTGCACTCGTCGTCGATCGGCTAACACCTGGACGCGGTGTTGCAAGCTCTCAGCCTCATTCGTCCGGTCAGCGGCGCGGAAATGGTCTGCGGCCCTTCGGAAACACGCCTCTGCAGCTTCGAGATCGTCAGGCTTTGAGTAAGCTCCCCTCTGAGCGAGAGAGTGTCACCTTTTGGCTTCGGGCGCGCGCCACAAATTTGAGAAATCGGTCGCTTATCCCAAACACCTGTTGCTTCCAGTCAATCAAGAGCCGCTGCACCAGCTTCTCGCGGTGAACGGCAGACAGAGTGGGGCGCGAGCGAGAGACGGCTTCCACATGCAGCTGCGCCACCAAAGCTCGGGCGAGCGCGCGGAACGCTTCTTGAGGTTCATGCGCGGACGCCGCAAATGCGCGCTCGGTGACCTTATCGGATAAAATCCGGGTTCGGGCGGGCTCCCAAATGCCACCGCGCCCCGCGCAGGTCAGCAGATCAGGCCGCCCGGGGTCCCGGACGCGCACGTCGTTCGCGGCTCCGCGCCTAGCTCGCCGGCATGTCCGCCCCCTTTCCGAAGGCCAAACGCGAGCGGGAAGGTCTCGGCCGAAAGAGACTCGAGCGCGGTCTGCTCTTCGGTGAGGCGTTTTTCGATGAACTGACGTTCGACATCCGACAGGTTCGACTTCAGCAGGCGACGATAGCGGTGGATATTGTTGCGGTGAGCACGAATGCGGGCAAAGTATTCATCGAGCATCCTGGACGCTCCTGACGTCGTCGCAATGTCTACAGAGAGATATTCAGGCGAGCATGTCGTCGGTTAGTGCGCCGCCTGTCATCGCATCTCCACGCCGTTCGGCATGGCAGTTCGTGATATCACTCCTAGCATTTCCATTTCGATGATCTGCAGCGTTTTTGGCTCGCCATACACCGTTTTTCTGCTCCGCTAATCCCTCAAACAGAGCTGGACGCCTGCAAGGCGCAAGGAATATTCGGCAAGCCGCCGGTGGCGGACGCTTGTCGCCAACAAGCTCGCCCGTCAGTATTCTCTCGCGGCGAGCTGAACATCATCTGCCGATGTGCTATACGCAGCTTCGTTGAGAACAGGTTTGCTTGAGAGTTTCGGATGTCTCTTTCGATTGGATTGATTGTGGAAGGCTATGTGAAACTAAACAACCGCAGCGCGCTGGAGAACCTTCTGACACATCGGCGGGAGCTACTGCAGAAGTTGAACCGCGTTACCGGAATTGATCCGAAGGAAGCAATCGCTCAGGTCAGTCAAGAAATCACAGTGATCGAAAAGGCACTTGCGGCGCTCCCACAGGAGTAAACAGCAACGGCGCACCGGCTCGCGTGAGTTGACGGCGCTCCGGCGCCGAAGACTGACTTCGCCCGCATTTGCGGATGAATGTTATGAGCACAACGCCTCACCGGTATCGTGGCGCGCAAGGATGCGTGCGCCAAGGCTTGGATGCGCTGCCTTTTGTGCGAGCTGCTCTCTTTAAACGATTGGCCGCTCGCAGGAGCAACCCGCCTACCGATTCATATATGCAAATGCGGCGCGGCGACTTGCATGGGCCGATCGTGACGTATCGTGGCAACGACCTCGGGGGACTAAGATTGACTGCCGGTGCTTGTTCGCAAAACAGATCTTCGTTCGGAAGGGCGGGACTGGTTGGATGGTTTATTATCGAGAGCGCAAGCGGCCAGCGTTGATCGGAACCGGCTTAGCAGCCAATCTAACCGTTGAACAAGCGGATGCTTACCGCTTCGCGGGGAAAAAGGTCTGATTTGGCGCAGAGCATTCGAGATGCCAGATCGTGTCATCGTCCGAGCCTGCACATGCGATTGTATATGAGCGCATCAACTCCTGCGGCCAGGAACGCTCGCCCGCAACGATGAGACGCTGCGCCCGTGTCCATCGTACAAAGATTCCGTTGGACGCGCAGCTGACGGACACCGCGCGCTGTTTCTCAATCGGCAACCGACCGCCGCAGGTTGGTGAATGTCGCCCACGACATGAACAATGAACTTCAACACGCGGATCCGTTCGCGTCCGCTGCGCGCGAAAGGATGCGCCATGACAATGCTCCACCGGATGACGCTGCGTCTTGGGTGACGTAGGCCGCCATCGATTTGCGACCACAACAGACCTCTGCGAGCTGGCCGGATCGCTACGCCGCAGGCGGCGCGACGGCGCGAAAACTAGAGAACGGGCCAGGATCTTCAGCACTGCGACTTGTAAATTCACCTCGATGACAAGCCGGGTCCTAGGTGTATCGCCACATCGTTGGCGCTTTGGAAAGAGCCTCCCGACCGATCTGTCTAAGCAGATCGGGGCGCGTCTCACCTCTGGTGGCCGCCTCCAGGATTTTGGAGGCAACGTAGGCGCGGACGCCAGCGTCATACGGTGGGACGTTCTCGCAAACCTCCTCCAGGATCGTGCGCAGGAGCGCGGTCGTGGCACCGTCGAGCATTGGGAGATCTCCCTCATCCCATCGAGGAAGATAATGGGCATTTGCTGGACCGCAACGCAAGTACATCAGATCGTATGAGGCTTCGCGACTGCGGGTCAGCCGATTTTCACGGCGGTGCAATGTCCAGCATCTCTGCGATCGCTAATCAACTGCGGTAGCTCGCCTAATCGGCCTGCTTTTGCTCTTCTCGTCGCTTCTCTCCGGCTTAGCAGACAAGTTTGGCAGAGCTCAGAGCCCAACGCGACGCCCTGCGATTACGCAGGGTGTGCTGGGACTTCTATTGGGCGCCGGACTGGTTGGCCGGCTGCGGCAGGCCAATGTGTTCGTAGGTTGCCAGTTCGGTTGCGGACCTCTTGCCGCTTATCGCGCCCGCCGCGCCCAACCAAGCCCGAAGGCTTCGCCTCTTGCACTGTAGAGGGACATCGCGATCAATTGTTGCGATGAAGCATATCTTCACGCCAAAAACCAGCGCCGGCCCCGTGTTTGACGACGAAATCGCGCCAAGATCCGACACCTACGAACAGTGATCCGTGACTCGCCCCCTAGCCGCTCTTGGCGATCTTTATGCAGGTTGGGGAGTGAGCTGGCCCCGGTTGTCTGAACAGAATATCCGCGTCGATAAGTGGAGCCTCTGCCGGGGTTAGGCTGCCGT
>NZ_QZMV01000053.1:0-7875 GCF_003957705.1 Bradyrhizobium sp. LVM 105 | reverse complement strand
CGGCGCCGAATAGTAATAGAGGTCCTGGAAGTCGATCTTGGGATAGTCGACGCGCGCCCAGGTCGGCTCCTGCATGGCCAGCCAGCGCCGATAGGCCTCGAGCCGCCACTGGAGCATCCAGGCGGGCTCGTTCTTCTTCTCAGAGATAAACTTGACGGTCTCTTCCGACAGCCCCTTGGGGGCCTTGTCGGACTCGATCAGGGTCTCAAACCCATATCGATACTGGTCGACGTCGATGCGCCGGACGCGCTCGACTGTCTCTTGTAAAGCTACCATTGCCCGCTCCACTGGGGCAACGACAACTCCCGCCGGCGGGGACTCCGCCGCAATCGATCCAAGCGGATCGCGCAAGTCGCCGGCAACTCGGGGCCAGCGAGTGAGAGAAACAGAAGACGAATCCGACGGACGGCCGCTGTCGATAGCGTCTTCATCATGTTTCGCGCAGGAGCTCCCCTCATCGACTACTCCATCTATGCCGGCACACAGGTATCTGGCACCGGGCAAACGACGGCGCATTGCGGCGCGTCAAAGTGCCCCTCACATTGGGTACACTGGGTCGGATTGATCACGTATATATCGTTCTTCAGGCTGATCGCGGCATTGGGACATTCGAACTCACATGCACCGCACACAGTGCACTGGGATGCGATTATCTTGTAGGCCATCACTGCGATTCCATGAGCGAAAATTGCGGACAGTTTCTTGCTTTCAAGTCTTGTGCCAAACAGTTTAACTCGATTTTGTTTGAGCTATTTTTGATAACGCAAGTCGCCGCCTCGACACGGTGTCGCAAATCCTACAACGCGCATGACAGTAGCTTGAGCTCGATGCCGTGGTTTGCGCATGGTCCATCTCACGGCAGTCAGCGATCAGGTGAGCCGCGTTCGCCAAACTCAGGGAACGATCTGCGATCCTTGCTAAGGCCGCCGCGCCGCGGCGATGATGGATGCGCCGCGCGACTTCAAAAAGTTCTCCGCCGGTGTGTCGGGTCGACCCCGAGCCGCCTCTTGATGGTTCCACTCACCGGTACAGCGGCGGCGCCGGCGACAGCACCACGGTAAATAACCCGCGCAGTCATCACCGGCCCGGTTGGCGTCTCCATAGCCAGTCAGATTGGCGGCGATCAAGCCAGACAAAGTCGCTCGGGTGATCGCGGGGCCCACGGACGCATTTTCAATTGGCTCGGATTACCTGGCAAAACCGGCATTCATATGCGCTGTATGGGCGAAAGTACATCGTCTCGCATCGTGCGGGGACTAAAGCGAGGCGCTCGTCTGGCGATCCTTCGCTTCGCTCCACGTTCGAAATGCATGCCGGCGCCGGTCAGCAGATCGATGGAGCCAAAAAAAAGCCACCCCGGAGGAGGGTGGCCTAAGTCAGGGAGGAAATGCCCATAAGGGCCTCTGGGATCAGGCCGCAGCCTGTTCGATCGGTGAGAAGGGCAGCCCGAGGCTTTCGGCCGCCGCTTCGTAAGTTAGCCGGCCCCGATGGACGTTGAGGCCTGCGCGCAAATGCGGATTTTCGAGCACGGCGGTAAAGCCCTTGTTGGCCAGAGCCAAACCAAACGGCAGCGTCGCGTTATTCAGTGCCTGGCTCGAGGTCAGCGGCACGGCCCCGGGCATATTGGCCACGCAATAATGAATGATGCCATCCACTTCGTAAGTAGGATCAGCGTGAGTGGTTGGGTGCGATGTCTCAAAGCAGCCGCCCTGATCGATAGCGACGTCCACGAGCACCGCCCTCTTACGCATCGAGCTCAGCATGCTCCGGCGGACCAGCTTCGGCGCGCTCGCACCTGGAACGAGCACCGCACCAATCACCACATCCGCTGCAAATACCTCTTCCTCCACAGAATCGATAGTCGAAAACCTGGTGCGAGCGCGTCCTTCGAATAGCTCATCCAACTCGCGGAGCCGGACTATCGAACGGTCGATGATGGTCACCTCTGCGCCCAGACCAACCGCCATGCGTGCCGCGTGCGTACCAACGACGCCACCTCCGATCACCACGATTCGAGCAGGCTGAACACCGGGCACTCCACCGATCAACAGCCCTCGTCCGCCTGCACTCCGCTTCAGGGCGCTGCCCGCCGCTTCGATCGCAAGCCTACCCGCGACCTCGCTCATCGGCGCCAGCAACGGAAGACCACCATGCGGATCAGTTACGGTCTCGTAGGCGATCGCAGTGCATCCAGACTTCAGGAGGCCCTTGGCCTGATCCGGGTCGGGGGCCAGATGCAGATAAGTGAACAGGATCTGATTTTCCCGCAGCTGACACCACTCGGAGGGCTGAGGTTCCTTAACCTTTACGATCATCTCGCTCGATGCGAATACCTCAGCTGCGGAAGTTAGAATCGTTCCGCCAACAATGCGATAATCGTCATCGGTTGCACCAATGCCAGCGCCGGCATTGGTCTCGATCATCACGCGGTGGCCCGCTGCCACGTATTCGCGGACAGCTCCCGGGGTAAGGCCCACGCGATATTCGTGCACCTTGATTTCCTTGGGGACTCCGACCTTCATTTGAAAACTCCTGCCTGAAGCGCCTTTCTAATCGGAAGCGAGCGGCGATGTTGCGACGCAGCCGTCAGAATGGCGCAGAAATTCAGCGATATTTGAGAAGGTTCGCAGGATTTCAAACCCACGGGGGCCGAGCGGATCGTGTGACCATGCTCGCTGAGCAACCGTCGAAAAACTGCGCGATGGCCATGAATCGTTTCGAATTGCGTTCTCGGCTCGTGGAAAAACTAACAACCGATATTCAGCACGCCCAAAGAGCAAACTCGCAGTCTGCCGGTGGGCAGATTGCCCATAGAAGGGATGGTTTCCAGAGCTGATGGGTGATGGGTGATGGGTGATGGCTCACGACCATTGATCATAAACTTGGTTTCCAAAAGCTGGACGATGCGCAGCGTGTCAACAGATCCGAGGCAATTGTTCGCCCCACAACCAGTCGACGATTCGTCGACCGCCGAAACCGGTCGCCATCTGCACAAATTTCCGATTGTCAGCCACCGCTTCGCCAATATCAGCTGCATCGGACCCGAGCGGGTGTGCCTTCATGGCTGCAAGCACGGCATCAGCCAAATCAGGTGCGACGATCGCAACGAGCTTGCCTCATTGGCGACATGGATGGGATCCAGTCCAAGGAGTTCGCAGGTAGCCGCAACCGCCGGCTTCACCGGAATGGATGCTTCGTGCAGACGGAACCCGAGCTCGGATTGATGCGCAATCTCGTTGAGGGTCGCGGCAAGCCCACCCCGCGTGGGGTCGCGCATCACCCGGATGCCGCTACTGCCGGCGGCAACCATGACCGCCACGAGGTTATGCAACGCTGCGGAATCCGAGCCGACCTCGGTTTGAAAAGCGAGGTTCTGACGTTTTGACATGATCGCCACCCCATGATCGCCGAGGCTCCCAGACACCAGCACACGGTCCCCCACTCTTGCCTTGTCGGCGGAGAGATCGAGCCCATCGGCCACAATCCCGATCCCGGTTGTAGAGATGAACAGACCATCCGCCTTGCCGCGCTCAACAACTTGGTGTCTCCGGTAATGATGTGAACGCCGGCACTGCGCGCTGCCGAGCCCATCGAATCCGCGATCACCTTCAGATCAGAAAACGGGAAGCCCTCCTCGATGATAAAACTGGTCGACAGATAGAGAGGACGCGCGCCGGACATCGCGACGTCATTGATGGTGCCGTGCGCAGCCAGTGACCCGATATTGCCGCCGGGAAAGAACAGCGGCGAGACCACATAGCCGTCGGTCGTCATCACCATTCTGCCTGCCGCAACGTCAAACGCCGACTGATCATTGTAGCGGGCGAGCCATTCATTACCAAAGGCTTGGTGAAAAAGGCCGGAGATCAGCTGTGCCATGGCACGGCCTCCGGATCCGTGGGAAAGATCAACGCGTCCGTTCTCGAGGTCGAGCTTGCGCTGTAGCCCTTTACACTCATGACGTCCGCCTCAACGGTTCATCGCGAACTCGGCCATAGGTCCAATACGCCGCGCAAGCGCCTTCCGACGATACCATGCAGGACCCTATGGGAGTTTCCGGCGTACAGACGGTTCCAAACAGCTTACAATCGACTGGCCGCTTGGCGCCACGCAGAATCGCGCAGCTCGCAGGCTGGATTGTCTGCGACACGCAAGTCGTGGATCGCAAAACGCGTCTCAGCGTCGAATTGCGCGTAAGCCGGTTTCAGCTTCAGTCCGCTGTTGGGTACGAGTCCGAGCCCACGCCATTCAAACTGCGCACGCAGTTCGAATATCTGCGATACCTCGTCTTTGGCACGCCGATTGCCTTCACGTGTCACCACGCGACTGTACTGGTTCTCCACCTGGTAGCGATCTTCGTTCACCTGTCGCACCAGCATCAGGATAGTCTGCAACACATCGAGCGGCTCAAATCCGCGATCACGATCGGCTTGCCAAATTGTTCTGCCAGGGGCTCGTAAGGCTGCGTACCAATAATGGTGCTGACATGTGCAGGCCCGATGAAGCCGTTAATTGGAACCCCGCCGGTGTCGCGGATTTTGGGGTTCTCGAGAATGCTGTGCATCGCAGAGGGTGTAAGCACGTGGTTGCAGAACACGCTGAGGCCCTTCAGCCGCTTCTTCTCGGCAATTCGGATCATCACCGCCGTCGGCGGAGTCGTAGTCTCAAATCCGATGGCAAAGAAGACCACCTCGCGGCTCGGTGCCTGTTCGGCGAGCCTGATAGCATCGAGCGTCGAGTAGACCATCCGAATGTCGGCGCCGAGCGCTTTAGCTCGCAACAGGGACTGTCCTTGAGACCCAGGCGCGCGCATCAGGTCGCCGTACACGCACAGAGTGACCTCTGGTCGGTCGACAAGCCGGATCGCCATATCGATTCGACTGGCGGGCAGAACGCAGACCGGACAACCCGGGTCCGTGGATCATGCGGAGGTTCGCGGGCAGCAGATCCTCCAGTCCATAACGGGAGATTGCATGAGTGTGCCCGCCGCAGAACTCCATGAACCGATAGGCCCTTTGCGAACTAACCTCGGCGCCAATCGCACGCGCAATTCCTTGAGCGATGGCCTTGTTGCGAAATTCGGGCATATTTCATGATCGGCGCTCCCCTGCGCTGCCTAGCTGCTGCAGCAGCTCCAGCGTGCGCTCGGCTTCCACCGGATCGATCTTGGCCAACGCATAGCCCACATGGACAAGGACGCAATCACCGACCTCGAGCTCGTCGACGAGAGCAATCGATATCTCCAGGCTGATGCCGTCGATGGACACTATGGCCATGTCGTTGGGAAGAATTTTTGCAATCTTTGCCGGAACCGAAAGACACATAGTCAGGCTGATCCTCCCCTGGCGGACGACTGTTGAGCTATCTGCAGAGCGGCAATCCAGGCCTGGCCAAGGCTCAAACCGCCATCATTGGGCGGCACCCGCCGTGGCACGAGCGGGGTAAGGCCGGCAGCGCTGCAACCGCGCGGGATTTCATCCGCCAGCGCCGCGTTCAGGAAGCAGCCACCGCTCAGAACGAAGTGTTAACGCCAGTTGTCCGCGCAGACCGCGCGACCCAGTCAACGCAGGCGGCGGCGAAAGTGCCATGAAACAGGCCGGCTCCGCCCACCGCGTCAATGTCATCTGCAATCAACCGCGCAAACAGCGGGCGAAGCGACAGCACGCCACCATCGATCGTCCAGCCGGCTTCGAGAATCGCAGTCCGCCACACCAGCGCCTCGAGCTTCATCGCCGCTTCGCCCTCATAGCTCTGCAAACTCGCAGTCCCTAGCAGCGCCGCTGCGGCGTCGAACAATCGGCCCGCACTGGTCGTGGTGGCCCCCGCCCGGCTGTTCGAGCAACGCCAACACACATTCAGCCTGCCGTTGTGCCGCAAAGCGCAGCCCGATTTCGTTACCCCGACCGAGTCCGTGTATTACTGCGCTGGGCATCCGCCACGGCTCGCGGGCTGCACGATCTCCACCGGGCATTTGCAGGGGTGCTAAGTGCCCGATGCGTTGGCACCCCGCCCCTTCGCACAACAATAGCTCGCCACCCCAGTTACCGCCCTCGAAGCCAAGGCCATGGCCATCCAGCACCAGGGCAAGCGCAGGTCCCGCATGACCATGCTCGGCGATCACTGCGGCAGCGTGTGCGTGGTGATGCTGGACAGCGACCAGCGCGCGGCCATTGGCTTCCGCAAACCGGGTAGAAGCCATATCAGGATGCAGATCATGGGCCATGGCGACAGGCTCTACATCAAGGCTCGATGTAAGGTGTCGGATCGTCTCCTCGAACGCGCGGATGCCCTCGGCCGTATCCAGATCGCCAATATGCTGGGAGACGAACGCTTGGTTGTCCCGCGTGATGGTGACGGTCGATTTCAGTGCTCCTCCGACGGCGAGCACGGACGGCACCGACTTTCGCAAGCCTGATCTGTTCTGGAACATAGCCACGGGCACGACGAATGAATCGCGGCCGGCCAGCGACCACCGACACCACGGAGTCATCGGCACGCGCCACTATATCGCGATCATGAGTCACGATAAGGTCGGAGATCGCCTTGAGCCGCCGCAGCGCCTGCGCGTTGTCGATCAGGAGCGGTTCGCCGCAAAGGTTCGCACTGGTGGCGACGATGACCGGGCCGGTCCGCACACATGCTCCTGCCGAGCGAAGCGCATGAAAGATGAGGTGATGCAGGGGCGCTACAGGCAGCATGACACCCACGCGTGATAAGCCAGGAGCTATGGCGGGCGCCAAATTGTTGCGCGAAGACAGAAGGACGATGGGACGTGCTACGGATTCGAGCAGCGCAAGCTCGGGCGCGTTCGCCTCCGCGATGTCGCTGACGCGCTCTACGGAATCGACCATAACCGCGAACGGCTTCTGAAGGCGCTGCTTTCTCCTGCGCAAGCGCTGCACGGCATCCTGGTTACGCGCGTCGCAAAGAAGCTGGTATCCTCCGAGCCGCTTGATCGCCACGATTTGTCCCCCCGCGATTGCCGCGGCAATGGCGCTGATCCCATGGCTGAGCCGAGGCCCGCATGTCGGACACGCGATCGCCTCCGCATGGAACCTGCGGCTCGCCGGATCGGCATATTCGGCCGCGCAGGCGGCGCACAGCCTAAAAGCCCGCATCACGGTGTTCCGGCGGTCGTACGGAAGCCGTTCGGCGATGGTGTACCGTGGGCCGCAATGGCAGCAACTGATGAAGGGGTAAAGGTAACGCCGACTTTCTGGATCGAACAGCTCGCTGAGGCATTGCTGGCAGGCAGCAGCATCAACGACGATCTGGGTTGACAATTTGCCGGCTTCGCTCGTGCCGATCGAAAATTCTTTCGCCTCGAGCGCCGCCGTCTCCCGAACGCAGTTGTGGTCGATGCGTGCCAATGGAGGTGCCTCGAGCGGCAACGTTGCTACAAAGTCCGACGCACGGTCGCCCTCGACCTCGATCGTAACGCCCTCGGGGCCATTGATGACAAACCCGGCCAATCCGTAGCGCACGGCGAGTCTATAGACGTAAGGACGAAAGCCGACCCCTTGCACGGCCCCAGTCACGCGCACGCGCAGCCGCGTTCGGTCGGAGGTGGTTGCGGCGCTCATCACCTTATGTCCTCTACGGCGCGCCTTTGATGCCATGCGCGTCTATCGATCCAGGCGTATAGCGCGCCAAGACCCTCGCCCGTACGAGCCGAAACTAAAAGCACCTCGATGTTTGGATTGACTCGTCTAGCGTATTCGATCGTCTTGCCGAAATCGAACTCAAGCAGCGGGGCCAGATCAATCTTGTTGATCACCATGAGCGAAGAAGCGGCAAACATTGAGCTGGCCCCGGTTGTCTGAACAGAATATCCGCGTCGATAAGTGGAGCCTCTGCCGGGGTTAGGCTGCCGTG
>NZ_QZMV01000052.1:0-7882 GCF_003957705.1 Bradyrhizobium sp. LVM 105 | reverse complement strand
CTTCACCAATTGATTGTCCACGGTGTCCAGGCTCTCGCTGGTCTCCGTCAGAAACTCCCGCAACAGATCATCCATGAAAACAGGCCTTCATAAGGAAGGGCGCGCACGAGGTGTGATGCGCCATTTCGGAATGGTGCCAGCTTCACCGCAAAGCGTTTAATATTGGTTGAGTATGTGCAAAAGAACGGAATCAACAAAGAGATAAGGCGCTCCGGACAAGCCGAAGCGCCTCGTAAAGATTTGCTTAAGAGGCCGAGCGCGACGCGCTGTTTACGAAGCGGTAACGGTGATGGCTTCGCCTTCCGGCGCAAGCTTCACGGTGAGCCCGCAGGCCTGCGCCAGCAGCCGCGTATAATAAGGCTGGATCGCGTGCGCATCCGCGGCCGGCCCGCGCTCGCCGCTCAGCAGCTCGGAGATGTTCTGCGGCAGACGCGCGTTATGACCGGTCGCGGTGATGCGAAAGCTCATCGTCTCGCCCTCGCCGATCGGGTCGACCGTCAGCATGCCGCCGCGCGGGATCGTATGCTGGGCGACGACCAGCATGTTGAGCAGCAGCTTGACGCGGTTCTTCGGCAAGAGGAGCCGCGGCAGATTCCAGGTGATCGAGCACTTGCCGTCCTCGATGTGGCCTTTCGCCATGGTCTGGGCATCGCCGAGATCGATCTGCGCGCCGGAGGAGCCGGCCGCGCCGAAGGCAAGACGGCAGAACTGGAGCCGGGCGGAGGCGGTCTTGGCGCTCTTGCGGATCAGGTCGAGCGCGAACTCGCGGTCTTCGGGCTTGGGATCGTCGTCGAGCACTTCGAGCCCGTTGACGATGGCGCCGACCGGGCTGATGAGGTCGTGGCAGACCCGCGAGCACAGAAGCGCGGCGAGTTCGAGCATATCGGGAGCAGTAGCGGTCGCGGGCGACGAGGCGTCAGACATATAAAGGGGTCCTGGAGGGTTCCTGGAATTGCACGGCGCTGGACGCCGCGAATCACGCATGCTTGACGGATGCTGCGGGTTCTAACATTCGCCAGCCCGCGGCAGCTAGCTTGCGATCACGTCGAGGCGGTCATAAGCCCAATCGAATCGATCGGGGCGAATCAGTCGAGAAGGAACGAATTGCCGATGATTGAGGCATCCAGGTGAGGCGGATCATCGACGGCGCGGCCGCCTCCGGGCTGATGGAGCCCTTGACGGCGCTGGTCGTGAAGGCGGGCGAGGCGATCCTGTCCGTCAACCGCACGGCAATGCAGGTCGACGGCAAGCAGGATGGCTCGCCCGTGACCGAGGCCGACCTCGCCGCCGACCGCATCATCGCGGAGGGCCTGGCACGGCTCGCAGCCGACATCCCGACCCTCTCGGAAGAGCGGGCCCAGTCCGCCTCCCCGCCGTTTGAGGGCAGCTTCTTCCTGATCGATCCGCTCGACGGCACCAAGGAGTTCATCGCCGGTCGCGACGAGTTCACCGTCAACCTCGCCCTGATGACATCAGGCGTGCCGCTGCTGGGCATCGTCAGCGCGCCCGCGCTCGGCGTGCTCTGGCGCGGCATCGTCGGCCGCGGCGCCGAGCGCCTGAGGTTTGACGGCGCTACCATCGGCACGGCCGAGCCGATCCACACCCGCAAGCTGCCGGCGCGGGGCGAGCCCTGGATCGCAGCGGTGAGCCGCTCGCATGGCGATCCCAGGAGCGAGGCCTTCATCGATGACAGGCCCAACGCCGTGAGAAAGACCTGCGGCTCGGCCGTGAAATTCGGCCGGATCGCGGAAGGCAGCGCGGACATCTACCCCCGCTTCGGGCCGACCTGCGAATGGGACGTCGGGGCCGGTGCTGCGGTCGTGACCGCGGCCGGCGGCAGGGTGACCGACGGCAAGGGCGGCGAGCTCCGCTTCGGTGAGCGGCAGGCGAGCGGCTTCATCATCCCGGAATTCATCGCCTGGGGCGATCCGCAGGCGGTAGGTCGCTACTGACCGAGCTGTTCCAGAAGCGCCGGCCAGCGCTTGCCGACCTCATAGAGGAACCGTTCGGGATTGGCGGCGAAGGCGTCACGATTGGCGTCCCGGCTGAACAAATAGAGCCGCTGCGCCGCGATCGCGAAGAAACGGGGGTTGCCGGCGACGGTGACGCCGCGGGCGATATCGGCGGGATCGTAGCCGCCGAATTGCGGCCCATAGACTTCGGGATGGGCCAGGAAGGAGGCGCGGTTGCCCTCGTTGCGGAAGCGCCAGACCGCGCCCCACAGGTTCGCCTCGAACTCCGCCGTGCCCCGCACCGCCCGGCCATCGACGAAATAGGCGACGGGGTCGAACCCTTCGATGGCGACGCCGGTGAAGCGGTTGACGACGACCCGCTCGGTAGTGGCGGCCTCGGCCGGCAACCCCGAGCCCCATATGCCCGACAGCAGGCAGACGAGGAGCCCGATCAAGGCGATTCCGGGGCGCAAAGGGCTATCTTCCTGCCGTTGTGCCGTCATAGTTGCTGCGGATAACATCCGAGTCGAGGGGACATCCGGCGCAACCTAGAGCCATGCCTGTTGGCGTCAGGTTAAGGAAGCGACCGGATTCGGTACCAGGGGTTCTTTCATGACTTTCGCATCACGCCTTGCTGCGCTCGCGCTTGCCGCGATGGTCGGCTGGATCGTGCCGGCCTCGGCCCAGACGGCGCCGCCGCCGGACCTGCCGCCGCCGCAGCGGACCCCGACGCCCACCACCTACGGGCCGGACGAGCTCGTCACCGCCGGCCACCGCTTCTTCGGCAACGTCTCGCGCGGGCTCGCCTCGATCATCGAGAAGGCGGTCAGCCAATGGGGCCTGCCCAACGGCTACATCCTGGGTGAGGAAGGTTCCGGCGCCTTCGTCGCCGGCCTGCGCTACGGCGAAGGCACGCTCTACACCAAGAACGCCGGGGATCTGCGCGTGTACTGGCAGGGCCCCTCGCTCGGTTTCGACTGGGGCGGCGACGGCGCGCGCACCATGACGCTGGTCTACAACCTGCCCGCCACCAACGCGATCTACCAGCGCTTCGCCGGCCTCGACGGCTCGGCCTATATCATCGGCGGCTTCGGCATGACGGCGCTCACCGCCAACAACATCGTGCTGGTGCCGATCCGCTCCGGGCTCGGCCTGCGGCTGGGCGCCAATATCGGCTATCTCAAATACACCCCGCGGGCGACCTGGAACCCGTTCTAGGCTGCTCTGCTCCCATCCGGTTAGGGATCAAGGTTAACGACAGGCCGGGGCTGGCTTTCTGCCGGCGCCCCATGGCATGGTCGTTGGTAAATTTTTCCTTAGCTCCGGGAGTTCTGCCCCATGGTCGAGCCGATCATGTATCTGGCGATCGGTTTCCTGCTTTCGATGCTGTGCGGGCTCGCCATCGTGCCGCTGGTGCATAACCGCGCCGTGCGCCTGACCACGCGCCGGCTCGAGGCCGCAACGCCGCTGTCGATGGCGGAGATCCAGGCCGACAAGGACCAGCTCCGCGCCGAATTCGCCATGTCGGCGCGGCGGCTCGAGATGAGCGTCGACCAGCTCAAGAACAAGACCACGAGCCAGCTCGCCGAGCTCGGCAAGAAGAGCGACGCCATCAACCGCATGAAGATCGAGCTCGGCGAGAAGAACGCCACGATCTTCGCCCTCGAGGCGCGCGAGAAGGCGGTGAAGGAGCAGCTCCGCGCCACCGAGGAGGAATTCAACACCAAGACCCAGGCCTTGCGCGAAGCCGAGATCGCGCTGGCCGACAAGCAGGCCGAGCTCGCCAAGATCAATGCCGAGCTGTCCGATCGCTCGATGATGGCGGAGAGCCGCCAGGTCGAGCTGCTCGCCGTGCGCGCGCAGATCGAGGAATTGAAGAACCGGGTCGGCGACGCCGAGAAGGAATTTGCCGCCACCCAGGCGCGCCTCGCGCAGGAGCGCACCGAATCCGAGACCGCCTCGCGCGAGCTCAGCGAGGCGCGTGGCCGGGTCGAGAATCTCAGCCAGCGCGTCACCGAGCTCGATCGCCAGCTGCTGTTGCAGGTCAAGGAAGCCGAGATGCTGTCCGGCCGCGTCGCCGACCTCGAAGGCCGCCTCGCCACGCAGGGCAAGCTGCTCGCCGAGCGCGACTATGAGAACAACCAGCTCCGCCAGGCCAATGAGAGCAACGAGCGCACCATCAAGGAGCTGCGCGTCGAGATCGCCGCCTTGAGCGGCGGCAAGTCGTCGGCTGCAATGGAGTCGCTGCGCGCCGAGAAAGCCGCGCTGGAGGAGCAGCTGCGCACCGCACGCGACGAGCGCGCCAAGCTTCAGCGCGACATCAACGCGATCCAGCAGCAGGCGGAGAGCTCCTGGGCCACCGAGCGCATGGAGAACGCGCTGTTGCGCGAGCGCATCAACGACATCGCCGCCGAGGTGGCCAAGCTCGCGATGCAGCTCGAAGGCCCGAACTCGCCGATCGAGGCGCTGCTGGCGGCCGAGGCCGGCCAGCCGCCGAAGCCGGCGCCGCGCCCGGCCAACGACGCCGCGACCAACGGCGCGCCGAGCCTGCCCGAGGGCGGCGGAACGCTGGCCGAGCGGATCCGGGCGCTGCAGGCCCACGCCTCCCGCGCCCGCCAGCAGGGCGCCTAAGCCTCCCAAAACCGTCCCTCCGCCGCGAATTGCGTGGCCGAGGCAAGGTTTCCGTTCTCCGCGGCACCTGGAAACTTGACACCTCAAGCCCGCACTTCTAAATCGCGGGCTCCGATGCGCCGGCCGGCCGACAAGGTCCGGCCGTCTGCATGATGGTCCCGGGCGCATAGCTCAGCGGGAGAGCGTTCCCTTCACACGGGAGAGGTCCAAGGTTCGATCCCTTGTGCGCCCACCATTTAGCCCTTTCCCGCAGTAGCTTAGCGACCCTGTTCCCTTGAGGTGTGCCCCCAAAAACCTGGGGCACAACAGGGGCACACGCGCGGGACAAATCGCTCCGCCGGGGCTAACCCTCACCGGCACCAATCAAGAGAGCCCGCTCTGGTCCGCTCCGACAATATGGTTGGCCGCATCGACCATCACGACGTCAAGACTTGGCAGGCAAGACTGCCGGTTCCCGCTGAGATTCGAGACCGGCTCAGAACCGCGCACTGCAGGAAGCATGTCGGCTGCAGCAACTGTGATCGCTGGTGCTATATGCCCGAGAAGCGCGCGGGCATGGGGCGCTGGCAGGGCTCGTGCTCGCGCTCCTAAAAAGAAAGGCAACAGCACATTGATGAAGGCAGCGCGAGCTTGGGTGCAGCGGTTGCTCGGCGCTACTGGGAAGATACCGAAAGCGAGCTCGAAAGCTTACTCAGAGACGCGGCGGATCCGATCAGTGCACTACGGGAGTATCCGAAAAATCTTCCGGAGATCGCTTGAGAGCAACAATCGGCTTTGCCTTTGCAGCTTCATGTCGGCCGAATATGATGATCTTCCGGATGAGGTGACGGCAGAGGTTCAGACCTTCTCCGACGTCAACGTGGCCTGGATCAGCAAGGCGGTTGTCGCCGCCGACGTGGCGCGCCCAGATAACAGCCAGGCGCGGGCACGTGCGATCTTTGCGGCAGTCGCCGGAGCTCAGCTCATGGCGAGAAGCCGCTCTGACATATCATTGTTTGACGCGTTGATCGAAAGCTACCGGGCCACAGGGCTCCTGCCGGCATAGAAGCATGACCGTCGCTCGGTCCCTGTTAGCGTTCAATCCGATGCGTTGCTGGCGTTGGCTGGGCCCGTCGCGGGAGGCGGCTGAGCGGCACGGCCGCTATCACTCGGCCATCCGCGCTTCTGCGCTTGATCGAGCGACGATCGTACGACCAAGCGATGGAAGGGCGCGATAAGCGCGATGTAAGCCCGGCCCAGCAGACGATTGTAGAAGACGAGCGTCGTTACGATCAGTCGACGGGGCCGGCCCTCGGATGTCGGTTGCAAGAGGACCGACACACGGAAATCGAGATGCCAGTCGTCTTCTCCCAGGATGATCTCGTCCTGGTCTCGATCGAAGACACGAAAGATGCTGATGCGGTCGCCTCCGCTGGACTGCAGATCGGCTGCTCTTTTGAGGCCGAAAGGCCGCACTAGAATGTCTCGGATGCTCATCAGCATCGCGATCCACTCAGGTTGCTGTTCGAAGACATGTCGTGCGAGCGCCTCTACGTCCCCAGAGGCCGTTTCTGGCAAGTCCGCCGAAAACGCATCGGCAAAATCGCCTCGGCCATAGGACGAGCTCAGCCGCGAGACCGACGGCAAGTCGGCCGGCTCGATCTTGGGACACCTACGCATGCTCGGGCACCGACGCTGGGCTCCGAGCCCCCTCATAATGCGGGATCAGAATGGTCATGGGTGGCCTCCCCGGTTCACACGGATTATGTCGGCAGGAGCGTATGGCGCAAAGGACTTGGATCCCTTAGAATGCGCCAGCGATGCACATCGTCGGATTTTTCGTTTACCCAGGCCATCAGATCCTCGACCTTGCTGGCCCGTTCGCTGCCTTCGAGACCGTGGCCAAGGTCGCCGGGCGGCCGCTTTACAGGCTTGAGGTCCTATCGCGCGCCGGTGGACTCGTCCCGAGCAGCGGTGGCGTTCCGGTGACCACCATGGCGGCCGGTGACGCCAATGTGAACACGCTTGTCATTTCCGGCGGCGACATCGCCCCGATGCTTAAACCGGGCGAAGTGCAGGCGGTGGCGCGGCTTGCCGTGCGGACATCCAGGATCGCGAGCGTCTGCACTGGTGCATTTCTGCTGGCCGAGGCAGGACTGCTCGATGGAAAACGCGCCACCACGCATTGGCGGATGGCGCACCAGTTGCAACGGAGGTATCCAGCGGTGGAGGTCGATGCCGACAAGATCTTTATCGCCGATCGCGCTATCTGGACATCGGCAGGCGTCACGGCAGGCATCGACCTTGCTTTGGCGCTGATCGAGGCTGACCACGGCGTCGAACTAGCGCGCAAAGTAGCGCGCGAACTTGTCGTCTATCATCGACGCGCCGGCGGACAATCGCAATATTCCCCGATCTCTCAGATGGAACCGGAGTCCGATCGCATAAGGATCGCATTGGCTTTCGCACGCGATCGTCTGCAGGAGCCGTTACCTATCGAACGCCTTGCGGAAGCTGCGCGTCTCAGCCTTCGTCAATTCGGCCGCGCATTTCGGCGCGAAACGGGTGAGACGCCAACGAGGGCTGTCGAACGACTTCGGCTCGAAGCGGCCCGCGCACGATTACAGGCCGGATCTGAGCCGATCGAGGCGATCGCGCAAGCGGTCGGTTTCACCGACCCCGAGCGCATGCGGCGAGCCTTTGTAAAACATTACGGCATGCCTCCCAGGCGGTCCGCCGCCTCGATCGGCAGACCGGCAAGTGACTACTCTCGGCCCTAAATGGCTGAGCTTCGGCAACGCTGGAGATCGTCACATCTTGACCTTGCCCAGGATCGGCCCGGTGGACCACCATCCGGGTCCAACCCGCCTTTGGCAGGAAGATGCGTCCTTCGAATTTGATCTGTTACGGATCCGGATAGCGATAGGCATTGCTATGTGGGTCGACCACCTTATGCTTCCGCATATAGAGGCAGAACAACTAATCCCCTATTCGAGGATTGGCCGCCGCGATATCCTGGATACTTCGCGTACTATCGGAAGCAGCAGTTCGTACGCCTGCATTGATGGCATTCGTAAACCAGATTCGGGCACCCTAGCAGTTCATGAGTCCCGCCACCTGAATTAGCACCGGAGCGCGCCGTCAATTAAGCGAGTATCTAGCGTGATGTTTTTTGACAGAAACACGTCGGTCGATACGCCGATTCGTCCTTAGCTTCGCAAAGCGGCGATGCTCCGGATCTCGATCTGAGCTGGCCCCGGTTGTCTGAACAGAATATCCGCGTCGATAAGTGGAGCCTCTGCCGGGGTTAGGCTGCCGTG
>NZ_QZMV01000051.1:0-8778 GCF_003957705.1 Bradyrhizobium sp. LVM 105 | reverse complement strand
ACCTGGCGGCGGCTCAAAGGCACAAATCAGTTGCCGAAGATCATCGCAGGTGTCAGATTCAACGATGGCATCGAGGTTATCCAAATGCCGGCAACCCACGCCGCCTGATCACCTCGTCACCCAGAATTCTGCATAGCTCAACATAGGCTGCCGCGGCACACAGACCAAAGGAGATGACCACGAGCGCGAGAATCCAAGACAAGCGCCATGAGTTTTTGTGCAATACGCGCGGTAACTCCGAGGGGCTCGCCTCAATCACTTCTATCATTCTCAGCTGCCATTCCCAGACTTTGATGCTTCTCGTTCACGTAATAATCGGCACCGGTCAAGAGCTGCGGGCGAGGCGCGGTGCGCGCCGGAAGTCCCGCTATCGGTGTAGTAATTGCCTCTGCCTCTAGAGATTAAACTCATGACGGACAGCTAGCCTATGATGGTCTTGGAGTTCGGCCGCTTGGGCGCACCGTCCCACCGATGCAGGGCCGAGGAGCGACGCCGAGTTCCAGCGTGAACTCTTGCATGTGCGCCGCATTCCTTCACCAGACGCGAAAGAAGAGCAGCAAACGTCACCGGAAATTGTATCAGACTGGTGACCCGAATGCCGTTTTCAGGCGAGTTTGGGGGCTTCACTATGAAGAGACTTCTGGCATTTTTGTTGATCGGTCAGTTTTTCTTGGCCGTCGGTCAGGCGGGCGCGCAGGGACTTCCTGCGCCCTCATACTGGAAGAATGAACGGGGGTCGGAACTGTTTGTTTGGTCCACGAATGGCGGGACCATACAAGGTACTTTCACAAACCATGCTCAAGGGTTTGCCTGCCAGGGTATCCCTTATCCCGCATCGGGAGCCGTCCGTCCAACCGGACTGTATTTTGTTGTTACTTTTGGGCAGTGCAATTCTCTCACCCGCTGGGTTGGAAAAATCAACGGTCCTCAAATGCCAACGTCATGGACGCTGTTCTACGTTGATAAGAACGGCAAGCCCAGCAAGCTAAAGGGCGCCGATACATTCACGCGCGTATGGTAGTCTTCAGCTTTCTTGCGGGGTCGACCTTAGTCGAAAACTCTCGCTCGCGAGACCTGACGTGAGACGCACAAGCTCCCTTCGCAAAGCTCCGGGCTGTCCACCATCAGTCAGGTTCGATGCTCGACAGCCTGCACGCCATCCAGGAAAGGCCGAAGATTGCTTCAAAAAGGGTCCCCCCAGACAACAAAGCACAGCCTAAGCTTCATGCAAATTTGCCGGATGGTCCGTGCATCAGCATTTCTTTCAGGCTCTAGTTTTGAAGTCGAGCGCGGGGTCCGGCCGGTGCCGCGCTAAGAGGCGTTTGGTCGGAGAAATTGAGTTTTCAGGTCTCGATACTTAAGATTCTCGCTGGCCAACCGGAGGGCTGTGCGAGTCTCGCTGTCCTGAAGGATTACCTGGCGGTGTACTACACCAGCGGTCCGGAGTGGACGGATCGTATGAAGCGATTGGCGGAGCGGGCGCCGGATCTCAACATTTTCGGACAAGGGCTGGTTGCGCGAGAACCCGGACAGTGGATCATAACGGACAAAGGCCGGGCCTTTCTTGCTTTGCTGGAACAGATGGGCGCACGGACGGCTCCGGATCGAGCGCCCGAAGGCAGGAGTGAGAAACCTCTCACAAGTAACCTTGCCGTGCTTGCTGCGGGGCGACAAGGCCACAGTGCCAATCGCAGGCATGGCCGACGTCAGCGCCTGAGGACGCGCGATGGCCGGTCCACCTAGCCCTGCTGGAAAGTTCACGACCGGCGACTGTGGCTGCATAAGGATGCTCGCGATGTCATAGAGCAGAGTCAGTGCACGAGAGGTCCGTATGCCACAAGTAGTGAATAGTTTGCGGCCCTAGACAACCTTCGAACCCTGAGCCCTCGGAGAAGTTCTTTGGGTCTGTTCAACAGTCCCGATCAAGGCCGTGGAAATGGCTCGAGCCAGAACTCGGCGGTTTTCTGGATTGCTCACCATTGTCTCGTGGTTGCCTGGAACGGGTACCGCATGAACAGCCCCAGCATTCAGGACCCGGTCCCAGCCCTGCCTCGGCAAGTCGCGATCAAGTTGTTTGTCAGCTGATACCCAACGATTGACAAGAGGCTCATTGGCATAAAAGTGGTGTATTTCAATCGGGAGCGACCGAAGGCGATAAGACTGCAGCGCCTGGTGAAATGTCGCGATCCTTAGATACATTGAAGCGCAACTGTGGAGATCGTAATCTGGAGCTAACGCTCCGATTTGCTGCGCCTTTTCAAGCAACTCAGAGATTGAGCATTGTTCGGTGTCGCGTGCCAAAACCTCGCGATGTTCGTCGCGTAAGATTCCACAACGATCCAAAACAAATTCTCGCGCCAAATGGTTAAGTGACGCGTTTGAAGCCGCAGGTGGGCTAACATCGATGAACGCAATGAATGACACGACTTCATCAATGCTCAGTAACTGCTCGGCAATAGCATAAGCCAGGATTGCACCTGATGAGTATCCGGCCAAGCGGTACGGGCCACGTGGCTGGATCTGTTTAATTGCAACAATCACCTCCGCTGCCATCGCCTCAAGTGTCGGTGGACAAACGTCATCGAAAGGGGGCCATGGCAGAGCGTAGACCGGGCAGTCTGCGTCCATTTCCGCCGCCAAACCGAGGACATAGGAATAATCTCCCCAACCTGTGGGGACAAAGAAGAGCGGTGGCTGCGATCCGGTCGGTCGAACGGAAACCACTGCCGAGTTACTGGGTTGCACCTGCAAACGAATCTTTGATGCAAGCTCCTTCAGAACGGGAGCCCGGAAGAGGTCGGTGGCGCTAAAACTCAGCCCAAACTTTAATGCTCGACTGAGCAGGTGCACCGCCAGGAGCGAGTGGCCGCCCAGCTCGAAGAAGTGGTCGTTGCGTCCGATGCGTTCGACACCAAGGAGCTCGGCCCAGATCCGCGCCAGCGCCGTCTCCACCGCACCTTGCGGCGACTCATAGGCCGCCAGCGCATAGGCCTGATCGCGAGGGGCCGGCAGCGCGTTCCGATCGAGCTTGCCATTCACCGTCAACGGAAGCGCCGCCAGGCGCACGAACGCGCTCGGCATCATGTAGTCCGGCACCCGGCCACTCAAGTGCGCGCGCAAGGCGCCCGCCAGCCCGCCTCCATCGCCCTCGTCCGAGCCGGCCTCGGGCGCGCAGACCACATAGGCGACAAGATGCTTGTCGCCGGCGCCGCTCTGGCGCGCCACCACCACCGCCTCGCGCACCCAGGCGTGCTCGCAAAGCCGCGCCACGATCTCGCCCGGCTCGATGCGGTAGCCGCGGATCTTCACCTGATCGTCGTTGCGGCCTAAGAACTCCAGATTGCCGTCCGGCAGGTAGCGTGCCAGGTCGCCGGTCCGGTACAGCCGATCGCCCTCGACAAAGGGACTGGCGATGAACCGCTCGGCAGTCAGTTCAGGGCGGTTCAGGTAGCCACGCGCCACCCCTGCCCCGCCAATGTAAAGCTCGCCCACCGCACCGAACGGCACGGGCGCGCGATCACCATCCAGCAGGTACACCCGCGTGTTGGCAATTGGACGCCCGATCGGGACCACCGACCCATTGAAATCAGCCGGGCAAGTCCAGATCGTTCCACAGACCGTTGCCTCGGTCGGGCCATAAGCGTTGAAAATTGATGCTGGGGTCCGACTTCGGATGAGTTCAGGCTTCGGCAGCTCTCCGGCGAGAATGAGAACTTGTGAGGTCAAACCTTCCAGATCCTCGCTTGTCTGAAGCAATGCTGGGGGTAATGTCGCGTGGGTGATGGCTTCGCTTTGGAGATATTCCAATAGCTTGTTACTCGCTTGACGGATCTCTTCCGAAGGCAAGTGCAAAGAGGCTCCGGAGCCAAACGCCATAAGAAGCTCCCAAGCGCTTGCATCAAAAGCAATGGAGGCGAACTGCACGACTCGGCTGTTGGAAGACGCGCCAAAGAGCCCGACCTGAGCCGACAGCAGATTGACCAATCCCTGATGTTGAACCATGACCCCCTTCGGGGATCCGGTTGATCCTGACGTGTAGATCACGTAGGCAAGATGGCCCGATGTGAGGCCAAGCGTCCGCCGGTCAGGGTTTGAAGCCGGCCGTTCGGCCCAGGGCGGGGTCGCCGTCTCCAGATCAATCACCGTCACATCGGTCAGCACTTCGGCGCCGAGTGCTGCGCGACCGACGACGTCGCAAAGCAGCAGCCTCGGCGCGGCATCGTCGACAACCTGATGCAGCCGCTCGCTGGGATAGGCTGGGTCCAGCGGCAGATAGGCACCGCCCGCCTTGAGGATCGCCAAGACACCAACCACCATCGCCGGACTGCGTTCGAGGCAGATCGCAACCGGCTGGTCCGGCTTGACCCCAAGCTCGATCAGGTGATGTGCCAGGCGGTTGGCCCGCGCATTGAGCTCGCCATAGCTCAGCCGCTCATCATCGCAGACCAGCGCCACCGCCTCCGGCGCCTTTTGCACCTGCGCCTCGAACAGCTCATGGACGCACAGGTCCGATGGATAGGCCCTCGCCGTCCGGTTCAGATCCTCCAGCAGATAGGTACGCTCCTTGGCCGGCAGGATGTCGAGGTCACGTACCGGCGTATCCGGGGCATGCTCGAGCGCCTCTGCCAGTTGCTCGAGCGCGCGCTGCATGTAGCCGCAGATCCGATCCGCCGAGACTGGCTCCGCCACCTGCGCAGTGAGGCCCAGCGCCTCGCCAAAGTCCTCCACCGACAGGGTCAGGGGATAGTTGGTGCGTTCCTCCCCACCCAGCCATTCCATGCCCGACAAGACATTATCCGTCCCGGAGCCCGGCACAGCCGGCGCCGTGTTGTGACGGTAGTTCAACAGCGTGCTGAACAGCGGCGCCGACGCCGCAACAGCGCTGCAGCGCTGTGCCAATGCCAGCGAGGCATGCTCATGTGCCAGCAGGTCGGCCAGCCGGGCGTGCGTCATCCGCACGCTCGCCTCGACGGCGGTCCCATCGAGATCAAGTCGCAGCGGCAGGGTGTTGATGAACAGCCCCATGGCGCGGTCGGCGCCAGCACTGCCCTGCAGCCGGCCTAACAGCACCGTGCCGAACACCACCTGCTCGCGGCCGCTGCTGCGCGCCACCACCTGTCCCCACGCCAGATGGCACAGGCTCGCCAGACTCACCCCCAGCCGACGCGCCTGTTCGCGTAGCTGCGCATGGAGCGCTGGCGGCAGCATCCGATGAGCCTCTCGAACCCCGCCACCGTCGCCGCGCACCTCGCTCAAGCCGAAGGGCGTGGTCGGCTCGTCGATGTCGGCCAGCAGCTCCCGGAAGAACGCTTCATCGGACTTGGCATCACCACGTAGATGCGCCTGTGCCACCAAATTACGGAATGGCTGCGGCGCCGTCAGCTCATGCACACGCTCCTCCAGCTCCGCCCGGACCTCAGCATGCATCACGTCGCGCGTCGTGTGATCCCCGATGAGATGATGCTGCAGCTCCAGCAGCAGCCAGCGCGCGCTACCGGGCTCGCGCGCAATCACAAACCGCAGCAGTGGCGCGCGGCCAAGCTCGATGCGGTGCCGACGTGGATCAAACCGCTCCTTGAGCTGCTCGGCGCCAGTGCCGTGAGCGCCATCCAGCTGAATCTCGATCACCTCCAGTCGCGCCTGCCGCCACACCACCTGGGCTGGCCGCGACAACCCCTCCCAGACAAACGAGGTACGCAGGATGTCGTGGCGATCCACCACCCGCTGGACCGCGGCAAGATAGCGATCGAGCAGCCCACGCTCGGCAAACGCCATCTGCGACACCAGTAGGTATGGATCGCCCTTTGCCGCTAGCAAATGATGGAACAGGATGCCATCCTGCAGCGGCGACAGACCGTAAATGTCCAGGATGTTGCAAACCCCGCCGGGTACCGTGGCGATGATCCGGTCGATGTCACGCTGCGTCAGCTCGATCAGCGGCAACATCTGCGGCGTGATCGCCGCAGTCCGCTCGGTGATCAAGTTGGCCGGGACCGCCGCCTCGTAATGACGACCCAGACTTGCAGCCAGATCCGCCAGCACCGGCTTGACGAACAAGGTGCGCACCTCGATGCGCAGTGACCGCCGCCGTAGACGCTCGATCATCTGCACCGCCAAGAGCGAGTGCCCTCCCAGTTCGAAGAAGTTGTCGTCTCGTCCGACCCGCTCCAGCCCGAGCAGCTCGGCCCAGATCTGGGCCAGAACCGCCTCCATCTCGCCCTGTGGCAGCGCATAGGTCCGGCGCACATAAGCCTCGTCGCGAGGGGCCGGCAGCGCCTTGCGATCGAGCTTGCCGTTCAGCGTCAACGGAAGCGCTGCCAGCCGCACGAACGCACTCGGCACCATGTAGTCCGGCAGCCGCGCACTTAAGTGCGCGCGCAAAGCGCCCGCAAGGGTGCCTGCATCGCCCTCGTCAGAGCCGGCCTCGGGCGCGTAGACCACATAGGCGATCAGATGCTTGTCACTGGGGCCGTTCTGGCGCGCCACCACCACCGCCTCGCGCACCCAGGCGTGCTCGCAAAGCTTTGCTACGATCTCGCCCGGCTCGATGCGGTAGCCGCGGATCTTCACCTGATCGTCGTTGCGGCCCAGGAACTCAAGATTGCCGTCCGGCAGGTAGCGTGCCAGGTCGCCAGTCCGGTACAGCCGATCGCCCTCGACAAAGGGACTGGCGATGAACCGTTCGGCCGTCAGCTCAGGGCGGTTCAGATAGCCCCGTGCCACCCCCGCCCCGCCAATGTAAAGCTCGCCGACCGCACCGAACGGGACCAACCCGCCATGACCATCCAGCAAGTAGACCCGCGTGTTGGCGATTGGACGGCCAATCGGAACGATAGCGTTATCAAACTCAGCGGGGCAGCTCCAGGATGTAACGTCGATCGCGGCCTCAGTCGGACCGTAGAGATTGTGCAGGGCCGTCCAGGGCAATACGTGCCGAACTCTATGCACACTGGCGGCAGGGAGCGCCTCGCCGCTGCATAAAACCCGCCGCAGCGATGTGCAGCGCTCAACACTCTTGGCATCCAAAAAGCTGACCAGCATAGATGGCACGAAGTGAACCGTCGTGATGCGCTGGCTGATGATCAAGTCGACCAATGCATCGGGATCTCTGTGCGCACCAGGCGGCGCCAGCACCAGCGTTGCCCCTTCAAGCAAAGTCCAAAAGAACTCCCAAGCCGAGACATCGAAGCTAAATGGCGTCTTCTGCAAGACGAGGTCTGTTGCCTTCAGACCATAGGCGTTCTGCATCCAGATCAGGCGATTAACGATAGCCCGATGCTCATTCTGGGCCCCTTTGGGCGTGCCCGTGGATCCCGAGGTGTAGATCACATAGGCGAGATTGCGGGAGGTTAGGCTGAGCGCGCGCGGGTCAGGATTTGCATCCGGCAAGCTGGCCCAGGCCGGCGCCGCAGCATCGAGCTCCACCACGCTCACATCGGCCGACACTACCGCGCCCAAGGCTGCACGGCCGGCCACATCGGTCAGCAGTAGGCGGGGCACCGCATCGTTGAGCACCTGGCGCAGCCGTGCCGACGGATATGCCGGGTCCAACGGCACATAGGCCCCACCAGCCTTCATGATCGCCAACAGCCCCACCACCATCATCGAACTGCGCTCAAGGCAGATCGCAACCGGCTGGTCCGGCCTAACCCCGAGGGCGATCAGGTGATGTGCGAGGCGGTTGGCCCTTGCATTGAGTTCAGCATAGCTCAGCCGCTCATCGTCGCAGACCACCGCCACTGCATGCGGCGCCTTTTGGACCTGCGCCTCGAACAGCTCATGGATGCACCGCTCCGCAGGATATCTCGCCGCCGTTCGGTTCAGCTCCTCCAGCAGATAGGTGCGCTCGGCAGTCGACAGCAGCTCAATCCGGCGGACCTCTTGCTGCGCATCGGCAGCCATCGCCCGCAGCAGCGCCAGCAGATAACCACGCTGCCGCTCGATGGTCGCCTGATCAAATAGCGCCGTGGCATAAGCCAGCGTTCCGGCGATCTCCGCGCCATGCTCGCCAAGGCTCAGCTCCAGATCGAACTTAGCCTGATCAATCTCGTCCCCGGCAGCTTCGACACTCAGCCCCGGCAGCTCCAACGCCCCAAGCGCATTGTTCTCCCAGGCCAGCATCACCTGGAACAATGGCGTGTGATCAAGAGCGCGGGGCGGCTGCACGATCTCCACCACCTGCTCGAACGGCAGGTCCTGATGCTCCTGCGCAGCCAGCACCGTGCGCCGCGTCCGCTCCAGAAACTCCGACACGCTTGGCTCGCCCGACAGATCCAGCCGAAGCGCCAGGGTGTTGACGAAGAAGCCGATTAGCTCTTCGATCTCCCGGTGCCCCCGATTGGCGCTCGGCACGCCAATCACAAGATCGTCCTGTCCCGACAGACGCGACAGCACCGCCGCCCAGGCCGCCAGCACGATCGTGAACAACGTCGTGCCATGCTGCAGGCTCAGCCGCCTCAGCTCCCGCGTCAGATCCGCATCGATGACGATCGGGACCGTGGCCGCGGCAAACGACTGCTGGCCAGGCCGCGCACGGTCCGTCGGCAAGACAAGACGGGTCGTGCCTGCCAGGGCGCTGCGCCAATATTGCGCCTGCTTCTGCAGCCGTTCGCCCGACAGCCATTGGCGTTGCCAGGCGGCGTAATCCGGATATTGGATCGCAAGCGGCGGCAGGGGATCGTCCTGCCCAGCCTCGAATGCTCGGTAAAGCTGGCTAAGTTCACGCAGCAGCACGCCCATCGACCAGCCGTCCGAGACGATGTGATGCTGGGTCAGCAG
>NZ_QZMV01000050.1:0-8930 GCF_003957705.1 Bradyrhizobium sp. LVM 105 | reverse complement strand
TGCGCCTTCCTGTTCGCCGGCGCCTGGTCATCCCGTCAACAGACCTCATGATCAACGTTCTTCACGGTCGACTAACGCTCCCTTCGTTCGCACAGTCTGGTGCTTAACCGTGGCAAGACGCTTTCGATTGGATTCGACGTGCACAGATGCGACCAGTGCTCGGAGCTATGCAGGATTTTGGGTGACGAGGGGATCAGACGGCGTTGTTTGCCGGCATATGATTGAGCTCGATGCTGTCGTTGAATCTGACACCTGCGATCACCTTCGGCAACTGATTTGAACTTTGAGCCGCCGCTCCGTTTTTGATGCGGCGATAATTAGCTTGAACAACATCAGCCTGGCGATCGTTGACGACGGTGATCCTTTCGTCCGCGCGGTTCTGCGTCGCACGGTCGCTAACACGCTTTCGATGGGTTGGGCGTGCGCAAGTGATAGCTACTTTCCGGCACAAAATTCTGCACGCTTGGAGTGTGCGCAGAATCGACTAGTGGTTCATCACAGTGATTTCGACGTTTTGATACCGAGCCATTCGAGGATCGGCAAGCTTTCCGGCGGCACGAGGATTTCGATGCTTCTGGGGACGCCTGGTTGACGTCGGATGAAGCCGTTTCGTTCGAGGGTGACGATCATCTGGTGGACCGAAGGCGGGCTGACGCGGAAGTGGCGCTGGATGTCGGCTTCGGCGGGTGGACGTCCGAACATGTGGGCGTAGGTATGGATGAAAGCCAGGTAATAACCCTGTTTCTCGGTGAAGCGCGCGCCTGATTTTTGACTCATCGTTGGATTCGTCCCGGCCTCCGACAAGGAGGCAAAGCATGAATGTACGTTATCGGGTGGGCGCCTCCTCCGACCCGACAGCAACGAAGCCGACGAACAAGGCCGGGCAACCGGCTGCGGAGCCGGTGGAGCCAAGGCCGGGGACCAAGGGGAACGTGGGCCAGCAAAGCACGAACCGGGCGCAGAGCCGGAATCGCGTGACCCAGGCGCTGGACCGCGTACGACAAGCAGGAAGGCAAAGAAAGAAGGAGCGGTTCACCGCGCTTCTCCACCACGTCAATGTCGATACCCTGAAGACGGCGTTCTACGCGCTGAAGCGCAAAGCCGCGCCCGGGGTGGATGGCGTCACGTGGCAGGACTACGAGTCGGATCTTGAGCTCAGGCTCGAGGATCTGCACGGACGGGTCCACCGAGGAGCCTACCGGCCGCAACCGTCTCGCCGGACGTATATCCCGAAGGCGGATGGAAAGCAGCGGCCATTAGCGATCGCCGCCTTGGAAGACAAAATCGTCCAGGGCGCAACCGTCTTGGTGCTCAACGCGATCTATGAAGTCGACTTCGTCGGTTTCTCCTATGGGTTCAGGCCCAGACGGGGACCGCACGATGCGTTGGATGCACTTTCGGCAGCGATCAAAATAAAGAAGGTGAACTGGATACTTGACGCCGACATCCAGAACTTCTTTGGAGCTGTTAGCCAGGAATGGCTCATCCGCTTCCTAGAACATAGGATCGGCGACAAGCGCATCGTCCGCCTCATCCAGAAGTGGCTCAAGGCGGGTATACTTGAAGACGGCGTCGTAACAGTCGATGACAGGGGACGGGTCAAGGGTCGGTAATTTCACCGCTCCTCGCCAATGTCTACATGCATTACTGCTACGATCTCTGGGCCGAACGCTGGAGACGGCAAGAAGCCCGGGGCGACATGATCGTCGTGCGTTATGCCGACGATCGTGCGCCACGACGGCGCGAAGGAGGTGTGATGTAGAGCACCTTTGAGCAGCCTTGCTGCACAGAAGATGGGGGTTGGCCCCTCGAACTCGGGTTGCAGGATCAGGGTTCAAACCACCGGCTGCTGCTTCGGCCCAATGGTCGAGGTGGTGAGCGAGACCGGAAAAGGCAGAGCAAGACTCTGTCAGGTAAGGATCGAGGAGACGAGCGCAAGCGAACCACTGATGAACTGTCGAAAGCGTAGGGAAGACGTCAAAACCAAGGGGTAGTCGTTATCTTGGGATCAGTCTGAGCGATACCTGTTTACGGCTCAGGCGGCGTCCGGCAGGCGAGGTGGCGTGACCTCGGTTCAGGCTTCTGTGCGGAACGTGGGAACCTGTATCGCGATGCCAAGGGAATGGTTCAAGTGGAAGCCCCACAAGAGTCTGAGGACCAATGCGCGATGCAGGGGCGGAGCCGTGTGTAGTAGTGATGAAGGCACTGTAATGGTGGCGGAGCGAAGGCACGGCACTGTCCCGCTTGATTGGAAGAACAACCGGAAACGGGAGGACTCTTTTGGGTCAAGCAAAGCCGTATGACATCCCCAAGCGCTGGGTTTGGGAAGCGTACAAACGGGTTAAAGCAAATCGGGGCGCAGCCGGTGTGGACGAGCAGTCGATCGAGATGTTCGAGACAGACTTGCAGAGCAATCTGTACAAGCTCTGGAATCGAATGTCTTCGGGCAGCTACTTTCCACCGCCGGTCAAGCGTGTGCAGATCGACAAGCGCGACGGCGGGAAGAGGCCGCTAGGAATTCCTACGGTGTCGGATCGCGTTGCTCAGGCAGTCGTCAAAGGATATCTGGAGCCGGATTTGGAGAAACATTTTCATCCAGACTCGTTCGGATATCGACCAGGAAAATCGGCGCTGCCGTTGGGGTTGCTCGCCAGCGATGCTGGCGGCATCCCTTCGTGCTCGATGTCGACATTCGGGCCTATTTTGACTCGATATCGCATGAGCTTTTGCTCAAGGCGATTCGGAAGCACACGGACTGCGCTTGGGTGTTGTTGTACATTGAACGGTGGCTTAAAGCTCCCGTTCAACTGGAAGACGGCACCCCTGAACCCCGAGAGAAGGGTACGTCGCAGGGCTCGGTGGTATCACCGCTGATGGCGAATCTCTTTCTCCACTATGCGTTCGACATGTGGATGCGAAGAAATTATCCGAGCATCCCGTTCGAGCGTTATGCCGATGATATTCTCTGCCATTGCGACAGTGAGCGGCAGGCACAAGAACTGAAGGAGACGCTTGCGAAGCGCTTTGCCGAATGCGGACTTGAGCTTCATCCGGACAAGACGAAGATTGTCTATTGTAAGGATGACGACCGGCGAGGTGATTATCCTGAACAGAAATTCGACTTTTTGGGCTACACGTTCCGCGCCCGTCGGTCGAAGAACCGTTGGGGAAAGCACTTCGTCAACTTCAGCCCCGGTGTCAGCAATGCCGCGACGAAGGCAATCCGACAGGAAATCCGTGCATGGCAACTACGCTGCCGGGTGGATAAGAGGATCGACGACCTGGCGAGGATGTTCAACCCGATCATTCGAGGTTGGATGAACTACTATGGTCGGTACTACAAGTCGGCGCTTTACCCGACACTACGCCATCTCAATCGATGTCTGGCGCGATGGGCGATGTCGAAATACAAATGTCTGCGGCGACATCGAAGACGGGCAGAGCACTGGGTACGGGACATTGCTTGTCGCGCCCCCACGCTTTTGATGCTGTGGAC
Organism: Bradyrhizobium sp. LVM 105; assembly: GCF_003957705.1. Classification (NCBI taxonomy): domain Bacteria; kingdom Pseudomonadati; phylum Pseudomonadota; class Alphaproteobacteria; order Hyphomicrobiales; family Nitrobacteraceae; genus Bradyrhizobium; species Bradyrhizobium sp. LVM 105. Next base: position 5,434 of record NZ_QZMV01000050.1, on the reverse strand, counting down.
GGCTCCTCCACCGGCACGAGAGTGCCAAGGAGTGGGTGCCGTTTTGAGGCTCCCACGATTCGGAGGAGCAGCCTATGCAGTCAATCTCGACGATTGGCCTTGATATTGCGAAGTCGGTCTTCCAAGTGCACGGCGTTGATGCAGCCGGCCAGGTGGTCGTACGCCGTCAATTGAGGCGCCGCCACGTCTTGGCGTTTTTCCAGAAGTTGCCGCCATGCCTGGTGGGGATCGAAGCTTGCGCATCATCGCACCATTGGTCCCGTGAACTGCAGGCGTTGGGACATACGGTGCGATTGATGCCTCCGGCCTATGTGAAGCCCTACGTCAAGCGGCAGAAGAACGACGCTACGGATGCGGAGGCGATCTGTGAAGCGGTGACGAGGCCCAACATGCGGTTCGTGCCGACCAAGACAGTCGAGCAACAGAGCTGTCTGATGCTTCACCGAGCGCGCCACCTCTTCATCCGCCAGCAGACCGCCGTCATCAACTCGATCCGCGCCTATCTTGCCGAGTTCGGGATTGTCGCACCTGTTGGGCGGCGAGGCGTCGAGCAATTGCTGGAAGTCGTCGCCGATAAAGTCGAAGACCGAGTCCCGGAGGTCGCCCGGATGTGCCTTGCTGCTCTTGGCGTTCAATTGCGCGCGCTGAAGGCCCAGATCCTGGAATTTGACCGCCGCATCATCGCCTGGCACCGATCAAACACGACGAGCAAGCGGCTGGACGCGATCCCTGGCGTCGGTCCGGCGCTGGCTACAGCGCTGGTCGCCAGCATTGCCGATCCCAAAGCCTTCCGATCCGGGCGGGACTTCTCGGCCTGGGTTGGCCTCGTGCCAAAGCAGAGCTCGAGCGGGGGCAAAGACAAGCTTGGCAGCATCAGCAAGCAGGGCGATCGCTATTTGCGTAGCCTGTTCACGGCTGGCGCGCTCGCCGTAATCCGCTACGCAAAGATCCATGGCACCGATCATCGGCCATGGCTCACGCGATTGTTGGCGCGGCGGCCCACCAAGGTCGCGGCCATCGCGCTTGCCAACAAGCTCGCCAGGATGGCCTGGGCGATGATGGCGAGGAACGAACGCTACCAGGAGCCGGCCGCGCTGGCGGCCTAAACGAGATCGCGCCGACATCGCCGGCGTGACGTAACGGTTGGGAGGGCGAACAGCACGTAATGCGGTGCCGGTCGATCCGGCGATCAGGACAACCCACTTGGGCCATGGCATCTAGAATGCGTGCTTTTGACCGGGACCTGATCCGCGGAGGGCATTATGGCCAGCGGTCATGTGTACCGCGCAAACAGGCCGAACACATGGCTGCTCCGACCAATCCTGCGACGTGAAGATTCTCCTTGCCAACCCGGAGCCGTCCACACATGGCCCATTGGCCGATGCTACACAAGACGGCGGCTGGACGGTAAGAGCCGGATGAGCGGAGACGTTCACGTCCGGATCTGTGAGCGCCTGGGGGTGAAACTCCCCCGGGCGACTCGACGACTGGTGCACTGCCGTACCGAGCTAGAAGCAGAAACCCTCAAGGTTGAGCTTCAAGCCCGGTTGGCAGAGTGCCATCTGGAGATGCATCCAACGAAAACCAAGATCGTCTACTGCAGAGATGGGAATCGCAAAGGCAACTACCCGAATGTCAGCTTTGACTTCCTCGGATTTTGCTTTCGCTCCCGTCAGGTAATGAATTCCCGAACCAACTCGCTGTTTGGAGGATTTACTCCAGCAGTCAGTCCATCGGCAATGAAGACCATGCGGGAAACGATTCGGGCCTTGAACTTGCGCCGGCAGACACACCTGTCCTTGCAGGAGCTAGCCTCAGAGATCAATCCTCTCCTCAGGGGATGGATTGCATACTATGGGCGCTATACTCGGTCGGCACTGTATCCCTTCCTGCGATACGTCAATCAGACGCTCGTGGCGTGGGCGGTGCGGAAGTTCAAGCGCTTCCGCCGCACTAAAGCTGGTGCGAGTCAGTTCTTCCTAAGACTCGTCAAGGAAAGTGCGGGACTCTTTGTGCACTGGCGACTCGGTATGACTGGGACGTTTGCCTGATGGGAGCCGGATGACGGGAGACTGTCATGTCCGGTTCTGCGAGAGCCCCGGGGTGAAATTCCGCGGGGCTACTCCCCTGTGATGAACCACTAGTCTGACTGAGTCACAAAACCGCAGGCTTTGTCCGGCCGGAATCAGCGATGGTTGAAGCATGGACCATCAGCCGAGGAGGCTACATGAGCGGGCGTGGCACCAAGACCAGTGAGATGCGATTTGCGGCGTATTTGGAAGGGCTTGCCAGCGTCATCGGTCATGCTGATCGGAAGGCACCGCTGCGCGACTATTGCGTCGGCCTCATGGCCTGTGGCGGTCGCAAGAGCGTGGAGCCCATGGCGGCGGTGACGGCTCCGGAACGGACGGCCGCCCAGCATCAATCGCTGCTGCATTTCGTCGGCAGCGGCACCTGGTCGGATGAGAAGGTGCTGAGCAAGGTACGCGAGATGGTCCTGCCGGCGATTGAACGCCATGGCCCGATCGAAGCTTGGATCATCGATGACACCGGCTTTCCCAAGCAGGGGCGACATTCGGTTAGAGTTGCACGGCAATATTGCGGGCAGCTCGGCAAGCAGGATAGTTGCCAGGTGGCGGTGTCACTGTCGATTGCCAACCACCACGCCAGCCTGCCTGTCGCCTATCGCCTATATCTTCCGAAGGAATGGACTGAGGATTGCGATCGGCGGCGCAAGGTGGGCATTCCGAAGTCGGCTTCCGGACCAAGCCGGAGATCGCGCTGGAGCAGTTGCAGTGGGCCTGTGCGACCGGCCTTCCGCGCGGTGTCGTGCTGATGGACGCGGGCTATGGCAACAACAGCGATCTGCGCACGGAGATCACGGCGCTGGGATTGACCTATGTGGCGGGTCTTCTGTCGAGCACAACGGTATGGGCGCCCGGCACCGGTCCCTTGCCGCCGAAGCCATGGTCGGGCCGCGGCCGTCCCCCGAAACTGATGCGCCGCAACCGTCAGCATCGGCCGGCCGCCGTCAAAACGCTCGCGATCGGCCTGCCGGCCAAAGCTTGGCGCACCATCACGTGGCGGCAAGGAACGAACGAAAAGCTGAGCTCGCGCTTTGCCCGCGTGCGGGTCCGTGCCGCGCACCGTGATTATTGGCAAACCACCCAGCGATTGGAGGAATGGTTGCTGATCGAATGGCCGAAAGGCGAGGACCAGCCTACCAAATACTGGCTCTCGACATTGCCGGAGGATGTGGCATTCCGGACTCTCGTTGAGACGGTTAAATTGCGCTGGCGCATCGAACGCGACTATCAGGAACTCAAGCAGGAGGTCGGGCTTGGCCACTTCGAGGGACGCGGCTGGCGCGGCTTTCATCATCACGCAACGATGTGCATTGCAGCCTTTGGATTCCTGATCTCCGAGCGGGAGACGATTCCCCCCTCAGGCGCTCGGCGCGCTCGGCGCGCCCGGCCGATCCCGCTCGCTCGCGTTCCCGCAGATTGCAGACCCCGCGGTTCTGCCGCTACGGACCCAACGTCACATTCCAGATTCGATCACGACGATGCGACGGCGACTCCAGCAAGGGCTCGTCCGAACGCTGTCGAGATGTCCTTGTTGTGCAATCAAGTTCGTCCATTCCACAGACCACCGTTTGTGACGCAGTAAGACTAGTTAGGCAAATAAACTGCCAGGGCGAACTCAGGATTGGATAAACCTTGGCGGCAAGGCCAGCACGTCTGAGCAGTCCAAAGTTGACTTTGTTTGAGTTTCGAAAAGTTCCGTAATAAGATCCGTTGCAGCACCTGCTCCGAGCAACCGAGTAGCATCCTCTGTGGCCGGATCGGCAAGCACGCTTCGCAAGTCTTGTCCGGTATATTTGAGCGCGCTTTCCGCAACTTCTACCGCGCTGTGATAACCTACGCCGATCTGCATCGCGCAAGCGCCGGCAAGACGGGCAAGCCGTGCTGCCCATTCTTCTGCACTAAAATGGTCCTTTGGTTCCGCAGAGCCAATGCCTGCATTGATCGCATTCCGATGCGCATCAAGAGCCGCAGTGTATACGCCCTCGGCACGACCGCACAGCATGTCCCACACCATCAAAATTTCAGCAGGGGAGCCCGACATATGGCCAACGAGAGGCTCCTCGAGGTTTAAGAGCCGTGTTGCTTTGATAAGCATCGGCTTCCAAGTGATCGGAGGAATTCGCGTATGTTCAGGCACGCCAAGCCTTTCGTCAATTTCGTCGCCGAGGTTGTATAGCCCTCTTCGTATCGAAGAGGTGTCTATTTTTTTCCTCTCCGCTTTCTTCTTCGGCCCCACGACTCCTGTCCCCGCGGAGACTTTTGCGACTCGTTTTAGTACTTCATCTGAGATAGCGGTGAGTTTTTCTTCAGCAATCAAATCTGACAACCGACCAAGAAATGTTTGCTTCTGTTCTGTAGATAATGAAAATGGTCCGTCGCTCTTCTTAGAATCGGCATAGAATGTACCGAGATCGCCTAAGAAGGAAATAAAGGCCGTTCGGTCTGTTGCGCTTGCACGGCCTGCCTCGTGTCGCGCATCATCAATCAACCGCTCAAGGATTTCCAGCAATACATTCGGCGATTTGTCTGCAAGCAGACAACCCGGTGACACTAAGCGCGTCGACAATGTGCTTAGTTCAGCGTCGGTCAATTTCATCAAAATACGAACGAGTGGGCCTGCTGCTTTCGCGATTTCCCGTCGAAGCACGTCTCCCGGATGATACAGAAGTTGTCTCGCTGCGGATGCCTGTTTCAAGGACAATTTGTGCGTGTTGCCTTGATGTGCAATGTCCGCCGGATAAATGAACTCTGCTCCCTCAAAACGCTCGAGGACAGATTGTCCGCTGCTTGAATTCGGAGCTGGCGACAGTGATGCCTGGGCCCGATCAACCGATGACGAGATTGTGGTATCATAATAAGTCTCGTCCGGTTCGGTCTTAACTGGCGCAGTGTATTGAGAGAGAGGTCGAGTTGGACGGATGTGGTGCATGGTACAATGAGCCCTAGACGTCCCAACTTGTAGCGGGGGCGATGTCACCTTGCGGCAATCGATCCCGACGCTGCTGCTGGGCGTTCGATCGACTGTCAGCTGTTGCTTGTCGCCGACGCTAATTCAGCGATGACGGACAGCAAAAGTGCTCCACCACGATGTTCGTGGCAAATAGTTTCTCGTTATGCAAGATATATCGCGAACGTTCTCTCGGGCGGCCCGAGACTCTAACTAACTGCTGCTGGATGAAAATTCAGTGCAGGTCATAAGGGTCGTGGCTGATGCGCATCGTCTTGTCGTCCGGGAAGTCGATCGGCAAGCGTCGGGCAATCTGCTCGGGACTCTGAGCTGGCCCCGGTTGTCTGAACAGAATATCCGCGTCGATAAGTGGAGCCTCTGCCGGGGTTAGGCTGCCGTG